>JARJMZ020000028.1 GCA_029335875.2 Thermoprotei archaeon | reverse complement strand
TGTGAGGGACCCAAATATGGTCGTGGGGCTTAGACTTTGGAGTTTTTTAGGTTATTGTGTTTTGGGGTTTGTTAAAATGATAATCCTGCTAAATCCTGTGGGTTGGGAGGGTGGGTAGGTGGGGCAGGGCTGGGCTGGTGTTAACGGTTTTAGGAGATGATGCTATAGAAGCTTATTTCGCCTCCAGGCCTGGAGAGTATTTCGAGCAGAGTATACCCCCAAGCTACATAGAGCCCTATAACATTGAGGTGGTTAAGACGCACATAGCAGCCATGGTGCTGGAGAGGGGCCTCTTAGACTTGAGAAGCTTGCCTCCAGAGTTGAGGGAAGCCGTTAAAGCCATGGAGGGCGAGGGCCTACTCAGAATCGTGGACTCGAAGGTTTACGGGGACTTTAAGAGGCTGAGAGCTTACATGGAGTCTCGGGGGGGCTTAAGGTCTACTGGCCACCTTGTTAGAATATATGATGAGAGCGAGGAAATAGGCTTTAGGGAACTCCCGGAAGCCCTCTACGACCTACACCCCGGGGCCGTATACTATCATGCGGGGAGACCCTACATGTCGGTTGAGCTAGACCTGGAAGCTGGAAAAGCTGTTGTTAGGAGGATCACTGGGGAGATCAACTTTTACACAAGACCCCTCTATACTGTCGACGTTGAGGCCATTAAACCTTTAGGTGAGAGGAGCTTCGGCCCCGTAAAACTAGTTTACGGGGAGGTTAAAGTCACTGTTAGAGTTGAAGGTTACGTGGTCAAAGAAGAAGGAAGCGGGGTTACATTAAGCGACGTGCTTCTACGGAGGCCGCTCACGTGGAGCTACTGGACTAAGGGGGTTGCCGGCAGGTACCCTAACCCTGGAATAACGGATTTAACCCTAGCCATAAGCTCTTATCACGCCCTAGAGCACGTGCTGATAACAGCGTCGAAGCCCGTGGCCGGGGTTGCCGACACTGACTTGGGAGGCGTTAGCTACCCTTCAGGGCACATTGTCATATACGACTCCTCGCCCGGAGGTAATGGGGCTTCAAGACTAGTATTGGAGAGGATAGAGTCTATAGCTAGGATCTCCGAGGAGATTATGGCCTCATGCACCTGCGAGGACGGGTGCCCTAGGTGCGTCTTCTCCCCCTACTGCGGCAATAACAATGAGATGCTCTCTAGGAGGGGGGCTTTAAGAGTTTTAAGAAGCGTCTTGTTAAAGGCTGCTGCACCCCTGGAACTCGGGAAGCCTGAGGGGGAGCCTTTAGCTTGAAAGGGGGAACTCTTAAATATCTGGCGAGGCTACAAAAGCCTCTAGGCTACCGGTGAGCGGCGCTTGCTCAAGTTAGTCTGCGATTCTTGCAGCCGCGTTTTCCCGGCTTCAGAGAAGAGGATCTTGTGCGAGTGCGGCGGCCTCCTACACGTGGAAGCAGCTAGTGTCGATGTTAGCTGGGAGACTTTAAGGTCTAGGAGGTATAGGCTCTGGAGGTATAGGGAGCTAATACCGTTACCGCCGGGGGCACCCATAGTATCTCTAGATGAGGGGGGCTCGCCCCTAATACAGGCTATCAGATTATCGGAGGAGCTGAAAGTTAATATTATGGTTAAGCTTGAAGGCTCAAACCCTACTGGAAGCTTCAAGGATAGAGGAATGACTGTGGCTACTTCAATAGCGAAGTTCTTGGGATCTAAAGCCCTCATAGCAGCCTCTACGGGTAACACTGCAGCTAGTATGAGTGCTTACGCTAGGAGAGCCGGGATGATACCTATCGTGTTAATACCTTCAGGGAAGGTGGCTGAAGGTAAGCTGGGCCAGCTTCAGCTCTATGGCTCTGTTATAGTCGAGGTTGAGGGGGGCTTTGACGAGGCTATGAGGGCGGTCTTAGAGTATAGTATTGGGGGTGGTGACGCTTACATTGTTAACTCTGTAAACCCTTGGAGGATTGAGGGGCAGAAAACTATAGCTTTCGAGGTGGCCGATGAGGCTGGAGTCCCAGACTGGGTTGTAGTTCCTGTAGGTAATGGGGGGAACATATATTCGATATGGAAAGGGTTCAAGGAGCTCAAAGACCTTGGCCTCACAGACAAACTACCGAGAATGTTGGGGGTTCAAGCTGAGGGAGCGGCACCCATAGCTAAAGCGTATACAACTAAAGTCTACGAGCCCATTAAAGAGCCTAAGACTATAGCTTCAGCCATAAGAATAGGCAACCCAGTACACTGGAAGAGAGTGCTTAACGTTGCCAGAGAAAGCGGGGGGAGCATAATCAGCGTCTCAGACGAGGAGATAATATGGGCCCACAGGGCGCTCGCCAGGCTCGAAGGACTCGGAGTAGAAAGCTCCTCCGCAACAACACTTGCAGGGCTAAAGAAAGCTATAAGTGAGAAACTTGTAGATAAAAATGAGAAAATAGTGTTTATAGCGACGGGGAACGCTCTAAAAGAACCTCAAACCATGAACCTTCACGAGGCGGCAACCATGAAAATGTCAACATTAAAAATTGTAAACACGACCGCACTCTCAGAGGTTCTAAAATCAATAACCAAGAACGCCTGAGAGCCCGAACACTTCCTAGAAAGATAGTTTTAAAACTCTTACATTAACACTAACCCTAAACTCCCCGTTTAACTTAACATATAATAGGTGCCTCCCGCATGGGAATGTTTTATGAAGTAGCGATAATTACGTTAAAAGAGAACTCTACAAACTCCCCTAAATTAAGGATAATGTTTTCCGAACATGGAGAGCGGGGAGATGAGATTGTGAGAGTTAAACGTCAACTATAGGATTATAATATTTAAAATTGTTAGAGCGGGAGGCCATATCTGGTGTAAGAGGATGCCTATATTTAAGAGGGAGAGAGCGTTACCTTTAAGAGTCTCAGACATAATGAGCACCCCCCCTATAGTGGCTGGTGAGATGACATCTATAGTGGAGATCGCCCGGATCATGAACGATAATAATATAGGCAGTGTCATGATAGTGGACAGTAAAGGGATCCTGAGAGGTATTATAACTGAAAGGGATATAATAAAAGTTGTTGCTCATAGTAAGGAGAGCGTCGAGCTACCAGCATACATGGTTATGTCCGAGAATCCCCTAACTGTAACCCCCGAAACACCCATTGAGAGAGCTCTTGAGGTTATGAGAAACGCTAATGTTAGACACCTCCCCGTTGTCGACAAGTCTGGTAAGCCTGTTGGTATGATGTCCTTGAGGGATATAGTGGATTCTGTTGCTTTCCTAATGATGGTGTTTAAGAGGTAGCATTACATGTAGACTTTAAACCTTTGCTGTTAAACTTTTAACTTGTGGTGTCCGGGTTTGACTGAGGTTAAACTGGAGGTTGTGGAGCTCCCCGTTCCTGAGGGCGCTAATATTATAATAGGTAAGACTCACTTCATAAAAACTGTGGAGGACCTTTACGAAGCTATGGTGACAAGCCATACCAACATAAAGTTTGGGCTTTGCATGTGTGAGGCTTCCGGGAAGAGGCTTGTTAGGCATGATGGTAACGATGAGGAGCTTAGGAATCTAGCTATAGAGGCTTGTCTTAAGATTGGCGCCGGGCATGTGTTCGTCATATATATGAGGGGCGGCTGGCCCATAAATGTTCTAAACGACTTAAAGCAAGTTCAGGAAGTGGTTTCCCTGGAGGCTGCCACCGCCAACCCTGTTAAAGTCATAGTGGCTGATCTCGGGGATCAGAGGGCTCTACTAGGTGTTGCCGACGGGTTTAAGCCGTTGGGCGTTGAGAGAGAGGAGGATATAAGGGAGAGGAGGGAGTTCCTGAGGAAGATAGGGTATAAAAGGTAGTGTAAGCTTTCAAAGCTAAAAATTTTTATAGCCCCAGCTACACTCTATATCTATGAGCGAACTTGGTGTAAGCGTTTGTCTAGGGGTTCACCTATCTTCGATATCCTGTCGAGAAGGGACCCCCACGGCTACTTCGTAATACCTTTAAAGCCTGAGGGTAGAGAGCTGGCGGAGAAGATTCTAAGCCAGCACTTCGAGCCGGGGGCTAAGCTTGTAGAGTCGAGGGATGTGATACTGGTTAGGATTAAGTCGAGGAGTGTCGCCGAGAAAATAGTGAGGGCGGCTGAAAGGAGGGGGCTGCTGGCTGAGGCTGAGGAGGTCTAAGCTATCTCAGCCTTGAGGTTCTCCAGGGTTTCCTGAACCGCGCGCGATATTTCATCTATTTTCTCTAGCTGGTCATTAGGTATTGTGAACTTCGCCTTAACCATGTCAACATAGAGTCTGCCAAGAGCTTCTTTGATTCTAGAAGTTTGGATCCCGTGTCTGACGAGCTCCTCAGCTTTCCTGTGGAAGTCTATTATCATCCTGAGTATCTTCAGCTGCTTCTGGGGGGTGGCGAAAGCGTCTATGGGGTCGTAGACGTTCTGTTTTAGGAACCCGTCTTTCAATAGTCTGGCTGTCTCTAGTGTGAGCTTGTCTCTCTCGCTCAAGCTTTCAGTGCCTACTAGCCTAACTATCTCTTGCAGCTCGGCTTCCTTCAACAATATATTAATGGCCTCATCCCTATACTCCCTCCATGAGGGGTCTACAGTCTTATGCCACCAGTCTGACACCAAGTCTGTATAAGCGCTATAGCTTAGGAGCCAGTTGATCGCAGGGTAATGCCTGCTATAAGCCAGCTTAGTGTCAAGAGCCCAGAAGACCCTTATAAACCTCATAGTATGGCTTGTGACCGGCTCGCTGAAGTCACCTCCAGGGGGGCTAACAGCCCCCACTAGAGTCACACTACCCACCCTCTCGGGGGAGCCGAGGGCTACGACCCTACCAGCCCTCTCGTAGAACTCCGCGATCCTCGAAGCTAGATAGCTTGGATAACCCTCCTCTGCGGGCATTTCCTCGAGCCTCCCACTAATCTCTCTGAGAGCCTCAGCCCACCTACTAGTGGAGTCAGCCACTAGGAGGACATCGTAGCCCATGTCCCTATAATACTCTGCTAGCGTAACACCCACATATATGCTGGCTTCCCTGGCGGAGACGGGCATGTTGCTCGTGTTAGCTATCAATATAGTCCTATCCATTAGAGGCTTCCCGGTCCAAGGGTCCACATACTTGGGGAACCTCTCGAGCACCTCAGTCATCTCATTACCCCTCTCCCCACAGCCTATGTAGATCACTATGCGGGCGGCGCTCCACTGGGCTAGGGCGTGTAACGTTACAGTCTTACCTGTACCGAAACCCCCAGGTATGGCCCCAGTGCCTCCCTTAGCCATGGGGAATAAAGTGTCTAATATCCTCATCCCGGTTATTAAGGGTTCTGTGGGCTCTAGTTTAGACTTGTAAGGCCTAGCCACTCTTACAGGCCACTTGTGCATCATTTTCAACTCGTAAACCCTACCTTCCCTCTCAACCTCGGCGATAACGTCTTCAACAGTATAGTCTCCCTCAGGAGCCAGCCATCTCAATGTCCCCCTCGCATTAGGGGGTACCATTATCTTGTGAGTTACTATGCTAGTCTCCTGGACGAGGCCTAAGACGTCTCCTTCCACAACTTTACCCCCAACCTTTACCTTAAAGCCGCTAGCGTCGTCTCCCGGCGTGAAATGGAACTTCCTACCTCTAGGTATAGAGTTTACCTTAGCACCCCTCTCCACGAATATCGCCCTATGAGGGGCTTTCCCCGCTATATAGTCTTTTATGAGAGTCAACGGCCTCTGAACACCATCATATATCATCCCTAGAAGCCCGGGGCCTAGCTCGACGCTCAGAGGGCCTCCAGTGCCTTCAACAGGCTCCCCAGGGCTTAAGCCGCTCGTAGTCTCATAGACTTGAATATAAGCCTTATCGCCTCTAATCCTCGTTATCTCACCTATTAAACCCTCTCTGCCAACCCAGACCATCTCATACATTTGAGCTCCCTGCATCCCCTCAGCTACCACTAGGGGCCCGCTGATCCTTACTATCTTACCCTTAACAGGCAACTTCAACCCACCCTCCACTCTAAGCTCGCATCCCCTACTCTATTAAAGCTTTTAGAGCCACGCTCCTCAGTCTAGCCTCGTTCCTCTCAAGTATATGGTCCAGGCTATAGTCAAGCCTAGTCTCTCCTCCGGGGGTTTCAGCTATTAAGCCCCCAACTATGTTAGCAGGGTCTCCTGAAACCTCCAGCAGCCCACCATACTTAGATGCGATGCCCGCTGCAAGCTCGTAATCGTCGCCGGCAACTTTAATTACAAGCCTACCCGTGCCCCTAGCCTCCGAGGCTAAAAGCTCCATAACTCTAACCATGAAATCCCTATACCACTCCTCCCTCTTAGCCTCCTTTAACCTCTTCCTAGCCTCATCTAGGATAGAGTTTATGTAAGCATTTCTCCTCTCAGCCAGCCTAGATTTAACTTCAAACTCCAACTTAGACCTTAAACTCTTAATCTGCTCCTCGAGGTTAGAAAACTCCTCGTTAAGAGCTTTTTCAGCTTCTTCGAGAGCCCTCTTATAAGAGTCTTCCAAAAGCTTTAAAGCAGCATTAGAGGCTTCGCTGAGGAGTTTTTTAGACCCTTCAATATCATCCTTAACAGCTTCCTCGGCAAGCCTCTCAGGATCCCCAATGATCTTACTCAAACATAGACACCCTTTAACTTAATAAGTTTATAGCTAACCCTTAAAACCTTACCTTAACCGGAGCACAGAGAAACCCCCGCATGTTCCTCATCTATCATAAAAATTGCGGCTCACGGGAAACCCTACGAGATATAGTAGAGTAAACTATCGCAGGTAAGCCCACTAATGCCAGTACTAACCCTGCTGGTATTCCCTTATAGGATCCTCCATTGAGCGAGTTAAGGAGGAGTCTGAGCCCGGCGGATCTAGAGTCTGTGAAAGTTGTTCCTGCCTTCTGGCTGGATGATTTCAGCCTAAGCCTAGGGCTTTGGCTATGATTTTGTTCACGTCTACGGGCTCCCCGAGCGCCCACCTGGTGGGTAGAACGAATACTGGAACCTTGTATTTGGTTAGTGAGGCCTTAAACTTGCTCTCATCATCTAGTATGTGTTTTAGGACTATGACTAAGGCTATGTCACCTCTAGATTCAAGCCTCGCTATTGCCTCTAGAGCTTGGCTTTGACTATAAGCTTCCACTACAGTATAGCCTGCTGACTTGAAAAGGGGTAGGGTCTCTCTATCCCCCACAACTGCTACTTTACCTTTCTCGGTTTTAGACAATGAAGAGCACCTTCGAGTCTTTAGGGTTTCTAGAGTTTAAATAACTGCTATGTAAGCTACACGTGCCCCATTCATGTTAATTTTTAAGTTCAAAACTTAAGGCTCCTATAAGGGAGCTGGCTGGAGTTGCTGGTAGCTAGGAAGCTCGAGGAGATATTAATAGCTCTGCCGAAATCCAAGTATGACGGTGTTGTGGCGAGGCTCGCGAGCGAGAATATATTCCACATTGAGGAGCCTCTTAAAGAGCTGCCGGGCAGCTTATCTTCAAAGTCTAAAGTCGGGTTCATGCAGGCCTCGGAGAGAGCTTCTAGGATAAACTCGTACTTCTCAGCTATAGGCTTGGAGCCGAGCCTAGAGCAAGGCCTGGAGATCGAGGTTAAAGACTGGATCTCATCTTTTAACGAGCATTTAAGCTTCTACAGTGATCTCGACAGGTTCTTCGAGGTTAGAGTGTCTAGGCTTTCAGAGCTTGAAGCTAAAGTCGCGGAGCTTCAGAGGCTTAAAGAGATTGTTGAACCCTTCAAGAGCATTAGCGAGGATATTAGAGTCGCCTATGAGTCAGCCAGAGCCCAGCTAGCTTTAGGGGTAGCGCCTAGAGAGATAGAGCCTGAAGTCCATAGTCTCGTGAAACGTTATGGGATAATAGCCTCCATAGAGAAGCTTGACGATAAAAAAGTAATAGTGGGGGTTGCGGGCAAGCCCGAGGTTATGAGGAGTGTTGTAACTACGCTCGTTAAGAAAGGCTTCAACCTCCTAGTCATACCCAGGGAGCTCCCTGGGAGCCCGGCCGAGGCCTATAAGGTTATAACTAGCAGTATTGAAAAGATGGTTGCAGAAGCTAAAACTATAAGGGGGGAGCTCCTAAAGAGTGTTGACGGGCTTAGAAGGTACTACACGTACATGTACGCTTATAGGGAAGCATTTAGAATAATGAGCAGCACCCTAGAATCCGGAACTACAACATTCATAAGAGGCTATATTGACAAGGACGACGTTGAAAGACTGGCTAGAATCCTCAATGAAGAGACTGGAGGAGCATTCATAATGTACAAGCTAGGCATGAGGAGGGGTGAAGTAAAAATACCAACTAAAGTGTCACTGCCCGTGTTCCTAAAACCTTTCCACAGGATAGTCCAACTATATGGGGAGCCTGACCCGGAGGAGATAGTTCCAACAGTGTTTCTAGCCGTAACATTCCCCCTAGCCTTCGCCCTCATGTTTCCGGATTTAGGGCATGGTTTACTGCTAGTATTATTCGCCCAGCTATACCTTAAACGTAGGAGTCCAGACTGGGCCTTCATATTAACAGTCTTAGGCTCTGCAGCGATGATAACAGGGTTACTTGCAGGGGAACTCTTCGGCCCGCTGCCCGCCGAGCTGCTAGGCATAGCTGCTATATGGAAGAAAATGGGCATGCACGTCCCACCCCTAGCTCTGCCGACATACGCTGTGGAGCATGGGCTGGTGGAGCTCATGGGGGAGCTGTTTCTTAGGGCTATGACGATAAGCCTTTGGATTGCGGCTTTCATGCTCATACTAGGGACTTTCCTGGGAGTAGTAGATGCTTACCTGAAGAAAGAGCATGAGGAGCTTGTAGCAGTTAAAGTCCCCAAATTCCTCTTCTTCACAGCAGCTACTCTACCGTTCCTAGTGTATTTTGACGTTGCCAGGGCTGGGTCAACGCTAAGCGCGGCCATACTAAAGCTGGGGAGAGGCGACCCTATGGCGACGCTCATCTTAGCTTTAGGCGTCATAGCTATAGCCTGGATATTCCTCGGGGAGCCCGTAATTAACGCTATCCACGGCCACAGCCCCCTATCAGGGTTGACGAGAGGGTTCATGGAGGTATACGAGTCCATACTAATGGCCATAGGTAACATACCGAGCTTCCTGAGGATAATGGCTCTAGCTATGGCGCATTCTAGCATAATGCTGGGCTTCGCCTTCATATTTGAAATGATGGCCCACGCCGGTCTCATAGGCCTCATATTTGGGCTAGTAGTCTACATTATAGGGAACCTCCTAGTCGTGGGCCTCGAAGGTATACTAGCGTTCGCCCACGCTCTAAGGCTTCACTTCTACGAGTGGTTCAGCAAATTCTACATTGGAGGCGGGACGCCCTTCACACCTATAGCGCTACCAGGAGTGAGGATAATTTACATAGGTAAAACATAGCGGGGGAATGATAATTATTTAAGCACGTTAACAGCCTCTCCTTTAAGCCTTTATAGTTAGATATAGTTAGATTATTCAAACCCTCAGGCTACTACAACTATTCTACCATACCCCCTAGAGGGAATAGGAAAACTCTTTGAGTCTAGCGTAGGCTTCACACGCTATTCTACTATTGTAGTTTCTCCTAGTCCAGGTCTCTCCTAGTTTCTTGGAGTATGTAGTTTCTATGAGCCATTTTTCTATGGGGTTTAGAGGGGCTGGCATTATTATGCTTGAGGGCTGCTTTAGCGTTCTCGACTCCGCCTCGATATCTTGTAGGCTCTCATATAACATTGTTTCCGGCTCCGGGGTCCCGGCACCCCCTATTAGTATGGCTGGGGTGCCCTTTACTATCTCCTTTAAGCCTAGCTCTCTTGAAACCTCATCTTCAACTTCTAAGAGTATCGCGGCAGCCTCTCTGGGATCTAGCTGCGCCCCCTCATCAGCCACGTCTAAGAGTAGGAGTGTGTGAGCATCTATGCAGAGGTTCCCATATATTGTTAGGATGGGGGTGTAGGGTTTAACGCCCCTCCAGGGTCCTGGTATAGTTACTGTCCTGCCGAACCTATAGTATGATAGGCCGCTGTAGGCTTTAGCCGAGCACACCCCGGAAACCCCGGGGATATACCTGGCCTCCACGCCCCTAACCCTAGACTCTGCTAGGAGCGCGTGGTGGGTCGTGGCTATTAGGGGGTCTCCAGGCGACATTACAACTACGAACTTAGAAGCAGCCTCCTCAACAACCCTGGCTGAACCCTCCTCCAGGCTCTTCCTCGAGGCTGCTCTAACCTTGTGAGACCACGGCTTCAAAGCCTCTAGAACCCAGTTTGAATGCGGCGCGGTATAGAGCTCCACATATACTACATCCGCCCTGTCTAGAGCCTCGAGAAGCTCGAGGGTGAAACTACCTTTGTAAACGCCGTATCCAGCTAAAACTAGGGGCACTCCTTAAACCCTGTTACGCCGTGTAAATGAAAATTTTTAAACTTCTAGAAAACCAGTATCCTCGAGCCCCCGCTCACATGCTTGTGAACGAAAGTAGCAGCACCCACTACAGGATAGCTCTCTTCAAAACTACCCTCACCAAGACCCATAGCCTGAATGGTTGTGGAGCAAGCGTAAATCTTAACTCCAGCCTGCCTAGCCATGTCTAACAGTGTTTTAAGAGGAGGCACCCCTTTAGGCTCCCCGCCCAGAGCCTCCCTAAACTTTCCCTCAACCTCTTCCACGCCACCCTTAAGGAGCACTTTAAGCCCCCAGAAGGTGAAGAAAACCTCAACATTAACCCCCATAGTCGCCGCAGTCGAGGCTATGATAAGCGCGGGGTAGACGGATTCAGGCCTTTCAGACCTAACTATGATAGCTAAAGTCTCCCCTCCCATATTATTTCACTCTCCTAACATAAGCTACTATAACGTCGCCCTCCCTGCGAACTTCGAGGAGCTCGTTCCCAGTCTCCTCAGCCCAGCTAGCTACATCCCTCTCGAAAGCCGGGTCTGTAGCTTTAACCTCAACTATGTCGCCTGGGAGAGTGCTCTTCAAAGTAAAGCTTAGGAGCATTATTGGGTAAGGGCACATGTAGCCTCGAGCGTCTACTATACGGCTGGCTTTGACTCTCACCTAGATCACCCTTAAATGAAGGTGAGGTTGAGGGTTAAAGGTTCACGTATATTATTTGACTAGATAAAATTACGCTATAATCTTGATTCTCTTAGTGGCGAAGGGCTTCTCCACGTTTTTAAATATGTAGCTTCTAAGAGCTCTCCTTATTATCTCGCTCTTAGACATACTCCTCTTCTTAGAGTACTCTTCTAAGAGTTCTAGTAGGTCTTCCTCTATTTTAAAGCTCACTACACGCACTCCACATACACCCCGTATTACCGATATATCATATAGAAGAGTTTAAGGATAAAACTCTATGAGTAGCTTTAGACTTCATTATTTTTCTTTTTAGAGAGCTCCATATAACACTAAATATTTAACCTTTGGTTAGTATTTCTCTTTAAAGGGTAAGACATATGCCTACAGTACACTTAGCACTACCAGACAGCCTATATAGCGAGCTGAAAGCTAGAGCTGCAGAACTAGGAATACAAGTAACAGACCTCATAAAACTCTACATAAAAATGGGCCTAGACAAAAGCTTCAGCCCCCAAGGCGACAAGGAGTTTATAGCTACACTAGCTAGGAAAGTGGAGAAACTAGAGAAAGAACTTAGACTTAAATACACGATAAACGAGGGCAAACTCAAAGAGTTCGACGAAACCCTAAAATACATAATTGAAAGGCTTGAAATGCTCGAAGACGTGGTCAGCGAGTATAAGAGTAGGAAGCTTGCTGAGAGGATAAGCGGGTGAGACCCGCAGCCCCGGAGGGTGGGAGCTTAACATAGAGGATTACATCCTGAGAGTAGGAGCCTCCTCCTACCCGCACTCCTAACCTCCAGCACGCTCATAGCTGTAAAAGCTCCACCCTCAGCTCTCAAGTTCGCCAGGTCCTCTTCAAGGTTTAGCTCTGTGTAGATACACCTATCATTCAGCCTCCTCCTAGCTTCATCAATACTCCTAGTCCCGCGGACTGTTGGGGCGAGCCTGCTCATGTTATAGACTGTTTCAGTGTTTAGAGCATAGAGAGTCGTAGATATGGGGTTCACCTCTACATTCCTAGATCCCCAGCGTATCTTCTTGTTGCCCATGAAGCCCTCGAAGGCCTCTATAGGTATTTTGGAGGCTTCGCTGACGAACTTGCTGGACGCGCTCTTCAGAATTTTATACTCTCTCCTGTTAACCCCGTAAACCCCTATTAGCCCCCCTTTGGATGCGATCTCGCTTACCCTCTTAATGACTTGATGCTGGCTCATCTCCCCGTCAGCCCCGGGGGCTAGTATTGTGATTATGGAGGGTACTCTAGACCTGTGGAGGGCGCTCACGCTAATAGCGTCTGTCAAGGGGCTCCAGAGGTCTTCTTCGCAGCCTACAGCAATAGCGTCACCCCCAACGTCGACCCCTACTATAGCTTCGACCCCCAGCTTGTCCATGGTAGTGTCTAGGGCTTCTAGGAGCCCCTCCTCCCCCTTGCTAATATCAAAGAATACAGTCTTCTCTCCAAGAACTTCGGAGGCCGTGACTATTTGAGGTTTGAGGGTGTAACCGTACCTGTCGACGTAGGTGTTAGAGTCTACTATGGCAATACTCCGCCCTAAAATCTCAGCATTAACAAGCTGCTCTAAGGGAATAGGGCCCGGGAACGGGTCGAGGACAAGCCTCTCCCAGACAACGTTGCCCAGAACAGGTTTACCCCCTAACCCTCTAATCTTAAGGTACACTAGGAGAGCCCCTAAAGTATCGCCCCCACCCCCTATACCTACCACTAAAACCCTGCTCATGCCCGAAAACTCTTCTAGGGAATCTATGTTGAGCGAGGCCATAACTTCCAGCCTTTAATATTTCCAGCTAACTGTTTAACCTAATAAGTGTTATGCCTTCCAGGGTTTCCCGGCCCACAATGGACGTAAACTTATTTAAACACTCCTATAGCTTTGATTAGAAGGGTGAAAACCTTCGCCGGACTATGTCATAGTAGGCGCCGGCATAGTTGGGCTATCCACAGCCTATCACATTAAAAGGATGTCCCCCAACTCTAGCGTCCTCGTAGTAGATAGAGCTAGCGCCCCCGGAGGGGGGGATAGTGGTAAAAGCGCTGCAGCCTTCAGGGCTTTCTTTACTAACAGGGTTAACCTTATGCTGGCAAACTCGAGCATAGAGTTTTATAGGAGTGTCCAGGAGGGGGGGTTCGACCTGGGGCTCAAGTTCATAGGCTACCTGTGGCTGGCCGATAAACACCTCTACGAGTCTGTCAGGGAAGGGCTGAGAGAGGCTGAAATGATCGGCTTAGAGTTTAAGCTCTTGGACCCCACGGTCTTAGAGGAGCGTTTGAAGGCCAGAGTTAATGTTAGAGATATAGAGGAAGCTCAGCTGGTTGGAGTTGGAGATATAGAGGCTGGCATCCTAGTCCCCAAGGCTGGAATAATGGATGCGGAGAAGATTGTAGACTACTATTACAGAGCATGCTCCTCCCTCGGAGTAGAGTTTGCCTTCAACACTGAAGTTGAAAGCCTCATAGTGGAGCCTAGGAGGCCTATAGGAATAGAGGGGGAGCCTTTCCCATGGCAGGATGCGAGAGCATCTGGGGTCAGGCTTAGCGGTGGAGGAAGTGTGAGGGCTTCAAAGAAGGTCGTAATGGCTACAGGCTCGTGGACGTGGAGCATAGTATCTAAACATGGAGTCGAAAGCTTCACGAGACCCAAGAAACGCCAGGTATTCTCTGTTAAGGCTTCAAGAGAGCCCCTCAAGTCAACATTATATGCTAAAGGCCTCAACGCCCATGGGATCTCTCCTTTCATAATCTTACCCAAGAAAGCTTACATGAGACCAGCGCCTCCAGAAGATTCCTACTGGGTTGGAGTCAGCGACGAGCTAGGCAGGCCTTTCGAGCTAGAAGACCTGGAGCCTAGGGCTGAGCCTGAATTCTATGTTAGAGGGGTCCTCCCAATACTCTCCATATACTTCCCAGCATTCCAGCAACTCTACCCTCACGCTATGTGGGCGGGCTACTACGACTATAGCCCCGACGGGCTCCCAATAATATATGAGCCCTACGAGTCAGACCTCATAATATCCTGCGGCACGAGCGGAAGCGGGATAATGAAGGGGGACGCTATAGGCAGGATAACAGCAGCTCTAGCTTTAGGCTTCGAGGAAGTGGAATTATATACTGGGGAGACTTTAAAAGTTGAAAGTCTTGGATTAAAAAACAGGGTTTCAGGCTCGGAGAAGCTTGTGATCTAGTATAGGAGCTTTTCCACAGGTATCTGCGGGGGCTCCTCCTCGAGTTTTTTAATGTCAACCCCCTCAATTAGGGTCGCTTCGGGAGGTAGGGGTACTATGGGCTTAGCCTCTTTCATGGGCGGCACAACTTGAGACACTTTCTTCTTCCTGTAGATTCTAAGCTTATATTTCAAGAGGGAGCTCCTAAGCCTCTGCACCGCGCCCGCAGGGTCCACGCTCTTGGGGCAGACAGCACTACAGGAGGCTGCAAAGTGGCATTTAAACGGGCTCCCGTCGGAGTCTAGCTCTTTGAGCCTTAATATCCAGCCTTCATCTCTCGTATCTGCAAGATACCTATAAGCTTGGGTTAGAGCTTGAGGCCCGAGGAATGAAGTGTCCGAGGCGTAGACCGGGCATGCGGAGTCGCAGAGACCGCACATTATGCAGAGACTGTACTGGTAGTATTCTGAGAGCTCCCCTGGGCTCTGGGAGTATTCTAGGGTTGGCTTCTCCCTCTCGATTAAGTCGCTTCTAATAGTGTGGGGTCTTATAAACCTGTGCTTCTCGAAGAACTCTGTGAAATCGGTAGTTAAATCCCTCACGACCTTAAAGTTGTATAGGGGCTCCACCCTTAGCTCCGGGCTAGCTGGAGAAGCCGCTTCAGCTATTTGAGTCTGGCACGCCAGCTTAGGAGTCCCATTAACCACTACGCCGCAACTACCGCACACGCCCATCCTACAGCTATATCTAAAGGTTAACGTGTGATCCACGTCGCTCTTAATGCTCAAGAGAGCGTCTAAAACGGTCATACCCTTATATGTCTTAATAGTATAAGCCTGCCACCACACCCTACCACTAACGGGGTCATAGCGTTTAACAAAAACCCTAACAGGGCTTGGAGGCCTCCTAGTAGCAGCTTTAAGGTCGAAAGCCAAACACGCTCACCCCGGAGGTGTCACCCCCATAACCGTGTAGATTCCTATGAGGAGAAGTATTATGAAAGCTATTACTGCAATGGCGTTAACAAAGATACCCCACATAGTCCCCCCTCTCAACTCTAGTAGGAGGCCCCTCAACCCGTTGATACCATGGAAAACCACTACTAGAGCTAGAGCTACTAGCAGTATACCGAAGCTACTAACCTCCCTGTAAATTATGTCTGGGCTCATGGTTTCAACGAACGTTTCAACGCCATGGAGCTGTGGAATCCTCACTATTAAATGCCATGAAACCAGGAAGACCATCAGCAAGGCGGTTATATACTGTAGCAACGACAGCATACCATGTCTCACCGTCATCACCCCATAAGGAATATCACGTAGCCCATAGCAATCCACACTATGATCGAGAGTGCGAAAGCAATGTAGAGTAGATTCCTCTGAAAACCTTTAAACGACGGAGGAATGTAAGGGGGTTTAGGCTTCTCAGGCCTACCTATGCCCAGAGCTAGAAACTCTACGAGGAGGAGTCTGATGCCGTTTATAGAGTGGAAAGCCAGAGCCCCCATAGCTATGAAGAACAAGAGCGAGACAATGTTGACGCCACCGAGCCTTTCAACCTCCTCAACCCAAGCCTCCCAGCCAGCCCTCGCCGGGGTGTTAGTGGATATTATGTGTAAAGTTATAAAGCCCACGAGCAGGATCCCCGTTAACCTGTGTAGGATGAACGCCAGCCTCTCAGGATTGTTAGGGACTCTTACAGCCCACGAGCTGACGCTAGCTTTCAAACCCATCCTGTTATCTAGCATTCTACCTAGGAACCTGTCTTTAACGCTCAAACACGCCACCCCCTAATACTTTCTCTCCGTAGGCTTCCACGTTGTTATCCTCACAGGCTCATAGTATAGGCTGACGTCATCCTCCCCATACCTTAAGGCTAGAGTATGCTTGAGCCAGTCCACGTCGTCTCTCTTCGTGTAATCTAACCTATAGTGGGCCCCCCTACTCTCCAGCCTAGCTATGGCGCCTTTAGCTATAACCAGAGCTACATCAAACATGTTTACAGTCTCTAGCGCCAGTATGAGGTCTGTATTGTAGACTCTAGACTTGTCTTCGACGTAAGCATCACTCCTCATAATATTCCTGAGTTTAATTATCTTAAGTAAGCCGTCTCCCATTCCATCCTCAGTCCTGAAGACGTAGAACTTAGAGCCCATAGCGTCCTGGAGCTCCCTCCTCACAACGTAACTGGGAGTCCCACTCTCCCTCTTAACAAGAGAGTATACCCAGTCCTCCTCAGCTGCAACTCTATCCCTTGGAGGCTCCTTAGCCTCCCTAACTTTAAGAGCATACTCTGCTGCTAGTATCCCAGTGATGCGGCCCGAGACTAGGCATTCCGTGGTGCTGTTAGAGCCTAGCCTGTTAGCCCCATGTATACTAGTTGCAGCTACTTCGCCCGCAGCAAACAACCCCCTGATCCACGTGCCGTCTTTATCTAAAACCCTATAGTATGTGTCCGTGTGTATTCCGCCCATAGTATAGTGGGCTACAGGCCTTACCGGTATAGGCTCCTCCACCGGGTCTATGCCGGCGTGCTTCAAAGCTATCTCTCTCACGGCCGGGAGTTTATCGTTAATCTTATCCTCGCCTAGGTGTCTGAGGTCTAACTGTACATATTCGATGCCTGAAACTTCATCCAAGAAACCCCTACCCTCCATTATCTCCCTCATAATAGCCCTAGACACTATATCCCTAGGGGCTAGCTCCATCTTCTGAGGCGCATATCTAGCCATGAACCTTTCACCCTTATTATTTATGAGATAGCCGCCCTCGCCCCTAGCACCCTCAGTTATCAAGATCCCGCTAGGCACTAGGCCCGTAGGGTGGAACTGAATGAACTCCATGTCCTTTAAAGGTATGCCAGCCCTCATCGCCATTGCGAGCCCGTCCCCTGTTACCGAGTGCGAGTATGTGGTGAAACTATAGAGCCTCCCGGCGCCCCCCGTGGCTAGTATGGCTGCTTTAGCCTTGAACAAGTATATATTCCCGTCTCTCGGGTTTAAAGCGAATAGCCCCTTAAACTCCCCCTCATCAACATGTATGTTTGTGACGAACCATTCATCATACCTCTCCCACCCGTCATACTCAAGGAGCTTATTATAGAGGGTTTGCATCTCGTAGAACCCGGTTTTATCAGCCGCGTACAATGTCCTATTAAAACTGTGACCCCCGAAAGGCCTTAAAGCTATCCTACCGTCAGGCCTCCTACTCCAAGGCAGCCCCCAATGTTCTAAAAGTCTTACCTCCTCCGCGGCAAGCTTAACCATGAGCCATACCGCATCCTGGTCTGCGAGGAAGTCGGAGCCTTTAACGGTGTCCCAAGCATGTAAAGCGTAACTGTCACCCTCCTCCCTATAGAGGACTGCTGCAGTGCCCCCCTCAGCGGCTACACTATGACTCCTCATGAGCTGAACCTTGCTTATAAGGCCGACATCGAGCTTATCGCCGTAGTTCCTCTTAATCTCCACTGCAGCCCTGAGACCGGCTATGCCGGAGCCCACTATCACAATATCGTGCTCAACAACATCTACAGTCACACGGGACACCATAAAATTTATTGTAAACCTAAAGGTTAAAAATATATGCTCGCATAGTGACTCACACTTTTAACAGTTAAGCTAAACTTTAAAACCAGGCCCAGCCTGAGGGCTCTAACCTTCTAGACTTAAAGTACACCCCCACCCCATATTCAAGCCTCCCGACTATAGCGCAGGGGACGCCCGCCCTACGACACTCTCCTAGTATACACTCAGCCTCCTCGGCCCCGGCGGCGACAGCTAGATTGTAGTCTTCCCAGCTCTCCATTAGATCTTCTTCGGCTGCCGACAAGCTTGCTGCCAGCTCTAGCGCTTCCCCCGCTGCCAGCACTTCTTCGACAACTATTTTAACCCCGCTAGCCTCAGACAGCTGGTATAAGGTGGAGGCCCAACCGTCACTATTATCTATTGCAGCCCTGGCCCCGCATTTTGAAATTGCCGGCCCCATGTTTAAAGGCGGCTTCGGCCTCCTAGTATATCCTAGGGTTTCAGGGTACCTGTCTAGGTCTATGAGGCCTTTCAAAGCCTTACCAGCAACGAAACCATAACCTATGCAGCCTACCTGCACTAAGAGGTCGCCGGGCCTAGCCCCCCTCCTAGACAGGGGCCTCCCCGAAACCCCTATAACAGCAACGTCTATCCAGGAGTCTCCACTACTCCTGTTAGTGTCAGCCTTCAACACCATGACTCCAGCCCACTCTGAGGCCTCCCTAACCCCAACAGCTATCTCGAGAGCTCGGTCGAAACTCTCAACCCCAACACTGTAGACTACAGCCGTAGGCCTGCCCCCGCTGGCGGCCACGTCGGAGGCTGAAGCTACGAGAGCCCTCCACCCCCAATCGCTCCAGCTAGCCCAGGGGGGTTTCGAGCTCGAGGCCGCGTAGCCGTCTATGTTAACTAGGAAACCGTTTAGGGGGCTAGCGTCGTAGTCGAAATAATCCAGGGAGCCGGCAGCGCTGGAGAGCCTTTTCAGCATTGAAAGCCAGTGAGAGAACTCCATGCGAGCCCCTCAACATAGTGTTGACCCTTAACGCTTAAAACTTTGGCTTAAGAGAATGTTTATCCCGGTGCTGTAAGTGGGCTGGGGCCTTGACATAGTAGACTTTCACGTTCACCTACCCTTAAAACCTAGGGAAGCTTTCGAAGCATCCCAGAAACTCCTAGAAGCTTTGAGCTACGCTGGGGTTAAGGCTGGAGTTGTTATCAACGTGGAGTTTGGGGTTAAAACGTTTCTAGAGAATGTTAGCCCCGACAAGATATGGAGGGCGGCCTCGGAGTCCCTAGATTATCTTATGATGTCTAAGATCATGTACCTACATAATATAGTGTTCAACCCCGAGAAGGCTATAGAGGAGCACGTGAGGATCCTAAGCGAGTACTCCAAGGATTCTGAGAGTTTCGCTAAAGCCATAATTGCAGCTGAAAGCGGAGATAAACCCCTCCTGATACCTGTAGCGAGCTATAACCCCGACGCCGGGGTCTCGGAGAACGTTGAGAAACTCAAGAGCGTAGGCGACAAGATACTTGGAGTTAAAATATTCCCAACACTTCACTTCACACGACCCGACGAGGAAAAACTCAAACCCCTATATGAGGCTATAGCAGACATAGGGGGTGTTGTCGTAGTCCACACAGGCTGCGACCCCGGCATATGGGAGTTCCTAGCTTTCTGCTCGAAAGCCAGACCATCATACGTAGCTAGGGCGGCGAGAAACGTGAAGGACGCTAAGTTCATAGTAGCACACCTAGGCTCCTACAGCGCCTTAAACCCGGGGATATACTTTAATGAAGCCCTGGAAGCCCTCTCACAAGACAACGTGTATGCTGATACCTCGGCAACAGACCCCTACTTCGTTGAGAGAGCTGTAGAGGAGATAGGCCACGATAAACTATTATTTGGAAGCGACTACCCCATGGTCACGGGACTGGAAATAGATGACGCTATAGAGGGGATACTAAGACTAGACATAACGTGGAAAGCTAAAAAAGCCATAATGATGGAGAACGCGCTAAAAATACTGAGACAGTGGAGCGGGTGGAGAGAACTCAATAAAATAAAAAAGTGGGAAACACCTTCCTGATTTAATACTGTCAAACTAAACTCTCCACGCTCGCCTAAGCTCCCGCCCTTAGAGGGTTCTACTACTTTAAACTTAAGTTCCCAGGTTAGTGTCTCATGTGCGAGTTCCTATACTCTATCCAAGGCTTGTAGCAGATGTTAAACCATAAGTCCTCGTAGTTCTCAACGTCAAGCTCTATGTTCAAGAGTTTAACATAAGGCTTAACCATGATGATGTCGTCTTCGTAGCTGCAGCTGGCCATCTCTAGGGCTCTCGCTTTCTCGCCGCCCAAGAGCTCCTCAACGTTCTCCCATGTGAGCTCCGAGTATCCCATGCTGTTGAAGAGCCTTCTCGAGGCTATGTTATGCCCCCTCGTAGAGGCTATTAGTATTTCAGCCCCCATGTTTTCAAGGAGCTCCTCCAGGGAGGCTACTAGGACTTTCCCCAGCCCTCGACCCCTATGCTCCCTCTTAACGTAAACATAGTATATGACCCCTATTTTAGGGGGCTCGAACCCCGCAACATACCCTATAGCGGAGCCCGCTATCCTATGGTTGACGGCAGCTACAAGGCCTACGCCCCTATTCTCTAGAGCAGCGTGGGCGAACACTCTATGGTATCTCGAGAACTCTTCAGACAAAAGTCTGAGCGCCAGGCTCTCCTCCTGCTTTACGATGATCCTAAATATTATACCACCTCAGCTTTCAAGCTCCCTCTTAAGCTCCTCGGCGTACTTGCTGAATATAGTCTTCCACATAGTGGGGTCAACGTCCATCAGCCACGCGGGGATCTTCTTCACAAGCTCGTAAGCCTCATCCCAGCCTTCAAGGCCTAAAGCTGCAGCCAGCTGCTCCAGGGTCATCTCAGTCCTCTTATACTTCCTCAAAATACTTAAAGTCTCCTCGTTAATCTCAACCTCCCTCTCCCCGACCTTGATGACAACACGCTCCTCAACCAAAACCAGCGCACCCTCCACACTCCTATAACATAGAAGCTTTTAAATTTCAACAGAACAAAACCCAGAGCTTAAAGGTAAACTAAACACTTAATAGCTCTCAGGGAATCTAAGAGGTGAAGGGCGGAGAAGCGTGCCCATAGAAGTGACAGACCTGGAAACTTTCGCGGAAATAGCGAAGAGAGCCTTTGAATGCAGGGTTAAAAGAGTTAGAAAGACTAACATTGTTAAAGTTAAAGCCAGAACTAGAAGGTACCTCTACACTTTCAAGACGACGGAAGACAAACTCCAGGAAGTGCTAAGTAAAATAGCATGTAAACAAGTAGTGGATGTCGATAAGGAACGCTAAGGACACTATTAAGCTTCAAAGGGCAAAGTCTTCCATGCTTTTTAAAGATTCTCTGTGCTAGCCTTTAGTTTTGGGTGTTCAGGTTTGAGGTCTATATCTCTGTCTATATCTCTATTGTATCCCCTGTGGCTGGGGTTAGTGGTTTTATGTCTAGCTCCTCTTTTATTTTAACTGTTAGGGCTTCTTGGGCTTTGGGGGTTCCATGTACTAGGATTATTTTCTCGACATTTTTCAGGTTTTTAACTATTTTTATTATTCCTTTCTGGTCTATGTGGCTTGAGAAGTCGAACCACTCTACTCTAGCTCTTACCGGTATTTCTTCTGGGAGTGCTGTCCCCGTCTCCAGTATCTGCCTCCCCGGGGTTCCTTTTCCCTGGAAGCTCACTAGGAAGACCGCGTTTTTCGGGTTTTCAGCTATCTTCTTTAAATAGTAGAGGCTTGGACCCCCCTTGAGCATCCCCGAGCTCGATACTATAACCCCGGGCTCCCCGTAGGCTAGTTTCCTCTCGTGCCACCCTCTGACTATGTTGAACTCGCTCATAGCCTTAGCTAGGATCCCGTTGAGCCTTATATACTCGGGGTATTTTAAGTAGAGCTCTGCCACATCTTTAACCATGCCGTCAACCCACACTGGAGCCTCCACATTGTTATAGGCTAGAACGCACATTATCTCCTGGCCCCTGCTAACGCTGAAAACGGGGACTAGAACAACGCCCCCAGACTCTATTACCTCCCTTACAGCGTTCACGAACCTAGCCTCAGTCTCTTCTCGCGGCGGGTGGTTCGTGTTCCCATATGTGGACTCTATTACCACAATGTTAGCCTCAACACCCTCGAGCTCGGCCGGCTTCATAAGCTTAGTATCTATAACGTTGACGTCGCTAGTGTAAAGTAGAGTTTTATCGCTCAAGTCGACGAGAACACTAGCACTCCCAGGAATATGGCCAGAGGGCAGCAGCTTAAACCTGAAACTCCCAGCCTCAACATAATCCCCATAGCCGAGGGAGGTGGCCGAAGACAGCATCTCGTCTACAACAGGCTCGTCGAAAGCCAAGCTAGGCCCATTAAGCTTAATCATATCATAAAGGAGAAGCCTGGAAACACTCAAAGTCAAGGGAGTAGCGTAAAGCGGGGGCTTAACACTAGTGTAAAGCATGGGGGCAGCACCAACATGATCCAAATGACTGTGAGTTAAAACAACACCAGAAAGATCCCTAGGTCTAACATGCTCCGGGAACACGGGATTATCTTGTTCATCAAAATTAACACCATAATCCAGCAGAAGAGAACCACCACTACCCTCAACGAGGATAGCAGCCCTACCAACCTCCCTACCACTACCGAGAACCTTTACCCTAGCCACCCTAAACCACTCAACTCTAAACATCAAAAGGAACAATTAAACCTATTAAACATTTAAAAAGCCAAAACAAAAACCTAAACCAAAACGAGACCCTAACAAGCTAAAACTTTAAATCCCCCACTCTCCAGAAATAAATGGGGGCCGCCGTAGCTCAGCGGGAGAGCGCCCGGCTGAAGACCGGGGGGTCGGGGGTTCGAATCCCCCCGGCGGCACCATATATACTCCTGGTGGAGGAAATAGCTGTAATGTGGAGTTTAGGTGGAACAATTCGATGGAGAAAAGCGCTAGCAGTAGTAAAGGTAAATATATTTCAATGAGGCTTGTAACTTGGGAGGAATATTACGAGTATATTAAGAGTCATAAGAGTGTGCGTATAGAAGATGAAGAGATCTCCATTGGGGGACAGCATGTTATTAGGAAGTATCAGCCCGACGATTTCACCCTAGAGACTACTACTGTATGGTCTTTCCCTAAGAGGGGCGACTGGGCTACTCATAAGGGTGACTATAGGGGTAACTGGGCTCCCCAAGTTGCTAGGAACATTATTTTAAGGTATAGTAAGCTCGGGGAGCTAGTCCTAGACCAGATGTGTGGTGGGGGCACTACTCTGGTCGAGGCTAAGCTTTTGGGGCGTAACGCTATAGGCGTTGATATTAACTATGAGGCTCTAATGTTGACGCTTGACAGGCTTAAATTCACATATAAGCCCTTAGACCCCAACTATAGGGAGCCCGGCATAAAGGTTTACCATGGGGATGCTAGAAACCTGGACTTAATAGAGGATAACAGTATTGACTTAATAGCCACGCACCCACCCTACCTAAACATAATCCCATACTCTAAGGGTAGGAGGATCGAGGGAGACCTGTCCCAGGTCTATAGCCTGGAAGAGTATCTTGAGGGAATACGTGAAATCGCCAGAGAGAGTTTCAGAGTTCTAAAGCCCGGGAGATATGCTGCAATATTGATAGGAGACACTAGGAAGAACAGGCACTACGTCCCTATAGCTTATAGAGTAATGCAGCAATTCCTAGACGAAGGCTTCATACTAAAGGAGGACGTTGTCAAAGTCCAGTGGCACACTAAAACAACAGGTAAAAAAGTGGGCTGGACTAGCTAAGACGGCGGAAGAATGCTGGGTGGAGAAGCCTGAAGGCAAGCGGTACTGGACGGACTTCTATTTGATAAGCCACGAACACCTCTTTATATTCAGGAAACCGAGAGAAGATGAAGACATAGAGGAATACAAAGACAGTATGAAATGGTGGTGAGCAAACATGAGAAAACTTAAAGAGCCCAGCTGGCGTGAATTCGAGAACCTCGTAAAAAGCGTTATAATTAGGGGCGAATACGAGAACAAAGCAGGGACTATAACAGACTTGCCAGACCCGAGCGATGTTAGGGAAGATCTAAAACGATACTCTAAAATTCACGATAACAGGAATTTTTAGAATAATACTGGTTGAAGACTACTCGGATTATAAGATTTTCATTCAAATACCCGGTGCAAAATCAAACTACGACTCCTATGTTTGGCGAGCCATGTTTAAAGAAGGAAAATTAGTAGATGTGAAAGTTCCGGCGCACGATACTCTAGCAACTTTCTATGCGGAGCTCAAGTCTAAACATGAAGACATTGAAGGTTATTTAATAAACGCTGTCGTCAAGCCCACCCGTGACGGATGGATGGTACAAAGAATAATCTCAAAATATTTTAACAAGTTCAACGAAGAACCGGGAAAAAGAAGTCGGAAAATTCCTGTCAACACTCAAATGAATAGCACTCCAAGAAGACGTAAACTTCCCGCCAAAAGAAAAGAATATGTACTCTAAATACACGTTGGCAGTCTACGTCCTTCTTGAAATAGGTTTCACATTAAACGATAATTGAAGTTATTATTTTAGCTGGAGGCTCTAGAGAAATGGTTAAAGCTGAAGCCAGGTCAGTCTAGAATACAAAGTTTTGCATGTTCTATAACTTCTCTTGGAAAATCATCGTAACCTGTGTTGACAATAAAATCAGCTAAATCTCTCGTTACACCTATCCAAGTTATCCCTCCACGCTTTTAGTTTTCATTGAGAGACCTTAATAAAGTTCCCTTGATCTAGTAAAGTAGCAGTTGTAATGAAGGTGGAGTTTATAAGTAGGATGAAATTTCTTTTTAATGTGAAGGTGACCGTGACGGTGAGGCTTATTAAGGATTTAAATGAGAGGGCTGCGAGGTTTAACGTAATTATTGCTGGTTCTTATTGTTTAAGATACAATCCCTACGCAACTTTTCAAGAACGTGTTCGTAGAGGTATTGTGATAGGGCTTCATAAGGGTTATTCTCTAAGGAGTATAGCTAAACTACTTAATGTTCCAGAGCATGATGTTGAGAGCCATATAAGGTATATGAGAGAAGCGGAGTTTATAGTAGAAAAAGAGGGGCGCATAATCCCAGCTTTCTTTATAGCATTAAGGGAAGACGTGCGGAGAGCTAAGAAGGCTGCTAGGCGTTTGGGGGTTGAAATAGGGGAAGTCTATAAAGCTCGCTGGGATGTTGTCATGGAAACGTATCGCAAGCTTTCTGCCTCATCGAGATTCGACTTTGATAGGGTCGGGTTTGTTCTAATAGGCGCTTACTCGCTAGATGTAGGCATGTTGAAGAAGTTTGAGGAAGAAGGGAAAATCATGCCTAGAGCGCCTGCGAGGAAATGCGGCCAATACTATATGTGGGGTGTAGAAGGTGGATTGGAGAGCCTCGGCCGTTACGGAATGCATTATGACGAACTAGGAGAATACGGGTTTGCAAGCTTTGGGGGGAGGAAGAGAGGCGAAGAGTGTCCCCGCCCAACTCCCTGCTTAAACTTATGATGGAAATAATGGGCGAAAACGATCCTTCAAAAGTCTTCGAAAAATTAGTGAAACTCCCAAGTCGTGAGAGGGACACTGTCATAAAGAAACTGAGTGACAGAGTGTCTAAGATTCTTAGAGAATATGAGAAGAAATACTATGACAGTATTTATGAGATAAGCGGGGAGTCAATGAAATACCTAAAAGAATGGTTATATCTGGATGAAAACCTTAACCCGCAAGCTCCAATTTACACTAGAGAAGACATGAACATTATTAACGGTTTCATAGACTATATGTCCACTCATATTTTCAACATAATCTATAAGAACCTGGACGGAATTAAAAACATATTTAAAAAATTTAAAGCAAGTGAATATGCTAGCTTTGCAGAATTCTTCTGTTGGTTTTACCATTTAGCTTTCACTGAAATAATGGACTACCTTATTAGAGAACAGAGGCTAAGACAGCCGGCCCACGGCTACGAATATTGGATTTGGAAGAAATAAATCTACATTCCAAAGTAGACACTGTATAAAGATTATAAGAGATAATATTGAAATGAAGAGGGTTTCAAGCCTCCAAGGCTTTAATTTAACGTGTGAGGGAAGCGTGCAACCCTAAATATAGGACTTTATGTTTTAAGTGTTTCCAGGATTCTTCTAGCTATCTTGTAGTGAAGATGGTCTATAAGCTCACCTTTATATTTTATAGTTCCCTGTTCACTTTTAAGAACTTTCTCGTAAGCTTTCACCATTTCTTTAGCCCACTCTATTTCCTCGTGTGGGCTGAATATTTTATTGGCTATTTCAACCTGTGAGGGATGTATTACCTGTTTACCTGAATATTCGAGGGCTTTAGCCTCTAGAGCTTTCAGCTTTAAAACCTTCAATGTTGTCGACTTTGAAGTACACCTTATCTATGGGATCGAGCCCGTAGGCCCTAGCAACAACCACTATGAGGGTTCTAACATAAGCGTTATTCTCGTACGCCCCCTAGATCCGCCTAGGCTTAAAGCTAGGTCTGCAGTGCCTAGAGCGATCGCCTCAACACTTTCAGAGGCTGCTATATCCTCTAGTCTGAGGAGCCCTTTAGCAGTCCACACTATAGCTATTAACCCTTTACCCGTAGCCCTGTAGAGGAGTGAGATATCCCTCTCAGCTTTGGGCACAACTATGCAGTTGACATTCTTCAGCTTTATTATCAAGGCTAAATCTCTAAACCCTTTGAGGCTTGATAAACTGTTTTACGCAGACTTCTCTAACATTCTTTAAACTCTCGGCATATTCAGGATCCTTGAAGAGTTTCAATTAAGACCCTGCTTCCCCCTTAAGCTCTGAGGGCGCAGCATCCTCAAGGTCTACTATTGGGACATCAGCTCTAAGAGTGGGAGCTCTTCTGAGCGTTATCTCGTTGTTAGCTGGTGTATGGAGGAGGCTCCTCTTAACTCTAAGCCCTTCTTGGAACCATTACGGTCCTGTCAAACTCCACCACGACTTCCCCATTCTGGTTGTACCCTCTAGTCTTCAATTTCACAATGCCATATTCCGGTCTACCCTTAGACTGTCTAGCTTCTATTACTTCACACTCAGCCGTTAAAGTATCCCCAGCAAACACGGGCTTAAGCCACCTCACGTTTTCAAGACCTACCATGAAACCCCTAGCTGAGAGCTCCGTTGTCAGCCCTACTACTATAGCTAGGGTTAGTAGGCCGTTAACGACCAGCTTCCCGTGGAAAGGCTCACCTCCATAATTCCTCTCAACATAAACCTTATCGAAATGTATGGGGTTAACGTTGTTCGTTAAAAGTGTAAACCAAATATTATCAACATCAGTAACAGTTCTACCATAAGGACTTTTATACTTAAACCCTACAGGAAGATCTTCAAAATAATACTCCCTCACAGCCCTCACCCCCTTCCTAATATACAGTGTTCAGCAAACTCTAAACTTTAAATTTCCCTATAATAATGACTTTGACAATAATTCATCCAAAAAAGCCATTCCACTAATAGCCTATAACAGTCTAAGACCATATTTAAAAATATATATTTTAAAATAAATACTTTTCTTTACATATGTTTAATATTAGAAGGAGGTTAGGGGGTGGAATATTGACAATAAGTAGAACCGCGATAGTGGCTTTAGTTATTGTGGTCCTTATATTGTTGGTTGCAGCATCCTACCTGCTTACAAGGCCGGGAGCGCCGGTAGAAACTACACCAATAACACCTACAGTTACTACGCCTACACCAACGCCGACACCCACACCAACACCTACAGTTACACCTGCTCCCACGCCGGCCCCGTCATTGCCCGAGAAAATTGTAATAGGTTTCACAATATCTCTGTCAGGGAGATATGCTGAAGAGGGTACTAGCGCGTATTATGGCATACTAACCATGGTGGATTGGATTAACAATATTTATGGCGGCGTCCATATAGGTGGTAAAAAGATTCCCATTGAGATTAAATACTACGATGACCAGTCTTCAAAAGACCTAGTAGTGAGCCTCTATGAAAGGCTTATAACAGTCGATAAAGTACACTTCCTATTAAGCCCCTACAGTTCTCCTCTAGTTTTCGCTGCAGCTCCTGTCGCCGAGAAGCATAAGATGGTTATTGTCAACTGGGGTGGAGCGTCGGACTTAATTAACTTACAAGGATATAAGTATGTGGTCACAATATGGAGCCAAGCAACGCGCTACCAAGCTTCAGTTATAGAGATGTTAGCTAAGATAGATCCGACAGTAAAGAAAATAGCCATACTATATGCTGAAGACGAGTTTAACAGAATGGTAGGCAAAGGGGCTAAAGAAGCCGCTGAAAAGCTTGGTTTAACCGTAGTATATTATAAAGGCTTCCCGCCAGCAATAACAGATTTTGGCCCCATGTTACCAGAGCTTAAAGTCGCGGAACCCGATGCTATAATAGCTGGAACCCATTTCGCTAACGGACAACTCTTAGCCAGGCAACTTGCCGACGCCAGAATAGACGCTAAACTAATATCACTAACAGTAGCGCCATGCATCCTTGAGTTCTATAGGGCTTTAGGCATATTAGCTGAAGGCATAATATGCCCCTCTCACTGGGAGCCCGGGGTAAAGTATAAGCCTGACTTCGGGCCTACCCCGGAAGAGTTCCACTTAGCATATTTAGCTAAGAGAGGAGCGCCCCCAAGCTATCATGGAGCTTCGGCGGCAGCTGGACTACTCCTACTAGTTAAGGCTATCGAGATTGCTCAGAGCCTAGATCAAGATGCTGTGAGAGAGGCTTTTAACAAGATGGAGCTAACAACTTTCTTCGGAGGGTTCAAAATAGACCCCGCCACCGGATACCAAATAGGTCATAGGATGGTTGTTGGCCAGTGGCAAGGGGGAGCATTTAAAGTTGTGTGGCCTAGTGAGACTGCTGAAAGCAAACTCTATTATCCGATTCCAACTTGGAGCGAGAAGATCGCAGGTAAGAAAGCAATACCCTAGCTGAGAGCGGAACGTATAAGGAGGGGATTTGAAATATCCGTAGAACTACTCGTTTCTTTTATACCATATTATGTCTTAGCCGGCGTCCTAATGGGGTCTGTCCTCGGTCTTGGGGCTGTAGGTTTAAGCCTTATATTCGGAGTCTTGAGAGTAGTTAACTTAGCCCATGGAGCTTTCCTAATGTTAGGCATGTATATAACATACTGGCTTTTTGTACTCTACGGTTTAAACCCTGCAATATCTTTAATACCATCATTCATTGTAGGCCTTCTAATAGGCGCCATTGTCTATCAAACTATCATTAGTAGGATCATGTATGGTCCCGAACTCTCCACTCTAGTGGCTGGCGTGGGGCTGATGATACTTTTAGAGGAAGCTGCCAAGGTAATGTGGGAGCCTACTTATAGGGGGTTTATATATGACATAGGCACTGTATATGTAGGTGGAATAGGGTTGCCCCTATCTAAAGTCGCCTCAGCTCTCCTATCTCTCCTACTTGTCGCAGTTTTCTTCATAGTGTTATATAAAACTAAGCTTGGCACAGCTGTAAGAGCTTTAATGCAAGATCCTGAAGGGGCGGCTTTATGTGGTATTAATGTGAGGCTTATGTACGCGCTAATGTTTAGTCTTGGGGTAAGCCTTGCATTGATGTCTGGGTCTTTAATAGCTTTACATCAGCAGCAGGGCATAAATCCATATGTAGGGCACAGCTATCTATTGATAGCTTTCGTCATAGTAGTTTTAGGAGGTCTAGGCTCCCTTCACGGAGCATATGTGGGTGGTATCCTAGTGGGCGTCATAATAAGCCTGTCTACACTCGTCTTCACATTTTTCGGAGTTCCCCAGCCGATGATTTTAGCCCATTTCATAGCCTTCCTCTTAATACTGATAATTTTATTGTTGAGACCTCAGGGGTTGTTTGGGGGGAAATGAGTTTATGATGGGGTATAGAGCGTTCCTCCTAACGGTTTTCACACTATTAATTCTAGTAGCGCTTAGGTTCATAACTGAGGCGGAACCCATAGGTTTCATTACGCCGCAATTTGTAACTTTCGTAATGTTTTATGTAGCTCTAGGTTTAGCTTTCAACATTTTCATAGGCATGACTGGCTACGTGGATTTCGGCTATGTAGCTTTCATGGCCCTAGGATCTTATGCTATGGCATCAGCAATTAACAGGGCTTCATCCCTAAGCCTACCAGGGTATGGAGCTATAATTTTAGGTCTAGTTGAAACCATAGTTTTAACCTTCATATTAGCCTTGATAGTGGGTGGAATAGCTTTAAGGCTTAGGGGAGCTTATTTTGCTATAGCTACTATAAGCGTTAATGAGGGTTTAAGGTTTCTTGTTGATGGTCTCGACATTTGGGGAGGGTCTGCCGGCATATATGTGTCGGGCCCGTTAATAAGGCTTGTAGGCCATGAGGCGTATAGCTTTATAGCCCTCATAGTGTCAGATCTACTATTGTATGCTACCGCTTTTATAGCGTTAATAATCACGTTTGTGTATCTAAACTCGAGAATAGGCTATGCTCTTAAAGCTATAAGGGAAGATGAAGATGCAGCTAAAGTCATGGGGGTGAATACTACGTTCTATAAGGTTTTAGCGTTTTCAACGAGCGGCATACTTGGAGGTCTTATAGGGGCTTCATGGGCTTTAAAGCTCGCCGCCGTATATCCCCCGGAGGCTTTCAACATATTTTACACTGTTGAGGCTATAGTGATTGTAATGTTGGGAGGCGCGGGGACGTTTTTAGGTCCTATTGTTGGCGGGGCGGTGTATGGTGGTTTAAAGTATGTGCTTTCAGGCTACATACCGGGATACCAGCTACTAATATTCGCCCCAATACTGATAGCTATCATAGTAATGGTCCCACAAGGTGTAATAGGGTTTTTAAGGGAGAGATCTGAAAGGTTAAGGGAGTTTATAGCCTGAGGTGGCTATGTTATGTTAGAGGTTGTTAATGTTACCAAAAGGTTTGGAGGTATAGTAGCTCTCAGGAATGTAAGCCTTAAAGTTGAACGTGGAGAGAGGATTGCTATAGTAGGCCCTAATGGGAGCGGTAAGACCACGCTATTTAACGTTATTAATGGCGTCTACCCGCCTGAAGAAGGTAAGGTTATATTCGAAGGCGCCGACATAACTATGCTACCTTCATATAAGAGAGCTTGGCTTGGCATAGCGAGAGCATTCCAGATACCTAGGCCTTTCCCCAACATAACTTTAAGGGAAAGTGTGGCTATAGGGGCTCTCTTCGGCTCCCTCTACGGGAAAATTGGGGCTAGAGAGGCTCTTGAAATAGCTGATGAAAGGCTTAAGCTAGTAGGCTTATACGATAAAAGAAACGAGCTTACTGGAAAGCTCGCAGTTCCAGAGCTTAAACTCCTCGAGTTCGCTAAAGCTTTAGCTATGAAGCCTAAACTACTTCTTCTCGACGAGATAGTAGCTGGGATGCCCCCATCCGCTGTAGACTACATAGTATCTCTCGTCAGGAAAATTTCGGATGAGGAGAATATAGCTATAGCGACTCTTGTAGAACATGTTATGAGAGCTGTTGTCAAATTCGCTGAGAGGGTAATAGTTCTACATCTAGGATCTAAGGTCCTTGAGGGTAGACCTGAGGAGGTTCTTAGGAATCCGCTAATGGAGGAGATATATTTAGGGAAGAGGTGGAGCCTTTGAGCCGTGTCCTTGAGGTTAAAGGTTTAGAATCTGGCTACGGGAAGATTCAAGTCCTTTGGGGTGTTAACCTAGCACTACCTAAGGGGGGTGTGGTAGCTGTTCTCGGCTCCAATGGCGCCGGTAAAACTACACTTTTGAAAACTATAATGGGCCTTATAAGACCTTGGAAGGGTTCGATAAGCCTGTACGGGAAAGATGTTACACGGTTACCGGCACACGTTAAAGTTAACCTCGGCATTAACATGGTGCCTGAAGGTAGAAGACTATTCCCAGACTTAACAGTAAGAGAGAACTTAGAGATGGGGGCGTATACAAAAAGAGCTGCAGAGAAGAAGGATGATTCTTTGGAGCTCGTCTTCAACTTATTCCCAAGATTAAAAGAGAGAATTAACCAGAGAGCTGGAAGCCTTAGTGGGGGGGAGCAGCAAATGCTAGCTGTAGCTAGAGCCCTAATGACTAGACCCAGTGTTCTACTTTTAGATGAGCCAAGCCAAGGTCTGGCCCCCAAAGTGGCGTGGGAGCTTGCAGATACTGTGGATAAGCTGAGAGGCGAGACTGGAATGACAATACTCCTGGTAGAGCAGAACGTTGCTATAGCAGTTGAAAAAGCCGAGTATCTCTACGTTCTAGAACAGGGCAGGATTATATTGGAGGGGCCTAAAGAAGAAGTTGTTACTAAGAAATCAGATGTTATTAAAGCATATCTGGGCTTGTAAGTTTAGGTTCACCACAGGTATTCAGGCTTTTTCTTAGATTTAAAGGCTTTAGCTGCCTCCATAGCCTCTTTTCCTCTTGCAAGCCTTTCCAGCTCGCTTACACCTAGCTCTATTAGTGGGCTTGTTTTCGCTAGTTTCAACGCGTTCTTTATAGATTTTATTCCTTGGGGTGAGTTCTCCATTATTGCTTTCGCTATCCTCTTCACTTCTTCTCTTAGGCTCTCCTGGTCTGGGGCTAGCTTGGCTATCAGCCCGTAGTGGTGGGCCTCTTTTGCTGTTAGCGGCTCCGCTGTCATGGCTAGGAGTGCTGTTCTCGAGGGGCCTAATATGCTCGGGCCCAGGGCTGCTAGAATAGGGGCGTTATAGCCCCATCTAGCTTCAGGCCATACTAGTTTAGCGTTTTCCACCGCCACTACAAGGTCTGCCGTCCATATTAGCTCGGCTCCTCCCCCGTAGGCGTCGCCGTTTAAAGCTATTATCAACGGTTTCTCCACGTTGAAGAGCCTCTTCACAAGCCTGGCCAGGTTTCTGAATACCCTGCCGGCTTCCTCTGGTGTTTCAGCTGAGGCGGGCTCTGAGAGGTCTGCCCCGGCTGAGAAGGCTTTACCCTCCCCGGTTAAAACTATTATTTTAACTTCTCCCCTGGCTTCAACCTCGTCCACTGCTTTAATAAGCTCTCCCAGGAGCTCGCTGTTGAGGGCGTTAAGCTTCTCGCTCCTGGAGATTACTATCCACCCGACCCCCTCCTCAACACTAACCTTAACATATCTGTACATGTAATAGCACCTTAATTTAAGTTTTAACTGAGAATATTTAAGTCTAGTGGGAGAGCACTCTTGAGCTACCCAGAAGTTCTAGGAGAGCTGGGTTCTAGGGCGCTCATGCTCGGTAACGTGGCCGTGGCTAGAGCATGCCTCGAGCATGGCGTGGGGTTCGCCTCCGGATATCCTGGAACGCCCTCCTCAGAGATAATCGAGGCACTAGCATACGCCTCTTCTAGGCTAGGCTATCCCCACGTAGAGTGGAGTGTAAACGAGAAAGTAGCTTTTGAAGCGGCATACGGCTCAGCCATGGCCGGGGTTCCAAGCGTAGTGACTATGAAGCATGTGGGTTTAAACGTCGCAGCAGACCCCCTCTTCAGCAGCGCCTATACCGGGGTTGAAGCATCCTTCCTCATAGTGTCCGCCGACGACCCGGGGATGTGGAGTAGCCAGAACGAGCAGGACAATAGATGGTATGGGGTCCACGCCTACATACCTGTATTCGAGCCCGCCGGGGCCCAGGAGGCTCGCGAGGACACTCTTGAAGCTTTAAGGTTTAGCGAGAGCGTGAAACACCCTGTAATTCTAAGGTTAACTACCAGGGTCTCCCACACGAGGGCCCCTGTAACCCTCGGAGCCTTGGCTAAGCCGAGGCTTTCAGGAGATTTCATTAAGAACGTCTCGAGATGGAATATTGTGCCCATGCACGCTAGAAGGTTGAGGGAGGAGCTCCTATCGAAGTGGGAGAAGATGGGGGAGACGCTCTCAGAGAATCCTGTTAACACAGTTGAGGGGCCTGAAGACTCGAAAGTCCTAGTTGTAGGTGTGGGCTTAGGCTATAGGTATGCTAGGGAGTCCCTCCATAAACTGGGAGCTCTGGGCGGTGTGAGACTCCTCAAAATAGTGACGAGCATACCGCTGCCTAGAAAGCTGTTAGTGAGGGAGTCTGAGGGTAGGAGCATCATAGTAGTTGTGGAGGAGGGGGACCCCGTACTCGAGACCCTCCTTAAAAGCACTCTATACGAGGAGGGGGTTAACGTTAAAGTTTACGGTAAAGCCTCCGGGCACTTGAAGTGGAGCGGGGAGCTTAAAGCAGACTCTGTAACATTAGCCTTAGCCTCTATTTTAGGGTTAAACTATAGGCCTGAGGCTCCCATAAAGCTTTCTATAACACCTCCTCCAAGGCCTCCAGTACTGTGCCCTGGATGCCCGTATAGGAGTGTTTTCTATGCCCTGAGGAGGGCTGTTAAAATGTTGAAAGTAGAAGCTATATACTCTGGGGACATAGGGTGTTATAGCCTAGGCTTAAACCCCCCGTTTAACGTTCAAGACACCCTCATAGAGATGGGTGGTAGCATAGGGCTGGCTAACGGTTTGGCCCACGTTGTTAAAGATAAGGTTGTAGTGGCTACTATAGGGGATTCAACGTTCTTCCACGCGGGCCTCCCCGGTGTCGTGAACTCCATATATAATAGAGCCCCTATGGTAATCCTAGTCCTAGACAATGGGACTACAGCTATGACAGGCCACCAGCCCCACCCAGGCTCCGGCCGTGACGCCCTGGGGAGGGAGGCTAGGAGGCTGACTATTGAGGATGTTGTTAGAGGCCTTGGAGTTAGCCGTGTGAGCGTGGCCGACTCCTTCGACACCAGGGAGGTTGAGGCTAAGATATCAGAGGCTATTAGGGACGTTATGTATAGGGGTGAAACCCACGTGGTAATCGCTAGAGGCGCATGCATACTAGACGCTATGAGGATGGCTTCAAGCCTCAAAGTTAAAAGGCCCATCTACGTTGTCGAAAGCGATAAGTGTAGAGCGTGCGGGATCTGCTATAGGGCTTTCAACTGCCCGGCAATAACGCCGGGAGAAGACGGTAGAGTAGCCATAAACGCTAGCCTATGCACCGGGTGCGGGGTCTGCGAGCAAGTATGCCCCTTCAAGGCTATAAGAGTGTTAGAGCCCGGGGACCCCAAATGGAGTAAGATCCTGGGGATGGAGCTGTGAAGGAGGGTCTCAACATAATAGTTGCGGGAGTGGGGGGCCAGGGCATACTGAGCCTAGCCAGAGTACTAGGGGAGGCAGCAGTACTGGAGGGTCTGGAAGCCCTTGTAGCTGAGACTCACGGGCTAAGCCAGAGGGGAGGCAGCGTTATAGTACATGTTAGAATAGGGGAGAACATAGAGGCCCCCCTAATACCTGTGGGGGAGGCTGACATAATGATAAGTATGGAGGCTATGGAGACCCTGAGGAGCATAGGGTATATGAGGAGGGGGGGCGTCATAGTAAGCGACACCCTCATAATACCGCCTTCAATACCGGGGGTTAAGCCTTTAAAGTTGGAGGACATAGTTGGAGCAATTAAATCAGCAGGCCTGGAGGCCCACTTCATTAGCGCCTCGGAAGAAGCTAAGAGGCTGGGAGACTTTAGGACGGCCAACATAGTACTCCTAGGATACGCCTATAAGGTTTCCAAGATCAAAGACCTCATAAGCCTCCATAGCCTAATGAAAGCTGTTGAAACCCTGCCAGGGAGAGATTTAAACTTAAAAGCCTTAACCTTATACGCCACCCCAGACGCTAACCTGGAAAGAGCCCGTGGGTGGGTCTAGTGAAGGCCATAGAAGTGGTGATACAGCCCGTAGGCCCTGTAAACCTCCCACAATTGCAGAATATAGCTAGAGAGCTCGAGAAAAGGCTGCCAGTCAAGGTTGAAGTTAGGATAGCAGTATGGCCCCTCCCCCTAAACTACTCCAAACAATTCAACTGGAAGAGGATGCAGCTCAAAGCCCCCGAAGTTAACATGGCCATAAAAGGGGCCTATGAAGGCTACATAAAGCCGGGAGAGAGGGTTGTCGTGGGCGTCATAGCTGGCGACGGCTATGTTAGCGGGCTCAACTTCATCTTCGGCCTCGCAATACCCGATTTGGGTGTGGCGACTGTGTACACAGAGAGGCTCTCTGACAGTGATGTTTCAAGGTTTCTCTTGAGGCTCCTAAAGGAGGTTATGCACGAGCTAGGCCACCTCCTCGGCTTAAACCACTGCGTCAACCCCAAGTGTGTGATGTCTTTCAGTAATAGTGTCGCCGATGTTGACGCTAAAGACGCGTGGTTCTGCCCGACTTGCAGGGTTAAGCTTGAAGGTCTTAGTTAAATGTCGACTACGAACTTCACCGTCCAGCATCCCCCCTCTTCCTTCATCTCCATTTGAGCGTAGGTCATCGCTTTTACTACTGTCCTGCTGGGGTGTCTCTCGGGGTCGAAATACTCTCCCCAAGCCTCAGCCTCCAACCTTACGTTATCATGTCCTATCTCGATCTTGTGGACTTTGAACTTGCTGAAGACAAGCCTGCTCGAATCTGTGTATGCTATCAGCTCTTCTATCCACCTGTAGAGGGTGTTGAGGATGTCTACGCCCTCAACTTTAACCTCAACCCTAACCTTAGGCTCCACCCTGCCAGTGTCAGTCATAACCTCGTAGGTGGCGAGCGCAGCATATTCGAAGGCCTCTGAGAGACTCCTACCTTTAGCTTCAATGAGCACGTCGGCAGTGTGCTCTAAATGCTCGAAGCCAGCCTTACATTCCAAGAGCTCCCACCGGGACATATAGTTTCAGGGTTTTAGCTTTAAACTTTAACTAGGCGGGGACGGTGCGCTGAAGTGCGTAGCATAGCTGAGAGGGCGCCTGGCTCAGAGGTTTTAGAGAGGCTTAGGAGGGCTTTAAATGTTGACTGGAGGAGATACACGGCCCTAGTAGCTGAGAGGAGTGGGGAGGGGGCTTTCCCGGTGCTTGTAGGGGTCATATTGAGCCAGAACACTAACGATAGAAACTCGATAAAAGCCTTCATGAACCTTAAAGAGAGGGTTGGAGTTAAACTGAGCGATATACTTGAAGCCAGCGTTAACGATATAGCTGAAGCTATTAAGCCTGCAGGGCTCTGGAAGCAGAAGGCTGAGACTATTAAAGCAGCCGCCGAGGCTATAAACGCTCTCGGGGGGGAGAAGTTCCTGTTAGAAGAGGATCCCAAGAGGCTTAGAGAGACACTCCTATCTGTGAGAGGCGTGGGGGCTAAGACTGTGGATGTTTTCCTTTCAGTGGTTAGGAAAGCCCCCTTCTTCGCTGTAGACACTCACGCTATGAGGATAGCGTTGAGGTGGGGCCTATCAGATAAGAGGAGCTATGATAGAGTGTCGAGGGTCCTCCTAGAATACTTTGGCCCGGGGAACGCTGAGGAAGCCCACAGGCTCATAATATCTCTAGGTAGGACATACTGCACAGCCAGGAGCCCGAGGTGCCCCGAGTGCCCCCTAACGGACATATGCCCCAGCTCGTTAAAGCTATAGCTGTAAGCAAGCCCTCGAGAGAATACTGGCTTGAAGAGGAGCTCCTAGACGCGCTCATAGCCGGAGATGAGAGTGTGAGAGTTGAGAGGACAAAGTTCCCCGGGGTTCTACTAGTACTCTCAGAGAGGCTTAACGCTCACAAGGTTAGTAGCCTGGCTTCCAAGATGGAGTTCTCCTTCATGTCAAGGCTTGTTCCAGCTTCTCGTGTTTTAAAGGGTCCCGGTAAGGGTGAAGTGTTTAGCGTAATCCTGGAGCTCCTGGGAGGAGCCCCTAGGGCCCCCTTAAGGGTTATAGTTACAGTTAGAGGTCATGGTAAGAGGGTTGTAAGCCCCGAGGAAGTGTCCTCTCAAGTTTCAAGCCTGGGATTCACTGTTTCAAGGAGGGCTGGTAGGGCTTTAGCTGTAGAGTCTGTGGATGACCTGTTCATTATAGCCTATGGTATTACCAGGGTTTGCGGGCTTAATTGCACATTACTCTACGTAGATTAAGGTTATGATTATAAACTTCACTTACACACAACTAGGTAACCTGGGGAGGGGGTAGACCCAGAGTGTCCAGCAGGATATTTAAAGATAGAATGGTTTTCGACGAGAGCTACAAGCCTAGAAAACTCCTCGTTAGAGGCGAGGAGGCGTCAATGATCACCTCAAGGTATGCTGCGAGGCTCGAAGAATACTCCGGGTTTACAGATGTCTCGCTCATATACGGCTCTATAGGAAGGGTTGGTATAGGTAAAACTACAGTAGCGTGGCATGTTGGTAGGGGGCTTTCAGAGTTTGCCAGAGGGAGGGGTGTAAACTTTAAACCAGTATATGTGAACGCTTTTGGAGCCCCGACACTACACCAGATACTTTCAGTTATAGTGGATCAGCTTGGTCTTAACGTTAGCGTTAGGGGTAGTTCTCCGATAGAGGTTCTCAAAGCCGTCGTCGACTACTTATATATTAGAGACACTTTCTCCTTAATTATAATAGATGAGTTTCAAAGCCTGCTACTGTCGCCTAAAATAAGCGATGACGACCTCTACACTCTCCTAAGAGTATATGAGGAGATCCCTTCAAAGGACGGGCTGAACAGGATGAGCTTCCTCCTAGTGGCGAGCGACTTTAGAGTAATGCCCTACATGAGGGAGAGGATCCCACAGATAGAGAGCCAAATAGGCTTCAGAGTGCACCTCAAACCCTACACTAGCGAGGAACTTAAGAAGATATTGGTCCAGAGGGCTGAAGAAGGCTTAAAACCCGGCTCCTGGGACGACTACCTCTTAGATATGATAAGCGAGTACTTTGGAGATGACAAGGGAGGCGATGGCAGCGCGAGGAAGGCAATACTAACACTGAGGATGGCTGCCGAGCTGGCGGAGGCTGAAGGGCTTAACACTATAAGAGAGGGGCACGTGAGGAGGGCTATATCTGAGAGCGCCCTAGCCTACATACCTTTAGGGGACCTCAGAAACCTTTCAACCCACGAGCTCATAATAATAGCCGCGGTCGCCGCCGAAACAATGGAGAAGGGGGGCTGGACAACAACGGGAGACCTAAGGGGGAGATACGAGGAGCTATCAACTTACTATGGAGAAGAACCCCGCGGCCACACGCAATTCCACACATACCTCAAAAACCTTGCAACAATAGGGCTCATAGAGGCCAGGCTCTCAAGTAAAGGCATGAGAGGTAAGACAACCCTAATAAGACTACCTCCCGAAATACCGGCAGACAGGATTAAGGAAGCTGTAGACTCAATACTCTTAGATAGAATAAGCCAGCAAAAACAGTAAAAAGCTTTAAAAGGAAGAAGAGGGGCGGGACGCGTGAAAGTAGAGAAGCTCCTATCGAGCAAAGGCAAGGTGAAAGTCCTAAAAATACTTCTTAGAGACGGGCAAGCAAACATATCGAGAATAGTGAGAGAAACAGGGCTAAACCATAAACGGGTGGAGAAACACCTGGAAGAGCTAAAATCCGCTAACATAGCCGTAGAGAGGAGATATGGAAAACTACGCATATATGAGGCAAACCTGAATAACCCTAAAGTCCTCACACTGAAAAAACTACTGGAAACGCTGGAAACACTCTAACATGCGCCACAACTCTATCTTAAAACACCAGTACAAGAACGTCCCAAATCAAATCTCTGGTAGGGCTTTAACGTGTGCTATGATGGATAGGGCATACAGGCACTTCCCCGGGTTTCACTTCAACTTTTAAGGTTACATTAGCCGCTCCTCTCCCCGTTTTCACGAGGTATAATGTTATGTTTTTTAAACTTGTTGAGCCCCTTGAGTCGTCAATAGGATTCTCTATGAAAACCCACACCGACCCCTTCTCACCCCACATTGTGGTTCCAGCGTCAAAATAGGATTTAACCCAGATAGTTACGTTATTCAGTTTAGCCGACCCGAAGCCCCAAACTACGAGGGGCGGTATTCCTTCTGGTATCCTTAAGTCTACTGGGATATCCACAGAGCCCGCCCCAGCATCTACGCGCACCTTGAGAATATTCAGGGCTCCCTTAAAACGCTTCAACACATCTATTTTAGTTACGCTTGCTTTAGGCACTATTACCCCGTCAACGTCAAGGGAGAACACTTCGGGAGAATGACATGCAACGTACGCTTCTACAGACCTATCTTGAAACGCTCTTAAAACGCCCTCCATAATATCCCTTAAAACTTGCCCGGCTATTAAATCTATGCCTAGAACTATTATAGCGAGGATAAGCAGAACAGTCGCGAGGGTTCTCGTGACCAATTAAGCCTGCCTCCTATTAAGCTCAAGGTAACCCAAAAGTTAAAATTTTGATAGCTTATGGTGAAGTGTGTTTCAATTGTTAATCTTGGGGTTGTTCTAGTGGAGAGTGTGATGTTATTTGGTTCTCTCGTTCAGTTCCAATGTTTCTCTAATGTTATGTTGGGAGCCGGCTATCCTAGCTTTAGAGTCGAGTCTTGCGAGCTCTCCTAGGGGAGGTTAGGGTTTAATATCCAAGCTAAACTCTACAATGGCCCCCCATGGAGGTTTCCAAGGTTTAAGATTGTATGTTTTAGGTTTCGAATTTATTAGGCGCTACTCCAATATGAGGAAGGGGTTTCCCCGTGGGTGTTTTGTTATTTAATGATTGGGTTGTGAGCTTGAGGGAGGATTCTAGGCCGAGGGTTCTAGTTATCGAGGTTTCCACTGCGTGCAACTATTCTTGTATACACTGTTTCAGGTATGGGGCTAAGGGCTTCACCATGAACTGTAACATGAACCCCTCCCTTTACGAGAGGATCTTGGGGGAGGCTGAGGGTCTGGGCGTGAGGAGGCTTATATTTACAGGCTGGGGGGAGCCTACGGTTAACCCTAACATACTAGACTTCCTCTCGGAGGCTAAGGCTAGGGGTTTTGAGGTGGTGTTGAACACTAACGGCTCAAACCTTGAGAAAATGTCTAAGGCTATAGTGGATATTGGTGTCGACGAGCTCTACGTTAGTATAGACGCTTTCGACGTTAAACTATATAGCATGATAAGGAGAAGGGGCAGCCTCAGCGCCGTGACTAGGGGTTTAATGGCCCTCTCTAAGGCTAAAAGCGAGAAAGGCTCCCTCAAGCCCGTGGTAAAAGCCATATTCACCATAAACAAGCTTAACGTTAACGAGATCTCCAGCATATTCGAGTATGCTAGAGCCCTAAACATTGTGGAGATATTCCTCAGCTACTACATACCATACATTGGAGGGGACACAACTATAGACTGTGTGGGAGACCCGGAATGCAGGCTTAAAGTAGGAAAGCAGCTCGAATACGTGGGGGTAAAATCGATAGAGTCAGGGATTAAAATCTCCAAGCCCAACGTAAACCCCTCATCACACAGGTCGTGCCCCTTCGCCTCAAACAAAGCCCTATACGTGAGGTGTGACGGTAAAATCTCCCCATGCCTATACTATTCTAGAACGTGGACCACCATAGTAAACGGTGTCCCCCGCACAGTGAGAGAGGTGGTGATAGGGGACGTTGGGGAGGAAAGCCTGGCAAGCATATGGAAGAGGCATTTCCGGACACTCTTCATTCTATATCTAACAGCAATACCCTCATGCCTAGACTGTGAGCTCCAAAACTACTGCCACCTAACACTCTCCAACGAATACGACTGCCACGGAAACTCCCCCTCATGCGCTCACTGCCCCTACCTGCACAAGCTCTCATACTGCCCTATCTAAACCAAGACCCCAGCCTTGCTCGAAAACTAGAACATCTTAAACTAAAATTTAAAAGAAAAGAGGGGAAAAAGACTTTGAATAATGCGGCTACACCAGCTTCAAGCTGGGAGTAGCCCTTCGGCTTCGAGCCTGTCGGCTACCCATTTGAGTCCTAGCTTTTCTAGAGTCTCCCTTGTGGGTCTCCCCCTGATCCAGCCTCTAGCTTTATAGTATTCTTCTAGCATTGGTTTCAGCTCTACAACATGGCCTTTAGCTGGGCCCTCGGGCATAGGCTCTTCTAGTAGCCTCTTTGGCAGCGTGTCATACTCCTCGCCGTCCCCGAAAGCTAGCACGTTGAAGGCTCTCTCGGCATTGTATATTCTATCCCCTATGGTCTCAAACTCTGCCTGGGACACGTCCCACCCTGTGACCGCGGAAAGCTGCTCTGCCAGGACATCACTCCAATATGCGAAGGTGACGAACTTGCATACGACGAGGCTGTCTAGGGTTGCAAAGACGTCCTGGAAGAGTTTAACCCACTTGCCTTTACCCACGGGGGAGAACCTATCTATCAGCTCTGGGACTCCCAGGATCTCGGGGGCTATTATGTAGGCTCTTAGGTGGCAGCCTCCCCTGTTGCTAGTAGCGTATGCTAGGCCGTGGCCCTTAGCTCCCCTAGGATCGTATGCTGGAAGCTCCTGCCCTCTCACAACCATGGCTAGCTCTGGGGCTCCATACTTTGTTGCTAGCCTTAGGGCGCCCTCAGCGAGGTCATCACCTATGCCCGACCTATAAGCTGTCCTCCACGTTAACTCCACTAAGACTTCACCGTTACCCCACTCAACCTTGAGACCCCTAAGCTTCTCCTTGGGAACCTTACCCTTCTCCACGAGCTCCATTAGGGTTCCTATCACATGGCCCATAGATATAGCGTCCACACCCACTTGATTAGTCAAGTAGTGGGCTTTAGTGATTGCCGCTAAGTCGTCGGTCCCAGTCTGGGCTCCGAAAGACCATACAGTCTCATATTCAGGGCCTCCCCCCTCACCGGTGAAGGGGGGCTTAGTGATCCTCGTGCCTCTAGAGCAGCCTATGACGCAGCCCCAGCATATCTCCTCTTTCCTCAGCTCCTCATCTAGTATTTCACGGGCTATTGTTTCCCCGCCTGTCTTATCAGCTGTCGGGAAGACCCCCGTCTGGAAGTTCCTAGTGGGGTAGGCGCCGTGAGCATTTATAACGTTAACTAGAACTGCAGTACCATACTTTGGAAGAGCCTCGGAAGTTATAGGGGATTTTCTGGCTAGCTCCAAGGATTTACTGACCACCTCTTTATACTTGTCCTCCTTAGCTGGTTTAGGTCTCATGTGACCCCTAGCAGCTATAGCTTTAAACTTCTTAGAGCCCCATACAGCCCCGTGACCTCCCCTGCCTGCGGCTCTAGCCTTATCATTTATCAGCGCAGCTATTTTAGAGAGATTCTCGCCCGCCGGCCCTATACAAGCGACTCTGATGCCCTCAGCATCCTCCCTCCCTATGGCTGGAGCCATCTCCTCTTTAATAGTATCAGTAGTGTCCCAAACATCTCTACCCCATAAGTGCTTAGCATCCCTAAGCTCGGCCTTACCATCGTAAACCCATAGGTAAACGGGCTTCTCACTAGCGCCCTCAATTATGACAGCGTCGAAGCCGGCGAACTTAAGCTCAGGCCCAAACTTACCGCCACTATGGGAGTCGTGTATAGTGTTGGTTAGAGGGGATTTGGTGATGGAAGCCCACCTGCCGGGAGCCACGAGACCCGGAACTCCTGTTAGGGGCCCGGTAGCTACTATAGCCTTATTCCCGGGGCTTAACGGGTCGACTTTAGGGTCAACCTCCTTAAGCATAATATAGACTCCGAGACCCCTACCGCCAACCCACGTTCTGAGAACGTCCTCAGGAAGCTCTTCAAAATAAACTTTCTGATTAGTCAAGTCGACTCTTATAATGCGCCCCATATAGCCTCCAAGAGGCAACAAACCCACCTTACTCACTATATTCTTGATTCTAGGGTATTAATAAATCTTTATGCTCCCATAGCGTCCTCTATACTTACAATTTTTAGGTCTAACAGAACCAACAGTATAAGAGGAGAGGTAGCGTTGACCATTAAAATCAGAGTCTACGCCACCTTGAGAGAGAGACTGGGCTGGAGCGTTAAAGACGTCGAAGCCAAGGAAGAGGTTAAACTCTCAGAACTATTAGAGGGCATACCGGAACTCTGGAAAATACTAGTAGAGACGGGGTTCGAGAATTACGTCATACTAGTTAATGGACACAATTACAGGCTCTTGAACGGCCTAAACACCACAATAGAGAAGGGCAGCCTGGTCGACGTGTTCCCCCCCGCAGGCGGGGGTTTAAGCTAGTCACTAGCCTAAGTCCAGCTTAGCAGCCGATACCTTTGAAAACCATGAGAGCGTCAAACATATCGTGTTGACAGGCCTAGAAGAGAGTAGGAGGGAACAATGGGGTTTAAGCTAAACCATTACTAACTTTAACATGTGGTCACGAAACCCAATGCTATGGGTGTTTTTGTTTTCCCCATGGTTTTAAGCTCGGCTTCCCCCAACCCCTTATAGTCTCTATAGCGGGACATTATGATGTTCTTAAATGCCTCTAAGCAACCATATAATCAAAAACTCTAAAAATTTTACTCTAGAAAACAGTCCATACTGGTTCGCCCATATTTGCTGGTATCTTGTATCCTGGGAGTTTTGAGAGTTCTCTCTTGAAGTCTTCGCTTGTGAGGGTTTTAAGGAATTTCTTGACGGGCTCTTTATCTAGTTTAGTTTTAGGTATTAGGAAGTCGTAGAGCTCCCAGCCTAGGCTTATGAAGTCTAGGTTGTAGAGGTGTGCTGCAAGCCTTATCCCTAGGCCGGCGTCAGCCTTGCCTTGGGCTATTGCGGCCGCTACTGCTGTGTGTGTTCTTACTTCATAGTAGTATCCTTTGATTGAGCTGGTTATCTCCTCGAAGGTTAAGCCTTTGGCGGCGGCTATTTCTTTGAGCTTTAAATCTAATAGCACCCTTGTCCCAGACCCCTTGCTCCTGTTGACCATGCTTAGCTTCTTATCTAGAATATCCTCTAACCCTTTAACTTTATGGGGGTTGCCTTTAAATACTATGAGGCCCTGCTCCCTCATATAGCCCCTCACTAGGATAGCCCCCTTAACATTATACCTTACAAGGTACGGTATGTTGTACTCCCCCGTCTCCTCGTCGACTAAATGTAGCCCGGAAATGTCGGACTCCCCCCTAGCAGCGGCCTTAAGCCCTTCAAGGGAGCCCACGTTTATGACTTTAACGTTCAACCCTGTGAGAGGGATCAGCCTGTCGAGCCCCACATCATGGCTGCCCACTATGTAAAGGTCTGCAGGCCTATACTCGCTAGAGAAAAGTGTAACCTCCACGGTCTCCCCCTCATCAAGGTACTCCACGGTTTCGGGGACGGCTATGAAGCCGTCTGAGTACGCTAGGCTCTTTATAGCCCCAGACTCCGCGGGCATGGGATATGCTATTATGCCGGCCCCCGTGTCTATTAAGCTGACAGGGTGGAGGCCTCTCCTACCCCTAGCTCCTTCAACTCTCACCGCAAGCCTTGCTTTAACCCTGGGCTCTGGAGTGTGGAGGCATAACATTCTAGATATTAACGGCTTAACTATCAAGTTGAAGATCATGAGAGCCGAGCCTGGATATCCTGGGAGCCCTATTATTAGTTTTCCACTCTTAGAAACCGCTATAACAGTAGGTTTTCCAGGCTTAACTTTGAGGCCGTGAACGACCACGCCCGGAGGCCCTAGACTATCTAGAATTCTATATACAACATCCGTAGGGCCCGCTGAAGTGCCCCCGGAGACTATAACAAGGTCATAGCCCCTCTCAGCGTCACCAATAAGCTTAGACATAGCCTCCGGATCGTCCCCCACAATACCCAGTATTACAGGCTCCGCCCCCAGACTTTTAAGGGAGGCTGCTATGCTGTAACTGTTAATATCGTAGATCATGCCGGGCTCGAGAGGGCTCCCCGGGGGCTTCAGCTCGTCCCCTGTCGATATTATAGCTACCCTGGGTTTAGCGTATACTTTAACCCTCCTAAGCCCTACAGCAGCCAGAACCCCTATCTCCCTCTCCCTAAGCGCTGTACACCTCCTCAGGACCAGCTCCCCCATCATTATGTCCGAGCCCGCGCTCACAACGTTCTCCCCGGGGACTACAGACTTGTATACTATGATGGAGCCGCCCTCATACTTAGTATATTCAACCATGACCACAGCGTTAGACCCCGCTGGAAGGGGGGCTCCAGTAGATATCTCCATGGCCCCCCCAACATCCACTCTCCCTTCAGCCACCCTCCCGGGCTTCACTGAGCCTACAACCTCGAGCCTCCCGGGGTTCAGCTCGTCGACCCCGTAGAGGTCCTCAGCCCTAACAGCATAACCGTCTACAGTAGACCTGTCAAATGGGGGCACATCAACCGGGGAGTAAACGTCTTCAGCTAGCACCCTCCCATAGGCTTCAGATATGTCAATCTCCTCTACGCCCACAGGCTTAACATCTACATGTTCAAGTATCTTCGCCAGACCCTCCTCAGGCGTTAGGAGCTCATGGTAAATAACGCGCTTAGACAACCCCCATCACCCCACTAATCTCTCAGGGTAGGTTAGGGCTGTGAACTCTCGGAGTCCCCTATAGACTATGAGAGTGACCCCTAGAAGAGCTGCCATTGCGAAACCCCCGTATACAGGACCTTTAGAGGTGACCACAATGGGGACCCCCACGTTAGCCAGTAGAGCTACAAGGTCTCCGGTGGCCCTGCCTGTAGCTATGGCTATTGAAGAGTTAAGGTTTAAATCCTCCCTGAGAGCCCTCCCTATAGCCTTACACGTTGAAACATAGCGGCTCACATCGAAAGCTATTATTGCAACCTTATCATCCCTGGAGTATAGTCCTGTGGCTTGAAGACCCTGGAAGCCTCTACCCCTAGACTCGAAATCCTCGACTAGAGCGTTTAGGAGCTTTTTCTCGAGCCTGAAGCCCGGCTTCACCCTAACACCTTGGGAGGCTAGGGCTATGCAGTCGTCTATGAAAAGCCTCTTTAGAGCCACGTCTCCAGCTATTTTAACTTCTATAGTATTGGATTCTCTATCAACATTCAAGCTTAGTAGGTCGCCCTTAGACTTTAAAATGTTATTGCCCGCCAGTAGCCCTACTACAGAGTCTTCTATATGGTCTGGCGAGGCTGTAATGTCAGTGTAGAAGACGCCGTTAACGTTGACTTTAAAGCTGGCATCATATGGCATGGGTGGAAGGCCTTCTGAGATGTAATAGCTGGCTTTCAACTCCACTATTCTAAACTCCTCTAAGAGGCTCTTCAACCCGCTCGCCACCCCACTCTATGCTCCTCAACAGGATGACCTCGACAATGTCACCCTCATCGTAGCCCTCCCTGTTCTCCGGGACTATTAAAATGCCATTACCCTTAACTAGGGTGCTCAGAATACCACTACCGGTTAAAGCTAGGGGCTCCACGTAGACCTCTCCGTTCTTCCTGTAAACTTTAACCCTAACGTAGCTCCTCACGTTAATTGGAGTGTTAACCCTCCTCGTTAAAACCCCTTTAACTACAGGTTTAGGCTCCTCAACCCCCCCAACCATCTTGAGTAGTAGGGGTTTAGCTATGGCCTCAAAACCTACTATGGAAGCTACGGGGAACCCGCTCAGCATGAACACGGGCTTCCCCCTAATTATAGCGAGGCTATTAGCCCTCCCAGGCCTCATTAGGATGCCGTGCACGAGATACTCTGGGTTAAGCGACTTGACAGCTTTAACAGTATAGTCGGGCTTACCGACGGAGGCCCCGCCCATCGTTATTACAGCATCATAGTTTTCTAAAGCTTCTAATATAACGTTTCTAACAGCTTCAAAGTCGTCGGGGACTATGCCGAGATAGTGTGGGTTAAAGCCGTTCCCCCTAAGAAGCCCCTCCATGCTATACCTATTACTGTTAATAACGAGACCCCCCTCTAAAACCCCCCTAGCGTCTTCTACGCTCTCAAGCTCCACGAGCTCGCTCCCGGTGCTGATAAGCGCTACGTTAACACTGTAAACCATAACACTCTTATAACCTAGAGATGCGAGAACAGCTATATCCCAAGGGGCTAGCCTAACACCCCTAACCAGGATCCTCTCGCCCCCCCTAACATCCTCCCCTACCCTAGAGACGTTAGCTAGGGGGGGCACAGGCTCTAGAACCTCGATGAAATCCCCCACCCTCCTAGCTTTCTCGTACATAACAACAGAGTCTGCACCCTTAGGCATTGGAGCCCCTGTCGATAGCTCTACAGCCTCGCCCTCCCCAACCTCCAAACTAGGATTCTCGCCCACCCTAATGAAACCTTTAACCCTGAGGATCACAGGGTTTGAGGGGGAGGCCCCGAAAGTGTCCCTGCTCCTTACAGCATAACCGTCTACAACAGACCTATTATGGGGGGGCAGGTTGAAGGGGGCTACAATGTCCTCCGCAAGGTATCTGCCCAGAGCTTCCCCTATGTTAACCTTAACAGTTGAGGGCTTGTGGGTCAATAGTTTCCCGGCTTCCCGTAAAACCTCCTCTATACTAGTTAGAGACTTGAACCCCCCTGTAGAGCTCAAAAAGATGCACCCCCAATAGAGTTTGGGGCGAGGTTATTTAACAGTTTTATTAAGCATGTAAGTTGTGGAGGCGCGGGGTGGGGGAGGTTGAGCGGGGCTAGCATGGTAGATATAACGTTGAAAGAGCCTGTATATAGGGAGGCTATAGCGTCTGGGAGAATAGTGTTGAAGCCCGAGACTGTTAAAATGATAAGGGAGAAGACTGTGGAAAAAGGGGATGTGGAGAGCGTAGCCTCAATAGCTGCCATACTAGCAGTTAAGAATACGCCTCAAATACTCCCACTATGCCACCCAATACCGGTAACGGCGGTTAACGTGGACTTCAACTACGGGGAGAACTATGTTGAAGTAAATGTAAAAGTTAAGACGAAAGCGGAGACAGGAGTAGAAATGGAGGCTATAACGGGGGTCGCCGCAGCCCTACTAACAGTCTGGGATATGGTTAAAAAGTATGAAAAAGACGAGAGAGGCCAGTATCCGACAACGAGAATAACAGATATAAGGGTGTTATCGAAAACAAAAAACCCACCTAGCAGCGTCTAGATTTGCCGGGAGCCGCTATGAGTATTTAAAATACAGGCTAACCCTTTAAAGAAGATGGGATACAAAAAGCTGGAAGGTGCCCGATGGTTGGGGTGTTAAGTGTTGAGCGTAGCTGAGATATTGTGGGTTGAAAAGTATAGGCCCAGGAGCCTCGACGAGATAGTTAACCAGACAGAGGTTGTTATGAGGCTTAAACAGCTAGTTAAAGAGAGAAACATGCCCCACCTACTATTTTCAGGCCCCCCGGGTACCGGGAAGACTACTGCCGCCCACGCTCTCGCCCACGATCTTTACGGTGAGAACTATAGGCAGTACATGCTGGAGCTTAATGCGAGCGATGAGAGGGGTATTAACGTTATTAGGGAGAAGGTTAAGGAGTTCGCTAGGAGTAGGGCTCCCGAGGGGGTTCCCTTCAAGATAGTCCTTCTCGATGAAGCCGACAATATGACGGGGGATGCTCAGCAGGCTCTTAGGAGGCTCATGGAGCTCTATTCAGGGTCTACGAGGTTTATACTAGTCGCCAACTACCCCTCTAAGATCATAGACCCTATACAGAGTAGGTGTGCGTTTCTCAGGTTTGTGCCTCTCAAGAAGGATGATATTGTTGAGAGGCTCAGGTTCATATCTGAGGCTGAGGGCGTTAAATACGAGTATGAAGCTCTAGACGCTATATATGAGATAAGCGAGGGGGACATGAGGAAGGCTATAAACGTACTCCAGGCTGCGGCCAGCCTCGGCAAGATCACCGTGGACGCTGTCTTCAGAGTTGTGGGCATGGCTAGGCCCAGGGAGGTTAGGGATATGATTAAGCTAGCGCTGTCAGGCAAGTTCATGGAGGCTAGGGAGCTGGCTAGGAGGCTCATGATAGATTATGGTTTAAGCGGCGAGGATATAGTGAAACAGATACACAGGGAGATATTCAGCCAGGAGCTTAACATCCCAGAGGAGTATAGGGTTCTCATAGCGGACTACGTGGGCGAAATACACTACAGGCTTGTAGAAGGAAGCGATGACGACATACAGCTCTCAGCCCTCATAGCATGGCTATCCCTGCTGGGTAAGAGGGTATCTTAAGTGTCTGAGAGGAGGCTGCCCTGGGTAATCAAGTATAGGCCCCGCAGGGTTGAGGAGGTCGTAGGCCAAGACCAGGCTAAGAAGGCTCTAAGAGAGTGGCTTGAAGAGTGGCTGAAGGGCAGAGTGCCGAGTAAGAGGGTGGCCTTACTCTACGGGCCCCCGGGGGTTGGCAAGACAAGCCTCGTTGAAGCTCTAGCCAGAGAGCTTAACATGGAGGTGCTCGAGCTCAACGCCAGCGATTATAGGAGGAGGAGCGACATAGAAAGGACTGTGGCTGTGGCCGCTAAAAAGAGGCCGTTATTCAGGAGGGGCCTCATAATACTCATGGATGAGGTTGACGGCCTGGACCCCAAGGCCGACGAGGGGGGTATTGAAGCTCTAATGAACGTTGTAAAGGAGACTCTAAACCCTATAATAATGACTGCAAACGACCCCTGGAGAGAGCATTTGAGGGATTTAAGAGAATACTCGCTAATGGTGGAGTTTAGAGAGCTCACAAACACCCAGATAATAGCCCTACTCCAGAGGATATGCGAGTCTGAGAGGCTGAAATGCGATAAAGAAGCATTAGCATACATAGCTGAGAGGAGCATGGGAGACGCTAGAGCGGCGGTAAACGATTTACAAACAATAGCGGAAGGCTATAGAGAAGTAACCCTAGACCTAGCCAGAACCATAGTCAAGGGGAGGGAGAAAACGTTAAACATATGGAGAACCCTAAGCGGAGTATTCTACGCGAAACAAGCGTGGATGGCTAAGAGAGCTGTGACACAGAGCGAGGAGGACTATGAAACTCTCATAGCGTGGCTCAACGATAACATACCGAAAAAATACGGCGACCCGCAAGACCTCTACAGAGCATACGAGTCCCTAGCGAGAGCCACAATATTCCTCAACAGGAGTAAAGCTGGAGAATGGGGGCTCCTATCCTACGTGTTCGACCTAATAGGCCCCGGGGTGGCCTTCGCCAGAGTGAGCGGGAAAATATTAGAGGCTAGATACGGGTTCCCCGAGAGGATAAGGCTAATGAGCCAGCTAAAAGCCAGAAGAGAGCTGAGAGAGAAGCTAGCGGAACACCTGGCACGCAGACTCCTAACATCTAAGAGAACAGTGAAAAACGAGGTAATCCCGGTACTCACAGTAATATTCAGGAACGAGACAGACCCAACAATGGCCGCAAGACTAGCACTAGGCTACAGGCTAGACAAGGACATGATAGAATACCTAGCAGGCCCCAGAACTAACGACGTGCTTAAAGCCGTGGAGAAAATAAGAAAAGCAAAACCGGAGGAAATAGAACATAAAAAAGCTAAAGAAGAGAAAACAAGGAAAAAAGAAAGTAAAGGCCTAGACCGCTACATTTAATACTGGGAGGCCCCAGGTTAAACAAGCCGCCCTGTGAGAATACAGGGCTACCCGCATTTTCACCGGGCTAGGCGGGAGGGCTTTAAAATCTCTAGTAGTGAGGGGGTAAGCCTGTTTCAACGATAATATAGATGCCGGCGGGCGGAAAAGATGTGGTGTCACATGGAGCGTCCTCGTCACTATATCCGAATCCTACCAGTTAACTGGCCCGAGGTATTCCCTGGAGAGTGTGTGGTTGACTGCTAAGGGTTTTTGAGACGGGCTATTTCCTTTATTTCCCTCGGCTCTCTCAGAATATAGTGGGGGGTTTGGTGTTTAAAGAGAGGCTTGAGTTGATCAGGCTGGACTATGAGGTTAGGAGGGTTAGGGTTATTTTCCTAAAGGACTATGCGGGGCTTCCCACCCCCTCTGGGACCCTAGATGTTAAGAGGGGTGATGAGATAGAGCTTCCCAGGTGGCAGGCTAGGCTTTTGAAGGATCTTGGTTTTGTCGATGTTAAGGAGTCCCCCATTGATGTCGACTATATTAACATGGTTCATTTTAGGGAGAGGAGGAGGGCGGGGGATCAAGTTAACCCCGTGCCCCAGGATTTCTATTTGAAGTCTAGCGAGTTTATTGAGAGGCTTGACAGGCTTATTAGGGAGTCTCCGAGCGGCATGCTTCTTAGGGATAGGGAGGTGGCTGAGAAGAACTTGCTGGACGTAGGGGAGACTAGGCTTTCTAAGATATTGAGGCTTGCCTATTCCCTGGCTGAAGATGTTAGGGATAAAATGTCCCCGGAGGAGGCTATAGTTTATAACCACGTGGTTAAAGCTGTGGAAGCTTGGAGGGACTATCTTAAATCCCTCACGTCGAGGGGTGAGAGGCGTGGCTGAAGTTGGCAGTGTGGCTGAGGCTGTTTACGTTGAGAGGTTTAAGGATTTCATATCGAACTTTAGAGATGAGAGTGGGAGGTTCAAATATGTTGATAGGCTTAGGCGTATGATCGAGTTTGGAGCTAGAAGTTTGATAATAGAGTTCTCAGACCTTTACAAGTACGACGTGGAGCTCGCCTACCTTCTAGTGGATAGGCCATCGGAAGTCCTCAGGGACGCGGGGGAGGCTGTTAAAGAACTTGTAGCCCAGGAGAATCTCGAGCTAGTAGAGAAGAAGAAAAAGTTCATAGTCAGGGTGGCTGGACTATACGACACTTATAAGATAAGAGATATTAGGAGCGAGCATGTGGGCAAACTAGTCCAGATAGAGGGTATAATAACGAGAATGCACCCCCTAAGGAGTAAAATGGTTAAAGCCATTTTCAGACATGAAAAGTGCGGCTCCGAATTCACATGGCCCCAGGAAGAGGAGGAGATAGGGGAAAGAATCGAGAGACCCAGCATATGCCCCGTCTGCGGAGAAGGCGGGGGGAAATTCTTACTGTTGAAGGAGAAATCAGAGTACATAGACTGGCAGAGGATAGTAATCCAGGAGAAGCCTGAAGACGTGCCCGGAGGGCAGATGCCCAGGAGCGTTGAAGCCCATCTAACCTACGACCTCGTAGACTCCGCCAGGCCCGGGGACAGGGTTACCATAGTTGGAATAGTTAAACTAGAAAGCACGGGGGAGAAGAGCCCCCTCTACGAGCCCTACATAGAAGCTAATAGTCTAAGGGTTTCAGAGAGGGTTCTAGAGGAAGTTAGCATATCAAGGGAGGACGAGGAGAAGATCAAGGAACTCCAGAGGGATCCATGGATAAAAGAGAGGATCGTGGCTAGCATAGCCCCCAGCATATACGGCTACTGGGACTTGAAAGAGGCTATAGCCCTCCTCCTGTTCGGGGGGGCTCCTAAAACGCTTCCAGACGGGACGAGGATTAGGGGGGATATTCACGTCCTCTTCGTGGGAGATCCTGGAGTCGCTAAAAGCCAGCTGCTCCAGGCCGCTACTAGGATAGCCCCCAGGTCTCTATACACTACTGGGAAGGGCTCTACGGCCGCCGGGTTAACGGCTGCAGTGTTGAGGGACTCGAAGACTGGAGAGTATTATTTGGAGGCTGGGGCTCTAGTCCTCGCAGATGGGGGTGTTGCTGTTATAGACGAGATTGATAAGATGGAGAAAGATGATAGGGTTGCCATACATGAGGCTATGGAGCAGCAGCATATAAGCATATCTAAGGCCGGCATTGTCGCCAGGCTTAACGCTAGGACCTCAATACTAGCCGCTGGCAACCCTAAGCTTGGAGTCTATGATCCCCAGAGGAGTTTCATAGATAACGTTAACCTGCCCCCCACTATACTCTCAAGGTTCGACCTTATATTCGTGGTTAGAGATATAATCGGGGTTGAGAGGGATAGGCAGCTCGCCAAGCACATATTAGAGGCTCACAGCATGGCTGAGAGGTTTAAGCCCGAGATAGACCCGGAGCTCCTCAAAAAATACGTTATATACGCTAGGAGGTATGCCAGGCCGAGGCTGACACCCCAAGCTAAGGACCTCATAGAGGAGTTCTTCGTAGAGACGAGGAGCTCGGCACTACAATATATGAGCCAGGGCTCCCAATCCCCAATACCCATAACGGCCAGGCAGCTTGAAGCGATCATAAGGCTGGCGGAGGCCCACGCTAGGATGGCCCTTAGGAGTGAAGTAACGGAGGAGGACGCCGCTGCAGCTATAAGGCTCATGTCAGCATTCCTCCAGAGCGTGGGCTTGGACATTGAGAGTGGAACTATAGACGTTACAACCATAATGACGGGCGCCGGGTTCACCGCGAGGAGGCTCATGGCCTTAATCCTGGACACTATAAAGAGGCAAAGCGAGGGGGGAAGGTGCGCCAAGATCGATGACATAGTGTCGGAGGTGACGTCAAAGCATAGAGTTGAGAAGTCTAAGATAACGGAGGTAATAGAGAGGATGCGCCAGCAAGGTTTAATAATAGAGGTTAGACCTCAATGCTACAGCCCAGTATAGCGAGAGGATGTAGGAGCAAATGCCCACAAAAGCCACGGAAAAACTCCTAGAAGCCCTGGGCTATAAGAGCCTATACCCGCCGCAAGTTAAGGCTCTCGAGGCAGGGGTAGAGAAGGGGGTAAACATTGTAGTAGCAACCCCCACAGCCTCAGGTAAAACCCTCATAGGGCTCATAGCCATAGTCAATAGACTGGCGGAGGCTGGGGGCAGAGCCTTCTACACGACACCATTAAGGAGCGTAGCCCTGGAGAAGCATAGAGAGTTCAAAGCCCTAGAACCCCTCGGCTATAGTGTGGGGATTAGCATAGGCGACTATGAGAGCTCGAGCGTTAAAGGCGACGTTGTGGTTACAACCTATGAGAAGCTTGACTCCATATTGAGAAACGAGCCCTCAACCATTGAAGGCATTAACGTCCTAGTTGTGGACGAGCTCCACTATGTTGGGGATCCTGAGAGGGGGCCCGTGCTCGAGTCCCTCATAGCTAAGATCCTAGCAGCTAGGGGGAGCCTGCAGGTTGTAGCTCTAAGCGCCACAATACCTAACGCTGAAGAGCTCGCAGAGTGGCTCAACGCGAAGCTCATAGTTGACGATTGGAGGCCCGTGCCCCTCTATGAAGGCGTCTACTGGAAGGGCGTGATACGTTATAGTAATGGAGACTCTAAGAGGATACCTGAGGTGGTAGGGTTCCCCGACATAGACCTGGCTATAGACTGTTCGAGGGAGGGAGGGCAGTCCCTCGTCTTCTCACAGTCTAGGAGGAGGGTTGTGAACCTAGCCCATAGGGCTTCAAATTTCAGCGGCAAGCTAAACTTCGACGATAAGGTTGCGAGGGAGGCTGCGGGGGAGCTCATGGATAGCGGGGGCCCGAGGATTCTCAGGGAGGAGCTTTCAAACCTGGTGTCTAGGGGGGTAGCCTACCATCATGCGGGGCTCTCCAACGAGCAGAGGATTATAATTGAGGATGCTTTCAGGAGGAGGGGGCTGGCTGTGATATACGCTACTCCAACGCTAGCAGCCGGCGTAAACCTGCCAGCTAGGAGGGTTATAGTTGATGAGGTTTTAAGGTATGAGGGGGGGATTATGAGGCCTATTGGAGTATACGAGTATAAGCAGCTGGCGGGCAGGGCTGGGAGGCCGGGCTTAGACCCCTACGGTGAAGCCATAATAATATCTAGTAGTTCCGGGGACCTGGAAGACCTCGTGGAGACTTATATTGAGGGCGACATTGAGAGGGTTGAGAGCGCCCTCGGGGGCTTGAGGGGTTTAAGGCACATGATCCTAGGCCTCATAGCCTCGGGGTTCGCCGTGGACGTTAAAAACATAACTAGAGTCATGGAGAGAACACTCTACTCCATGCAGAACAGTGTTACAAGCCTTAGATCCCAGGTATCCAAAGCTATAAGAGACCTCCTAGAGTGGGGGCTTATAGAGGGGTCCGGGAACGAGTATAGGGCAACACTCCTAGGCTTTGAAGTCTCAAGGAACTACCTAGACCCGGAGACGGCGCCTAAAGCCAAGACTATTATGGGGAGGCTTAGAGGCTATGGGGACCTAGAGCTCTCCCTCCTAGTAGCTTCAATGCCAGACATGACAACGCTCCCAGTGCCTAAGAGGGAAGAGTCTGACCTCATAGAAAGGCTCCTCGACGAGGCTCCAAAGCTCGTGGACTCCATAGACTGGATGGACCCCAGGGAGGTTAGGGTTGTTAAAATAGCGCTCATAATATACGATTGGATCAACGAAGTCTCGGAAGACGAGCTCCTCCAAAGATATAATGTAGGCCCCGGAGATATAGCCATGATAGTTGACAACGCAGAGTGGATAGCCTCGGGGCTCTCCAATGTAATCCAAGTCTTAGGGTTCGGCAGGGAAGCATCGAGCAACCTTAAAATCTTAGCCAAGAGGATAAGACACGGGATCAAACCCGAGCTACTACCCCTAGTAGCCATACCAAAAATAGGCAGAGTAAGAGCCAGGAGACTGTACGAAACAGGGTACAAGACTATATACGACCTAGCAACAGCAAGCCCCCAGGACCTGCTAAAAATACCGGGCATAGGCCCGAAAATAGTGAGAGAAATCCTGGAATACCTGGGCAGAAAAGAAGAAGCCCTCAAAATAGATAAAAACGAAGGCAAGGGGCTGGACGCTTTTCTCCACTAACAGCACCCAGCAATCTCCACACCCTCACTAACACTGGTGCTCCCATCAATATTTACAGCCCTCACCTAACCCCTAGAGGGCGCCCGCAAGGCCCCCATAAACATGACGACTCCCAGCATCTCGGCGAGCCCGCCGGGGTTGAGGCGTCCCACGCACACTATATAATTTAACATGTGCGTCTCAGCCCATTTAAGCCCCGAGAAAAACGGTTATCATAATAATGAGAGAGAAGACGAGCTGGTAGAAGCATTCAGGGTTACCATGAGGAAGGTTTAAAACTACGATCAAATAATAACGATCCCCACATAGTTAAAACTCTAGGACTGCGAAGGGGAGACCATGTTAAAGTGATAAAGAGAGGAGATAAACCCGTGTTAGGACCGGGGCCGGAGAAAGTAGAATGAGAGCAGAGTATGCCCTCACACGCTACACATACAAGCATAAACTTAAAAGGTTTAACGTGTTTTCCTAATTACAATCTTCCAGACTCCTACTCCCACCTTGTCGACTCTGAGGACTTCGTGGCCTTCTCTTCTAACGGCTGCCGGGACGTTCTCGCATGATGGGGGGTTATCAGTTATAACTTCCAGGATTTCGCCTACCCGTAGCCCTCTTAAAGCTTGTAAGGCCACTATTTGAGGATATGGGCATACGTAGCCTCTTAAATCCAACTGGTATACCCCCGCCTCTCTAGGCTGGAGGGTCAACGGGTGCTACCCGGGGGGGTTTAAGTGTTTCTCCACGTTTTTATTTACTGGTATATGTTATATAAGATAAAAGTGGGGGGCTGTTGGCGTTATATTTTTTCATGTACTATTATGCCGTCTTTTAATACTGCGAGGGCTTTATTGTAGCCCCACATGTATCCTATCCATTTGTAGTTCTCGAGTTCCCACAGTACTATGTCTGCTCTGTAACCTTCGCTTATGGATCCGAGTTTGTGGTGCATGTTTAGGCTTTTGGCTGCGTTTACTGTTGCTGCTGCCAGGGCTTCTAGTGGGGTTAGGTTTAGAATGTAGGGGGCTATGTCCATGGCTGTTTGCTGTAGGGGTGTCATGTTGTTGGGGTTGTAGTCTGACGCTACCGCTATTGTGACTCCCGCTTTCCTTAGGGCTTCTATTGGGGGTTTTTTGAGCTCCATCATCGCCATTATGCTCGTGGGCGTTAAAACTGCTGTGACCCCCTTCTCTGCCAGTATTCTTGCGTTCTCCTCAGGCATCTTCTCCAGGTGGTCGAGGGAGTCTATTGGGAGCTCTGCTGCGAGCTTGGAGCAGCCTATGTAGGCCAGCTGGTCTGCGTGCATCCTAGCTCTGAGCCCGTGTTTAAGCCCGGCCTCTATTATAATCCTTGACTCTTCAACGTTGAAGGCGCCTCTATCGCAGAAAACGTCAACGTAAACCGCAAGCTTCTCCCTTGAAACTGCCGGGACCATTATTTCGGCAAAGTGCCTGGCATATTCAAGGCTAGACTCCCTATACTCTCGTGGCGGCACGTGGGCTAGGAGGGTGGGTATTACAGTTATCTTCGAGGCCTCTCCAAGGGCCTTAACGACCTTAAGCATTTTAAGCTCCCCCTCCAGGCTCAAAGCATACCCGCTTTTAACTTCAACAGTAGTGGTCCCATGGCTTAACATGAGGCTGGCCGCCTTGGCAGCCCTTGAGAGGAGGTCGTTAAAGCCTGCTTCTAGCGTCGCCTTAACAGTCCTATATATACCTCCTCCCCTGGCCAGGATCTCGCTATAGCTGACCCCCTGAAGTTTAAGGTTGAACTCGTCCTCGCGCGAGCCCGCGAAGACCAGGTGGGTGTGGGGGTCTACTAGGCCTGGAGTTGCTAGGAGACCTTGAGCGTCGAGCGTCTCCCCCTCAAACCTGGATCTTATCTCGCCCGACCTACCTACAGCCACTATGACCCCGCCCCTGACAGCTATCCCTGCATCCCTAACAATGACAGCGTTATCCTCAGAGACCCTGGCTAGGGGGCCGTTGCGGAAGGAGACGAGCTCCCCGATATTATATATTATAAGGTCTGCCTTCAACCCCCGCAACCCTCCAGGACACTGTTGATAGCGTAGAGTAGTAGCTTGGAAGCGGTAGACACGGTTATATCAGCTACATCAGCGTCCGGGACGAGCTCCACCAAGTCTAAACCTCTAGGCTTAAGAGCCCTCCCGGCATATTCAAGTATTTTAAGGCTCTCCCAGGGAGTCATGCCCATGGGATTCTGAGAGTTAACACCTGGAGCGTAGCTAACGTGTAAATGGTCTACGTCAACGCTAACATAGTAGTTTTTAGCTCCCAAGCTCTTAAGCCGGTCAACAGCCTCATAGGCGGCCTCGAGCCCCCCAATAAGCTCATATCTTGGAACAACAGTGAAGCCCGCCTCCCTAGCCCTGGAAGCCATATATCCAGGGTTCGCGAAGTCGCTAACACCAACCACAGCCGCGTGAACGCGACCCTTATGCTCTAGATGTAGATCCCAAAGCCATGAGCCGCTAGTGTAGCCTTCGCTAACACTCCTTAGATCATAGTGGGCGTCTAAAACCAGGATGCCCAGAGTATCGGAGGCTAAAGGCTCGAGGAGCCACCTAGTTATGGAGTGGTCGCCCCCTAGGAAGACCGCTAGAACCCCTCTAGAGTATGCCAGGCGCGCCGCGTCAACTATCCTGCGGGATGTAACTGTAAAGTCCCCGGGGGCTACCTCCACATCCCCTAAATCGTTAACCTTACACTTAAAATCCCAAGAGCCCGGGGCGTGCCCCGTAAACCTGTAAATCCAGCCCCTAACCTTACCCGGGGCAAAACGAGCTCCAGGTCTTCCAGCAGTAGACCAGTCCCATGGAACTCCTACTAACACCACTTCACCCTCAGGTGAAGGGGATATTCTAACGTCAAGGGGATCCCTTAGGAGGCTGTAGCTTCTTGCCGCCAAGAACCTCCACCAAGGGTAGTTTATGGATAAGAGCTTTAATAACAGGCCTTCTAACTACTTATAGGGTTGAAGGCTTATGGTTAAGTTGAGGATTGAAGTTCTCGCGAGATATGTACTTTCGAGAGTAGGCTCCAGAGACCCCTCCGTCCTTGTAGGGCCTGCTGTAGGCGAGGATTCAGCCATAATAGACTTGGGAGGAGACTTTCTCCTCGTGGCTCACGTTGACCCTATAACTGGGGCTGTAGAGAACATTGGGTGGCTGTCCGTCCACATATCTAGTAATGACGTGGCGGTTAGGGGGGCTAGGCCTAGGTGGCTCCTCCCAGCCCTATACCTCCCCTCATGGTTCTCGGAGAAGGAGATTGACAGGGTTACAAGCCAGATAGACGAGGCGGCTAGGGAGCTCGAAGCTATGATCGTTGGGGGACACACAGAGTACACCCCGGGCCTGGATAGGCCCATGATCTCCATGACAGCCTTAGGGCTAGTAGAGAAGGGGGGGCTTGTAGTCACTGGAGGGGCTAAAGTTGGAGACCTAGTTTTAATGACTAAAACAGCTGGAATAGAGGGGACCAGCATACTAGCTACCGATTTCAGGGGGGAGCTTGAAGCCCGCGGAGTCCCCGTACATGTTATCGGGAAAGCCTCCAAGTACATAAAACTCGTAAGCGTGGTTAGGGAGGCTCTAGCGCTAGCCGAGGAGAGGCTTGCAAACTCAATGCACGACCCTACAGAGGGAGGCCTCCTGGGAGGGTTGACGGAGATAGCTTACGCCTCCGGGAAAACCATAGAAGTGTGGGAGGAGAGAATACCGATATCTGAGGAGACGAGACTGCTATGTAGGGCCATGAATGTAGACCCGCTTAAACTGATAAGCTCTGGAGTCCTAGTAGCCACGATCCCCGAAAGCCTAGCAGCTAGGGCTGTCGAGAAGCTTGAAAAGCTTGGAGTAAACGCTACTGTTATAGGTAGGGTTAAAGGCTATGAAGGGTACCTGGTGGAGCTCCATAGGAGGAATGGGGGTAGAGAACTGTATGAGGAGCCCTATGTGGAAGACGAGCTTATGAAGCTATGGGAAAAACCTCCCAGCCCTTAACCTAACTAAAACTATTAAAGCTAAAACGTAAGCTATGGGAACTAGGACTCCAAAGGGCCCCATCAAATGATAGAAGCTGAGGTTCGCGAGAGGCTGGGGGATTGTTTTAACGTAGAACTCGAAGTGGTAAGCTAATAAAGGCATACCTATGAATATAGTTGAGAAGAGGACTATCATAGAGTAAACACTACCACTAGCAGCCCTCCACTCACTGCTAAATATGCACGCGCCGGCAACCCCCATGCCAGCCCCAAACTAGAAGCCCCCCAGGAATACCTGTAATACTCCAACACCCCTCGCTAAAGCCAGGGAGATGGGGGCTTCTAAAACTATTAGAGGCCATGTTAAAAGAGTGTAGGACAATATAGCTAGGGCTGTGGCTAACAGCATTCTACCCCCACCATATAAGGGGTTTGTGATCTCCCTAAATCCCGTAGCCCAGCATATCTTAGAAAGATAGCCTATGAGCCCGAAAATAACCCCAAACACAAACCATAACTTGACCGCAACCCCCACACTGCTATAAAAGAGTAGTGCTGTAAGCGCGAGGGCTGCTGGGAGGAGAAGAAAGCGTTGAACCCAAACAGGTAGTGTAACATTGAATCTCGAAGGCTTAACTCTGAAGAGGAAAACCCTTTCAACTATAAAAGTCCCCACCCACGCTCCAGGCATCATCCCGGCGGTGAAGGCTACAGCGTTAACGCCCGCCGAAGACCATGCTGACAGGTAATTGCCTATATTGCAGCCCAGAGCCATTCTAGCCCCATAGCCTAGCAGAAAGCCCCCTATGAGGGCTTGAACAACCATCCAAGAGTTGGGGAAATGCCTTATTGTAAACTCTCCTGAAGCCAGAGAGGCTAAAAACCCTCCCAGAAGTATTCCAATGACAATCATCTGGGTAGGGTCGGATAACGGGTTAGCTAGCTTGAAAATCTGATGATAATAAGTATCTGCTATGCCTGGGTCAATAAAGTAGCTCCACGCTAACCCTCCAATCTTGGATTCTCCAGTAGTTATCCCCCAAAAGCTGCCTCTACCAGTAGAATAGTAGAGCGCGTAGGCCATGAGACCTGAAGCTAACCCTGAAGTTATAGCGTAGATGTATAAAGCGTTCTTAGCCAGCCATTCTCTGTTAACTGCGGGAATCCACATAGTCTCACCTAGTACTCACTCTATAAAATATTAGCTTAAAGCCTTTAACAGTTCTGCATTTATTATATAACATAAAATATAAAATTAACTATTTTGTAATGTAAAAGTGAGCTTCTTAGTTTCAACTGTTAAGATAGCATCTTTTAACCTTTAGTAACTCTAATTATCTTCGGTGATCCCTTTTGGGCGCTCCTAATGTTGATATTCTTAGGAGTAGCGTTAGAGAGTTCGCAGAGAAAAGGTTAAAGAATTTAGCCAAGATTATAGACGAGTCGAACACCGTCCCAGAGGATGTGCTTAAAGATGTTGCCAGCATGGGATATTTCGCTCTCAGGGTTCCAGAAGATTATGGGGGCCCAGGCCTCAGCGTTGTGGAGAGCGTTGTGGCTATTGAGGAGCTCTCCAGGGTTAGCAGCGCCATAGGGATTATGGCTACAGTGAGCGGCTCCATGGTACCTTACCCTATAGCCGCCTATGGTAGCGTTGAGCTTAAGGAGAAGTATTTATCGTTGCTCGCTAAAGGGGGCATTGGGGCTTTCGCCCTCACAGAGCCCTGCTGCGGTAGTGACGCGGCAGCCATAATTGCTAGGGCCGAGCTTGATGGGGACGAGTTCCTAGTTAATGGGACTAAAACGTTCATAACAAACGCTCCTTACGCAGACTTCTTCATCGTAGCTGTTAGGACTAGGAGGCTTGAAGAACGGCATAGGGGGATATCGCTCCTAGTAGTTGATAGGGGGCCTTGTGTTAAAATTTCAAAACTCGAAATGCTAGGCTATAGGGGTAGTGGGACCTCTGAGGTCAAATTTGAGGACTGCAGAGTTCCAAGGGAGAACCTGGTTGGGGAGTTGAATGGGGGCTTCAAAATCGCCATGATGACCTTGAACGAGGGCAGGATAACTACTTCAGCGACAGCCCTCGGCATAATGCGGGCCGCCTTTGAAGAAGCCTTCGAATACTCTAGACAGAGGACTAGTATGGGCGTCCCCATAATAGAACACCAGATGGTCCAACACTTAATATCTGAAATGGCAGTAATCCTAGAAACCTCCAGACTACTACTCTATGAGGCTGCAAGGAAAGCAGACGAAGGCCACCTGGACTATATAAAGTATGCTAGTATGGCCAAACTCTACACAGCCTCGAGGGGCGTGGATCTAGTGAGAATGGCCATGCAAGTCATGGGCGGAATAGGCTACAGTAAGGAGAGTATAGTTGAAAGACTTTACAGAGACATAAAAATGGTTGAAATAGGTGATGGAACAAACGAGATCCAGAGAATGGTTATAGTCAGGAGCCTCTTAGGCAAGATAAGGCCTATGTAGGGGTTCAGGGTAGAACAATCCTCTTTGATGAAGCTTTTCTCAGCCTGTTCATAATAGCGAGCCCCAGACCTCTCTCTTCAACGCACTCAACTATGGCCGCGTCCACGTTTAACGTGTCTAAGACCCTCAACGTGTGGAACAAGTTTCTAGCTATTTCGAACATGTTTTCCCGCGACCCAAGCTCCAATATTTGAGCTTTAACACCCTTATAGAAGCTTGAATGCTCCTTGAACGATATTATTGCAACCTTTAACCCCTTCCCCGCCAGTTTCTCAGCCTCTCCAGTCACAGCCCCCCTGACAGCGTCAAAATCCCCCCTTATAGACTCTACCAGGATCAACTCCGTGTTTGGAGCGTAATGCCTGTGCTTCATCCCGGGAGCCAGGGCTTGAGGCGCCTCTCCCAATCCCCTGGCGAAATCTGGGACCTCAATCCTCCTCCCAAGGATCTCCTCTATAACCTCCACAGGGTAAGCTCCTGGCCTAAGGAGCTTGGGGGGGTCTGTCAGGATGTTTATTATAGTGGACTCGACACCGTAAAGGGTCTCCCCCCCGTCTAGTATCACTTCAACCTTAGAGTATAAGTCTCTAACTACATGATCTCCCCTCGTAGGGCTAGGCTTCCCGGATATGTTAGCGCTTGGCGCCGCTATGGGGTTTTTCGAAGCCCTAATCAGCTCGAGGGCTACAGGGTGTGCCGGCATCCTGACGGCTACTGTTTCGAGCCCTGCAGTAACCTTTCTAGGCACTTTAATATTCCTGGGTAGGAGTAGTGTGAGGGGGCCTGGCCAGAGTTTCTCGGCAAGCCTATAAGCTTCCTCCGGAACCCTGGAGGCTACTATGTCTAGCTGGTTGAAGTCTGATATGTGGACGATCACAGGGTTATCTAGGGGCCTGCCTTTAACCTCATATATCCTGGCGACAGCGCTGGCATTTAGAGCGTCAGCCCCTAGACCGTAGACAGTCTCGGTGGGGAAGGCTACGAGGCCCCCTGCTCTTATGACTCCAGCTGCATACTCTACTATATCCCTCTCAGGCCTGACAGGGTCTACTTTGAAAACTCTAGTGTCAATGGCTCTTGAACCCCCAATATTAGAGGGTTAGAACAAGGCTTTAATCTTAGCAACAAGGCCGGCTAGCGTGGGGATCAGGGAGGGGCCATAGTGGGCTAGGGTATCAGGCTCTAAGACCAGGAGCCTCCCCCTCCTAACAGCCTCTAAGCCCTCAAGCCCCCTACTTTTAAGCCTCTCGAAAACCCATTCAAAGCTAGCCCGGCCACCATAGGGGACCTCGTATATGTAAACGTCAGGGTTGAAATCCTTGATACTCTTAGGGTCTGGGTCTATTATCCAGGCGTCGGCCACACTCTTGCCATCTATGATCCTCTCATGAACCCTCACATTATCGAAGGTTGTAGAGGCGCCCGTGTATTTGAAGGCGTCGGCCAAGTAAGTTATAGCCCCGGGAGCCACGGGGCCTCCCAGGTCGATCTCAACGTGCACTCTCAAACCCTCTAGAGCCCCCTTTAAAGCCCTCAACTCTTCCCCTAGACTGTAGGAGAGGCTCCTAGCCTTGTCAGCCTCTCCCACCACTATCCCAACTTTAATTATCTGATCTAGGACTCCATAGAGGGTTACTGGCAGCGATATGGGGTATACTGTGTAGCCTTTATCATGCAGCTCCCCTAAAATTTTAAGTTGGGCTCCAGTAGTCACGAGGATAAGGTCCGGGTTTAGGGGCTCGAGTTTACTGTAGAGGACTTTCCAGTAGCTTCCAACCCTCGGCTTAGACTTAGCTTCGGGGGGCTTGTTACAGTATAAGCTTACACCCGCTATCCTGTCTGATAAGCCTAGCATGTATAGGGTTTCAGTTATTGCTGGCGATAGACTCACTATTCTCCGGGGATGGTCTGGGACTTCAACGTACATATCTAGGGGTTCTGAGTAGAGTTTTACCGTTGTAGGCCACCTCAGTTATGGCTTGTCTCCTGCTGTTCTTTTAACCCTTATCTTTGGATACCGTATCCAAACATAAGCCCGTTAAAAGAAATATAAAGTTCCAGCTTAACCTTAATAGTCAAGGCGTGAGAGGGGATGGTTAAACTTTACTCTAGAGAAGCCTTAGAAGAGATATTGAAGAAGCGCTTGGAATGGGAGAGTAATGTTCTACCCCGATGGCTTTCAAGAATGCCTGAGAGGCAGGAAGAGTTCACAACACTAAGCAATATACCCCTCAAGCCCATATACACTCCAGAGGATTTGAAAGATTTCGAATACATGGAGAAGCTAGGCTTCCCCGGGACATACCCGTTCACTCGGGGGATACACGCTACAATGTATAGGGCTAGACTGTGGACTATGAGGATGTTCAGCGGCTACGGGGGCCCTGAAGAGACTAATGAAAGGCTTAAGATGCTTATAAAAGCTGGAGAGACTGGCCTAAGCTTAGCCTTCGACAACCCTACTCTCGTAGGCGTAGACCCCGACGACCCCCTAGCTGAGGGGGAGGTCGGCATTGTGGGGGTTAGTGTGCCCACTATAGTAGACATGGAGATTGTCTTTAGGGATATAAATATGGGTGAAGTTACCACTAACATGACCATAAACCCGCCGGCGCCCGTCCTCCTCTCTTTCTACGTGGCTGTAGCGGAGAAGCAGGGCGTATCTTACGATATGATCGGGGGCACAACCCAGAACGATCCGCTAAAAGAGTTCATAGCCCAGAAAACCTACGTATTCCCCCCGGAGGCTGCCGTTAAAGTAGCCATGGATGTTATAGAGTGGAGCGTTAAGAACCTACCTAAATGGAATCCCATAAGTATAAGCGGCTATCACATTAGAGAAGCTGGGGCTACAGCAGTCCAAGAACTAGCTTTCACCCTAGCTGATGGCATAGAGTATGTGAGACAGCTAATAGCCAGGGGGATGGATGTAGACGAGTTTGCCCCAAGGCTTAGCTTCTTCTTCGACTCCCACATAAACTTCTTCGAGGAGATAGCAAAGTTTAGGGCTGCGAGGAGGATGTGGGCTAAGATAATGAAAGAATGGTTTGGAGCCAAGAACCCCAGGAGTATGTGGCTCCGCTTCCACGTTCAGACAGCAGGGTGCTCCCTATACCCCCAGCAGCCGTGGATTAACATTGTGAGGACTGCTATAGAGGCTTTAGCGGCAGTCCTGGGAGGGTGCCAGAGCCTCCATACTAACTCTTTCGACGAGCCTTTCAGGGTGCCGAGCGAGTTCGCCGCTAAAATAGCTTTGAGGACGCAGCAGATAATAGCTTATGAGGCTGGCGTGGCTGACGTTGTAGACCCCCTGGCTGGGAGTTATTTCATTGAGTGGCTTACTGACGAGATGGAGGAGAGGGCTTGGAGGTATATAGAGAGGATAGAGAGGATGGGCGGCATGCTGGAGGCTGTCAAGAAAGGCTATCCCCAGAGGGAAGTAGAGGAAGCCTCATACAGGTTCCAGAAAGAGGTTGAAGAGGGTAAGAGGCTGATAGTGGGGGTTAACATTTACAAGGAAGAGGAGATCGAGGAGATCAGGCGAGTGCCCCTCCTAGAATTCAACCAGGAGGAGATCGAGGAGAGGCAGAAGGAGAGGGTTAGAAAAGTGAGGTCCATAAGGGATGAAGCCAGGTGGAGGAGGGCCCTTGAAGATCTTGAGAGAGCAGCTGAGAGAGGGGATAATATAGTGTCCTACGTCCTCAACGCCGTGAAAGCCTACGCCACGCTAGGAGAAATAATGGGGGTGTTGAAGAGTGTCTACGGCACATACTCAGAGCCCCCACACTACTAAGAGGAAAATCAAAATATTAGTAGCCAAGATAGGCTTAGATGGCCACGATAGAGGAGCTAAGGTTATAGCCAGAGCATTGAGAGACGCCGGGTTCGAAGTCATATACACAGGGCTTAGACAAACTGTAGACCAAGTTGTAGCAGCAGCAGTCCAGGAGGACGTAGACATAATAGGGGTAAGCCACCACGAAGGCTCACACATATACGTGGCCAGGAAACTCCTAGAAAAACTCAGAGAACAAGGAGCAGAAGACATACCAGTAGTCATGGGAGGCAGCATACCAGTCATCGACATAGACACTCTAAAAGCCATAGGCATAAAAGAATTCTTCCTACCCGGAACCCCACTAAAAGAAGTCATAGAAAAACTAGAAACCTTAGCCTCCCAGAAAGCCGCCCTCAAACAATAAAGAAAGACCTAAGTTCCACTTATTAGAGTAGTGGTCGCCGGGACCCAATATCATGGGTGTTTTGGTTCTTCCCCATTATACTGAGCTCCGGCGACCACCCCAAGAATATCATGTCTAGTTATAAGTTTTATGCGGGTTTAACAGGAATATAGTGGGATTAGGCGTGAGACTCTGGTCTATTCACCCCATGTACCTGGACGCCAAGGGCTTAGTCGCATTATGGCACGAGACTCTCTTGGCGAGGAAAGTCCTTATGAGGGGATGAGGGGCTACAGGAATCATCCGCAGCTAGAGAGGTTCAAAAGGTCTGCCTCCCCCTTGGATGCGGTAAACCGGTATTTGGAGGCGGTCTACATTGAGGCTGACATGAGAGGTTTCAGGTTTGATAGGGGCAAGCTGAGCCCATATTCTACTCCTATCACGATAACAGTGACTACTGGACAACTAGGGTATGAGACAGCGCATCTCCTCGAGAAACTGCGTAGAAGGGACTCAGAGAGATATAGTAGGTTCAAGGGGGTTAGGATGTTTAACCCCCATCCCATGTTCGTTGTCGTGGGGGGGTTGAGCCGTGGGAAGGCTTTAGAGTGAATGTATGAAGGGTAAGGAGTTTGTTTTTAAAGCTTCTAAGCCTCAAAGCTCTTGGGGGACTCTGTTGTTGGATGTGGGTGGTTTTCTGGGTCTCGTGGAGAGGGCTAGGGGTGGCGATAGGAGGGCTCTTGGTAGGATTTTAACGTTCCTTGAGGATTTAAGTGTGAGTAATGCTTGGATGGTAGAGTATTTGGCCTCTAATAGTAGTGGTAAGGCTCAGGTTATAGGGATTACTGGGATACCTGGAGCTGGGAAGAGTAGCCTCATATCGAGGCTCATTAAAGCTTTCAGGGATAAGGGTTATAGGGTTGCGGTTATAGCTATTGACCCCACGAGCCCCCTAAGCTCTGGAGCTCTTCTAGGTGATAGGTTGAGGATGCAGGATCACGCTACAGACCCCGGGGTGTTCATTAGGAGCGTTACCACGGCGGGCTTTGAGGGGGGTCTCAGCCTCGCCGCCCTAGCGATGATAGAGGCTTTTGACGCTCTAGGCTATGATAAGATCATAGTTGAGACTGTGGGTGTGGGCCAGGATGAGACCACTGTCATGGATGCGGCGGACACTATAATAGTGGTTACTATGCCCGGCGCCGGGGATGACGTGCAGGCTTTGAAGGCGGGGGTTTTAGAGATAGGTGATATTTATGTTGTGAATAAAAGTGATAAGCCCGAAGCTTCTAAAACGTACGAGTACATGTCGTTCGTAGCTGAGAAGGGCGATATTGGGAGGGAGGGTGCTTGGAGGCCTTTAGTAGTTAAGACTAGCGCTGTCCTAGGCATGGGGATAAGGGACCTTGTTGAAGCGGTGGATAAACACTTGGAATACTTGGTGGGCTCCGGGGATAAGGCTGCCAGAACGGCTAAGAGGAGGAAGCTGTTAATTAAGCTGCTCGCCAAGAAAATAGTTTTAGACACTTTGAAAAAAGTTTACGAAGAGCACGATCAGAGCGTGGGCGAAGTTGCGAAAACACTTAAAGGGTTCTATGAGGAGTCCCTCGAGCTCGTCAGGCTCGCAGGTAGGAAGCTTATAGAAGGCTCATAGCGTGGAGCCTACTCTCATTGACGGGAAAGTGTTAAGGAAGACCTCAAGCTATTTAAAAGGATCTTAACAATCACCATGAACGCTGTCACGGATACGGCAAACATGAGCATAGGGCCCACAACGTTTACCACGAGAAGCCCCAGATCACTATATACTATGCTTGAATGGAGCTTGACATACCTGTAATCCACAATGAAGAGAGCTACGGGAGCTAGGAGGAATACACCCACATTAACAGCACCATAAACCAGGAATAAAGCTTCTAAAACCCTAGCCCTCCCCTCATCCTTAAGGAGCATGAGAGGGTATAGTGAGAGGTAGTACTGCTCGTGGACTACCTTACTGAAAGCTAGAAAATAAAGTAGGAGTATCGTGAAGGCGTTCCACATATCAACCCTATGCTTGACTAGAACATATAGCAGGGCCGTGTAGACTAACATTGAGACCGCAGCATGAGCCATACCTACGGCAATCGACACCTCAACGTTCTCAGCTAAGTTTAAAACCCTCAGCGGCGTTAAACCGCTAGGCTGCCTAAAAATGTGAACCAAGAGTACACTGTATAACATGGACTTGAAGTCTAGGAGAGCAAACAAGAGTGTGGGCGCTTGAGAAACGGTGAAGCCCGCGAGGAACATAATGAGCTGGCGTTTCCCCCTCCTTAACAGGTAGGCTAAGATAGCGGGGAGGAGTATTGCAGCGTAGATTTTAACCAGGCTAAAACCGTAGAGCAACCCTGCTAGCGCGTGCTTCTGACGGTTTAAGAATATTAGTGTGAGCAGTAGGCATAAGGCTACTATAGAGTCGAACATGCCCCACATGCCTGTTATGAATATCGAGTAGGGGCTTAAAGCGTATATCGCCGCGGCCTTCCCGTAGCCGGTCCTATATAAAATGTAGACTATGAGGGAATCAGCTATTATCATGGGGAGCTTGACTATTGAGAGGAAGAGGAAAATGTCTTTGGACATGTGAAAGTTGACCTCATAGTATAGGCTGATCGCCAGCGACCCCTCAACACCCTTAATTGGCCTAGGATCCCCGCCTATCAGCAAGTATAGGGCGTAAAAAGGGAATATTATGGGTATTAAATGGGGCAGGTAAGCATACCCCTCATAGAAGAGCGTTTGGAGACCCGTGCTCTCCTGAACTTTCTCTGAGAGAGCGTATACTAGCTTGTAGACGTTCTCGCCTGAGAGAGTGTAGAACATTGTCTCCTGGATAGTGGCTACATCCCATATGTGGGCGAAGAAGGGGGCGACTATTATTCTTAAAGCGACCGCTAGGAGGGCTAGCTTTAGAGCCTTCTCCAAACGGTCCACCCTACGAATATTAACACTAGAGTTATTAGAGGTAATAGTATAGGGGTTACTCTATGGTTTAATAAACTTGATAACGTAGATGTTACAGGGCTTAGTTTATGAGGCTCTACATAGCCCCTAACGCTCATACTTAACCTATCGCCCTCCCACGTCACTATTATAATAGTTACGCCCTTAACCTCCTCTTCAACCTCGACGTTCACCGGGCTTGAGAAGTTTAAATATACACTGCCCGCGCCCACAGGCTTACTATGGAACTTGAAGCTTACACCCTCTATCTTCTCAAGTTTTAGTGTTTTATTTACATAGTCTCTCAGGTGTAGGCCGTTTATAGATGTGTAGTTTCTGCCGTGAACTACTATTTTATATTTCACGGTTTTCGTAGCCTGATAGTTTATTGTTACCGTGGTGTCCGCAGCTATGATGGTTTTCGTTAAATTGAAATCCTCAAAGACATACGCTATTGTAAGCGTGGTGTTTAGAGCTGTTATTTTAACGTCGATGGCATCGTAGAAGAGGCTGTAACCTTCAACAGTGCTCTCCCTATCGTTCACGTCTAGAATCAATACAGGCATGTAGGAGCTGTTGGGGGCGTAAACGTATATCCTAGGTTTCCCAACACCTTCGGGGAGACCTGCGAGCCTGACTTCTAGGTGTTCGTTCCTATAATAATAGGCTCCCATGTCGAAGCCTATCCATCCCCCGCCGCCTAGGAAGCTCGCTATGAGCGGCGTGACGGATAAAACTAAAAGATATGCTGCTATAACAATGTAAGCCCGCTTGCCAGCCACGGCCCATTACCTAGTTATGAGATTATTTCGCTCAATTTTATAAATGCCTCGCCCGCCACGAAGGTTGACGCGTTCAGGTTTAAAGGGGTGATCGAGGCATAGCCTCGCATAACAGCCCAGACGTCGGTGCCGGGCTCCCTATCCCAGTATCTCTCTTCGAGATCATCATCTATAACTTCTATGAAGCCCCCGGTAATCTTGAATCTGGGCTTGTAAGGGTTGAGCGCGAGCTTTGTAACCATGACCCCCTTAGGGTTCGGGGGGACGTTGATGTTGACTAGGTTAACGTCCGGCACCAGCTTGGGCATCTCGACAGCTAAGGTGGAGGCGATCCTAGCCGCGACCCTGTAGTGGAGCTCCTCTGAAACATTATGGGCCGCCAGGCTGACAGCTATTCCGGGCACTCCGTGGAGCGCTGCTTCAAGAGCGGCCCCTACAGTCCCGCTAGTCAGGAAATCTTCGAGTCCAAGGTTAGGCCCTATGTTAACGCCTGAAACCACTACTGAGGGGGGCTCCGGGAGTAAGGCTTTAAGACATACTAAGACGGACTCCGCTGGAGTAGCATTTAAAACCCAGGACTTCACGGCATCCCTCAAAACGGCTTCCCTATAAGCGACACGCCCATCCCTGCCGAGCCTCTTGAAACTCACAGTCTTACTAATACCGCTCATCTGGGTTGAAGGGGCGCAAACATAGACCCTATACCCTGCAAGGCTTAATTCCTCCACTAGAATCCTTAAACCCACACTCTCAAAGCCGTCATCATTAACAGCCAGGGCAACCTTCAAATAGTGCACCCCCCATATATGGCTAGTCAAACCTATATAAGCCACATACGCCGAAAAGGGGAGTTAAAAAGTGATAAGGTAGAGGGAGCTAGGCAGGGCTTCTCCTAGCTAGGAGCCGTGTAGCTATTAGGGAGGCTAGCGTGAGGAGGATTAAGACGGCTACTATGATTAAACTCCAGTTTCTCACCGTTAACCCCATAGAGTCCGCGGCACTGCTTATGCTATCCTCCAGGAAGCTCCTAGCCCCCTGGATTGACCCTTCTATTTTAGAGACTGCAGTATTTAGATCTCCTTTTCTAGCTAGATCTGGAATCTCAGCGTTCAACCTCTCAACAGCCCCCCTGACTGTTGAAATTTCCCCGCTCACCCCTACGAGTGTAGCGTCTATTTTCTCAACGCCCTCCCTTAAGCGGGCTATGACAGCTCTAGACTCGGATACTTCAGCTCTAACGGTGCCAAGGTCGGCTCTCAAAGCTTCAAGTGTTGATATGACTGCAGCATTCATGCTTAAAGCTTCAAGCCTAAATGCTGCTAGAGCGTCCGAGAGGGATTTAACTAGGGCGGAGGCCCCAGCTATGTCTTTCTGGAGCATAGACATGTTGCCTGCCATAGCTTTTAAGGCTAGAGCGTTAGCCTCTAAAACCCCTATTATCTCGCCTTTGGCGTCAACTATGGCCGCCCTAATCTCCCCGCTCTTACCAACTATGATATTAGCGATGCTAGCATTAACAGCTTCGAGGAGCCCCTTGAGCCCCGCTATGTCTGAGCTGACGAGCGCTATGCCCCCGACTATAGTGGCGTTAACATTAGAGAGCGTTGCTAGAATGCTCTCGCTGACGTTCCCCACATTTAATATAGCCTTAACAGCCTCCCTGAACTCTGACTGTACTGTTAGCAGCATTAGCCTAACATTAGCTATATCCCTTCTAGTAAGCTCGAAGCCCCACACCGTGGACTCTTGTAGGGCGCTAACCCTAGCTAGTAAATAGTCTAGAGTTGCGAGGATGTCGTTGAAAGCTTTTTCACTGGAAGCAGCTAAGGCTAGCTGGCTAGCTAGAGTCACCGGGGGCACGTGCGTTGCGGCGGTGGCGTGAGCCTCCTGCTGGGGGGCCTTGGGGTCGAACCTCGCCACAGCATAGGCTATGAACATCACACTAGAACCTAACACTTTGCCGCTGAAAAGCATTGTAAGGTCTACTATAGCATAGTATACTGCCCTAGGGAGCGCTGAATCTAGAGGCTTTAGAGCCACCGGGGCAGCCTCCACGCCTGGAGCGTGGACCTCTAAAACCACATCTATAACCTTGTCAATTGTAGCCAGCTTGTTCCCGAAGAACACTGAAACAAACACTACTATGGGCAGGTCCCCATAGCCAGCCTGGCCCACATCTATTTTCACCGAGAGCGGGGGCACTATCCTCACTATCACCGAGACCCTAGACATGAGCTCCAACACGGGTAAAGTTCTATTCTCCCTCTGCTTAAACAATATCTCGTAGGCTCCAGGCTCTTTTATGTAGTCCGTCAGGTTAACCTGCCCTATGAAAGTCCCGTTTAGATTAGAGGAACCTAGGAGAATGTTAATAGCGCCTACAACCGGGGAGACGTCATATCGTATGGTTAAGTTGGCGGCCCACCCATAACCTACAGCAGTGAGGTTCTGGGGTGCCGCCAGGATTATCTCCTTCTTAGAAACGTTATCCCAAGGGTCTATGAGGGCCATGGTAGCGTTAATCCTAACAGTATACCTCCTATCGGCAGAGCTCGCCACAGCATACAAGCCGTTAATGTTCTCTACTTTCACAATATAGCCGCCGGGCGTGTGGGGCACCACTGGTAGCATGTAAGTGTTCCTAAAGTATCCTAGAGCCACCGGTTGGCTACCGGTTAGTAGGGCTTCAACCTTAGCGCCTACCCCGGGCACTATATTATCGAGGCTCACTAGAGACACCCTGGATAGGTTTCCAGTTCTCCTTATATCCAAGCCTATAGCCTCCACAGTAACTATTCTCCTATCCTCAGGCTCCCAGCTAGCGGCGAACGGGTATGCCGGGTTTAAGCCTAACTTTATCCTGCTAGCTCTCGGGTCTGTGACACTAGTAACTACAGGGATAGGGTTAATATATACAGTGGCCGCCGCGCCGTGGAGGTCTATGCTGAGATAGTGAACCCCGGGGTCTGCTGCTATGTTAGAAAGCCACCCCACATTGTAGAATGTCCACAGTCCTCTAACTCTTAAAGTGGCGATGGTGGAGTGATGCCCTGGGGAAATTCCATGGCCGATTCCAGGCACTTGGACTATGGCTGCGAAACTCCCGTTACCAAGGATCCCTATCATTTTTTTGACTAATAGTGTTGTAATCTTATTCTTCATGGGGGCGTCAAATACTTCAAACTCTAGGCTGTCTTCCAAGAAGCCCCTGCCTATAACGAGAAGGTAGGATCCAGGGGCTATATCGTGGGCCTCCGAGATTTCGCCTTTAATGTTGAACGTCCACGCCCACACATGGGGCATAACGCGCTCCACGTAAATTTCCGTTGTTGTAACGTTGACGGCGAGGATGCCCCTGTAGAGGGTCTCGTTCCCAGCCTTGAAAGCTAGAGCTATAAGCCTCCCACCATAGGGTAAGGGTGGTAGTGTTATCGTTATTGACGCTCTGCCTGAAGCGTCGGTTTTCTGGTCGACGCTCACGCTACCTAGGAGCTGTATTGTAGGCGCGTACAGGTAGATCTCTCCGAGTATCCCGGCGTTCCCCGGGAAGTTTCTAAGAGTCACGCTTATCTTGTCTCCTACGTTGAGCTCGCCAGTCCTGCCGGCAACGTTCCTGTTAATGGAGTCAACTATGATACTGGGGTATACGTCTACAGTCATATCTCTAGGCCACGCTAGGCTCACTTTAATGTCGACTTCCCAGTTAAAGTCCTGGGGCATGCTGTTGACTTGCCTGCCCTCCTCGACTTTTATAGCGTCAGTGTAATTCCTGTAAACGCCGCCCAGGTATTCGAGGGTGAAGTCTTCATAGTTAATGTCGATGCCGAGCCTCCTATCAACCTTCTCCGGCACCTCTAGGGCGAAGTCTTCCAGCCCCCTTAGAGAGGCCGTGAACATGAAGCCGTAAGAGTTAACACTGACCACTTTGAATACTTCCGAGCTGTAAGCCTTCAAAAGCCCGCTATACTCTAGAAGCTTAAATGTAGCCTCCTCACTTGATATCCTGGTAACATTGTACTCTAAAGCGCCCAGGACGCCCCCCAGATTGTATGGGCTTAAATCCACGATGAGCAGAGTATGATCTGAAACCCCAAGCTTACTATTGTTAACGGCGGAAAGCCTCGTATTAGAAAGCTGTAAAGCCCTAGAAAGCTTAGACAAACTGAGGTCAACGGGAACGCCGGCAACAACAACCCCAAAGCCGTCAGTAACCTTAACATAGAGAGTCCCCGAAGGAGCCCAGAGGAGCCTATAAAGTGTGAGGTTATCGGGAAGCCTCAAAGTCCCAAACACTGTTTCAACACCAGGAGCTACAATAACCCTAGCAACAAGGACATCATAAGGCCTTATAACCGGGGAGCCATCACCTGAAATGTAGAACTCTAACCCCAAACCGGTGAGAACGCCTGAACCCCTAGCCTCCCCATAGTCAAGCCTAAAGCCGACAAGACCCCCGGGAACTACGATAGAGTTGGTTAATACCAGTAGACCCGCCTCCGCCCGCAATGCTGGACTTAGGGAGAGCATTATCAAAACGAGAACAACGAGAGCGGCAACTCTGCTCGCAGTCATCTCAAGCATCACGCTCACAATTCTAAGCTTATACTAGACCTTTTAAACTTTAACTTATCTCATATCACCAACATCATAAATATTAACAAGGTTAACTCTACCTGTGGAATCATAACCCATAGGGCGGAGCCCGCTCAAGGCTAACACTATAAACCTCACACTAGCCTCCCCACCACGGTCGCCGGAGCCCATCACCATAGGCATACCCCTATGATCCTGAGATCCGGCTCATCTCTCAAGACCCTATAATCATTGTTCTGTGATCCATTGGAGGCTCCGTAGGCGGGCATTACTGGGGCTGTCCTGCGCTCTCCTCTGATGGCCAAGCTGTCATAGAGGTGAACTCAACGAGAGTAAATATAGCGAGAAGCCTTAGAAACATAACTCTAGGTTTTCATAGTTCTCAGACCCTTCGGCTCCCTTATTAAATAGTAGACCACTAGGAGTCTGAATTCCTCTTGGTAAGTGTTTATTTCAGGGTTCCTGCTATATAGGGCATAGCCTTAATTTTAATAAGAGAATGTTATTACACATTTGATCTTTAGGTATTTATAAACTTGGTAGGTGGACCAGAAGAATAGATAGTGAGGGGCTTTCCGCTGGGTGATATGGTTTGTACTCGAGGGATGTGGTTTTAGATGCTCTCAGGCATGCTGAAAACATGGGTGTTGGCCTGGTTATCGTCAGGTTTCATGAGAGGCTTCTGGAGCATGTTGTGGCTGATGGGGGTGGTTTGAGGGATTATAGTTTTAGTGTTCACTCGGGCGTTGGGGTCGAGGTTTACTCGGGTGGGGGTAGGGGTTTCTATTTCACTAGTGATTTGAGCCGTGAGGGTTTAAAGGCTGCTGTTGAGAGGGCATATTCTATGGCTAGGGTTTCGAGGCCGAGTTTTAAGCCTAGCCTTGTTGATGGCTGGAGAGGCTCTTTTAGAAGCGGTTTTAGGGTTGACCCGTTCTCTGTAGAGCCCAAGGTTAAGGTTGACATGGTCCTGGACGTTAATAGGGAGAGCTCCTCTAGAGAAGGTGTATCATCCGCTGTTACGAGGCTTGGTTTCGAGAAAGACTACAGGTGTGTAGTGACTAGTGAAGGCGTGGAGGCTGAAAGCCTCACAATACTCTCTGGGTTTTCACATACCGTGGTGGCTAAGCACGCGGGCACTTATGAGAGGGTTGGCGATTCGAAGAGCCTTGTCGGGGGCTTTGAAACTATAGAGTCAATGGATTTGAGGGCGTTCGCGGAGGAGGTCGACGGGCTTGCTTTGAAAGCTGTGACAGCCAAGACAGCCCCTCCAGGCTCTTACGAGGCGGTTATAGATAATGATATTGTAGGGGTTTTGATACATGAAGCTTTAGGCCATGCGAGCGAGGGCGACCACGTGGTCGCCGGGAGCTCCGTTATCTCCGGGAAGATTGGAGAGTCTATAGCTGGGAGTGAAGTTACAATAGTTGATGAGGGGCTTGTCGAGGGGGGATATCCAGTATACTTTGACGATGAAGGCGTCGTTAAAAGGAAAACTTTGATAGTTGAGCGTGGAGTACTGAAAAGCTACCTGACTAGTAGGGCTGTAGCCCCGGAGGTGGGCCTCGAGCTTACGGGGAACGGGAGGGCTCAAGGCTACAGTAATGAGCCTATAGTTAGGCAGACAAACTATTATATTGAAGCGGGGGGCTGGAGTGTTGAAGAGCTCTTTGAAGGGCTTAACGGGGTCTACTTGAAAGGTAAGGGGATGGTTGGAGGAGGGCAGGTGGATACTTCCAACGGGGTCTTCACGTTCACAGTGGGCCCCTCATACATAGTTAAGAACGGCGAGCCTCTAGAGCTTGTAAGGGGCGTAGCTATAACCGGCAACATACTGGAGCTCCTTAAGAACATTACTGGAGTGGGGAGAGACCTCAAGCTTGAAACAAGCGTATTCGGAGGATGCGGGAAGGGGGGGCAGATGGTTAGAGTGGGCCTCGGGGGCCCCCATGTTAGGGTTAAGAGGGTGATCGTAGGTGGGACTTAGCCTGGAAGAAGTTGCGTTGAAAGCTGTAAACCTAGCTTTGAAGTTTGGGGCTAGCGAAGCTGAAGCCTACACAGTCTCAGGAGTGCAGACGACTATCAATGTTGTTAGGGGAAGAGTTAACGTGGCACGCTCTGGTAAAACTATGGCTTTAGGCCTTAGGATAGCCGTTGGTAAGAGGGTTGCCGTCGGAGGAGGCTCTATTAGGGGGGAGGCTGACGTTGAAGCCTTAGTCGAGAAGATGGTTAAGATAGCTAGGGTTTCAGCTGAAGACCCCTGGTGGTCTGGTCTACCTGAACGGCTGCAGGCCTCCCCTGTTTCCGGGGTTTACGATGAGAGTGTCGAGAGCCCCGACATTGAGGGCCTTGTAAGGGGGCTTTTGGAGGCTAATAGTTTAGCTAAAAGAATAGACCCCAGGCTTGAAGTCGTAGATGCTAGCGTGGGCCTAAGCGTTGGGGAGAGGGTTATAGCTAACAGTTTCGGGGGGAGCGTTAGGGAGAAGGCTACTTCCGTCTATGAGTGCGTTGAGGTTAAAGCTTTGGAGGGCGGCTTTGAAGCCTCTTTCGGGGATTGCAGGCACTCAAGGGGTCTCCGAGAGCTTAATCTGGAAGCCCTGGTTGAATACTCTTCAGAAAGGGCTTTGAGAGGGCTTAGGAGCATGGAGATTGAGACCGGCAAGTACACTGTCATACTCATGCCTAAAGTAGCGGCTTCAATAATAGCCTCGCTCATAGCCCCAGCAGTCTCGGCAGACAGCGTTCAGAGGGGCAGGTCTCCGCTAGCTGGGAAAATCGGGGAGCAAATCTTAAACCCTAAATTAACCATAATAGACGATGGTACTGTTGAAGGCCACGCTGCCACTTCAAGCTTCGACGATGAAGGTGTGGCTACGAGACGTAAAACCGTGGTTGAGAAGGGCGTCCTTAAAAGCTACCTTTACGACACTTATACAGCCAAGAGGGAGGGGAAAGAGTCTACGGGGAACGCTTCTAGGGCTGGTGTGACTTCTAACGTTAGACCTTCACCCACGAACTTCATAGTAGAGCCTGGAGGCGGGGAACTAGAGGACATGCTGGGAATAGATAGGGGCCTCATAGTTCACGGAGTAATAGGAGAGTGGCTCTCCAACCCTGTAAGGGGGTACCTCAACGCTACAATAGTTAACGCTGACTACTATGAGAATGGCGTGTTTAAGGGTAACGTGAAGTCAGCAGTGCTAGCAGGCGACATATACGCGATCCTAAGAGATAGCCTAGTGGCAACATCAAGAAAACTAGATAACGTGGGTGGGGTTTACGCGCCTGCAATCCTGCTTGAAAACGTGAGCCTAGCGGGGAAGTAGGTTGAGCCCCCTAGAGTTCCTGCAGCCTCTCCTAATGCTGTTCATAGCTATAGACCCTATAGGTACAATACCATACTATCATACGTTAACTTCCAGGATGAGCGTTGAAGAGAGGAGGAGCGCGTTGAAACTAGCCGTCCCGGTTGCATCAGTATTTCTACTAGCGTTCACACTTATAGGAGACGTTATATTCAGATTGTTCAACATAACAATAAACGACTTTAGAATAGCGGCCGGGCTAATCCTACTAATATCGTCAATAGCCCTGCTACTTGAAGTACCATTAGGGGCCCTCAGAGGGGAGCCTGAGAAACTAGCAATAGTGCCTCTAGCCACCCCCCTCCTAGCAGGGCCGGCAGCAATATCAATAGTGATATACATAAAATACCACTGGGGCCTCCCCATAGCCCTAGCGTCAATAGCCATAAACGCCATAATAACCTACGCTATACTAAGCTTTAGCGTCACCATAATGAAACTCGCCGGGAGGCAGGGGCTCCTGGTTTTAGATAAGTTCATGAGCCTAGTAATGGCCGCCCTCGCAATATCACTAATAAGGCAGGGGCTCCTAGAAAGCATTTAGAGGGGCCCAGCAGCCTCCAGGTCTTAGCGAGCGTGGAGCTTGAAACTCCTAGATTCTAACCTAATATGTGGGTGGCGCTGCCCTAGCTATGGTCTTTGTTCTAGGAGTCTCTGGGGGTAGAGTTGTGTTTTATTCGGGTTTCAGGGATTCTATGATCTTTCTGCCTAGTGCCCTCTCGTATTTATTGGGGGAGTCTAGTAGTGTATATCCTGCTAACATGTACACGCCTTTTTCTAGGTATGTGTGGAGTTCTTCTTTCAGCCTTCCTAGGAGTAGGGTGCCCCAGAGGGATCCTATGATTTTACTGGTTTTCTCGCGGACGTCCTCGAGACTGTAGTCTCTCGTTATTCTCACGTCGCCGTCTAGGGGTCCTTCAGGGTATTCTGAAGGCTCCCCTTCGAGGTCCTCCCTCTTATTAATGTTTTTGAACTCCCGCGCCTCAAACCCCCTGGACTTCACGTTTATAAGGTAAATTCTGGGGGCGCCCCTGTGAAGGTCGGCCACCCTACTCCTCCCCCCAATGTTCTTAAGGCTCTCGAGGACCCACTTTGAAGTTTCAACTTTAACCGCTAGCACTGTTGTTTCCACGAGGCCATTGGGGAGTATGGGGGACACTACATCATGTTCTCCTGCGAGGCTGACCATGAGTTCTAAGAGTTCCTCCGAGACTAGAGGCATATCGTTTGGGAGGGCAATTAAAACATTTGAACGGCATTGCCCCAAAGCGGAATATATGCCAGCCAGGGGACCGCTGAGCTCAGGATCGTCGCTCACAACAATAGCATCGCCTAGAAGAGACTGGTAAACAGGAACCCTGCTCGGGTGTCCCGAGGCGACTATAAGCCTGCTGGAAACCCTTGAAAGCTTCCCAGCCATAACCTTAATCATGGGGACGCCGCCTACAGGGTAGAAAGCCTTATCAACCCAGGGCTCCCCACTAACCTGGAACCTCCTAGACATGCCGCCGCTAAGAATTACCCCGCAAACCATTGAAGCCCCCAAACTAGCGTAAGCTAGAGGCACCTATAAAGGGCGTGGAAACCCTGCTGGAGCGGGGGCTTAACTAGAAGCTACTCTACGGCTAGTGTTACAAATACCAGGGATTTAAATGATTTTATAAGCGAGGCGAACTCGTAGACGTTGAGGCTTTCAGCCCCTTCGGAGGTTACGTCTCCCTTAGTAATTAGTTCTACGAGCCTTCTCTGCCATACCCCTCCTTCAACAACATACTCTGAGATCCCATCCTCTCTCCTCCTGTATCTTAGCATTATGGGCAGTCTCATTAGTTCCCAGTAGTATAGGGGGACTAGGTTTAAGAGCCTGGATACTTCTTCCTCGTCGAAAACGTGGGCGTCCCCTGAGTGTAGCCTTACTTCTTTCCTGCCCCGCGCCGCCTCTAATAGTGTTATAGTCTCCGCTGGCCAGTATAGCGCTAGCCTCCTACTATCTTCCCTGTACTTCTTTTCTACAGCCTCCCTTATCTTCTCGCTCAAAGCCCTTTCTCGTACCTCGCGTATATCATTGCATGGTCTCTATCGAAGGGGTCTAGGTGCACCACATCCATTATGGTGAAGCCCCCGGCTTTTAGAGTTTCAATTTCCCTCCTATACACCTCGCTTGGTTCGAGGGTCACATCTATGCTCCTAGCTTTTACAGCTAGTAGCAAGTAGCCCCCTCGGTCCAGGAATAGCGAGGCGTTCCTAACAACTATTGCAGCCTGCTCCGGCTGCGCCACGTCAACGTACATTCCATTAACGGCTTCCACGAGGTGCCTGTACTTCTCTGGGAACCTTGCATCCCCAAGTATAGGGTATATGTTCCTCCTATCCCTTACAACCGTAAGTAAATCCCTCATAACTCTGGGGGCTATCTCGACACCGTATATGGAGCCTTTGGGGCCCACTATGTCGCTAATGTGGCTTGCCGTAGTCCCGCTTCCAATGCCTAAATATAGTATCCTGTCATTCTCCCTTACTGGGAGCTCCACTAGGCCTTTGAGGAGGGCTCCCCCCAGCTTGCTCCTGTAGGGATTCCACTCCCTATACTCTACACCTTCAAACTTGAAGAGCCTCTCCCCGTAAACTCTCCGGCCTGGAACCATATTCCTGGTTGCTATCCTTAGGCTGCCGTCTTCAAGCTCGACAACGTACACGTCCTTCCACTCTCCGTGCTCCTCCACTTTCACAACCTCGGACACTCTAATCACCTCCTAGGCCTCCTACCCCTCCTAAACTCCCTCCTAGCCGGGGTTGGGGGCTTAGGTTTAGCCTCTTTAACTGGGGGTTTAGCGTAGACTTTCTTAATCTCCTCTATCCTAGCCTTAAGGTCTTCGTTGAGCTTATCTCCCATGTATCTGCCTGTGAAAGCGTCTATCTTAGCCGCCATGGATAGTTTCGCTGCTAGAGCCCTAGCTATCTTACCCCTCTGCCATTTGGGGCTCTTATGTATCTCCGTGTACTGGAATATGACCCCGTGTTTTGGGGGCCTGCCCCCAGTCCTCAAAGCCCTGAAGAGGGCCTTCTCAGCGCCTAGAACTTGTATTGTGCTCGCAGGCAGTTTAGCCATCTTCTCAAGGCTCCCCGCAAGGCTTAGAAGCCTGGCTCCCAGGAGGGGGCCTACGAGGGCGGTTATGTTGGGGGCGACCTCCTTCATAACATCATCTATGTAAGTTGTGAGGGTGCTCCTCAACTCGTAGAGCTCCAACACTATGCCAGCCAGGGTTCTAAGAGCTTCCGCGTCAGACTCCGACAAGTCGGCCCCTATGCTTGCCGAGGCCGCCTCAGCTATCTTGCTCGCCTTCCCCTCGCTGAAGCCTAGTTTTAGGAGGGCTTCAACGCTAATATTATCCCTGTGGCCTAGGTCAGCAGCTATCCTCAAGAACTCCTCGTGCTCCCTCACGAGCTCGTCAAGCTCCGGGAAGTGTACAGCATACCACTCCCTCACCCTTGTAGCGAATAGGTTTATAGTCTTATCTATGTCGTCAATAGCCCTTATAGCCTGGATAGCGAGCTGATCCCTTTTAGCTGCAGCCCCCCTAAGCTTCCTCCTAGTATATTCAACTTCAACATCATACATCCAACTAAGCAAATCATCCCTACTAGGAGCGAAGCCCAGGCTCACGGCAAGGTCCGAGAGTCTAGCCCTAAGAGAGCGGAAAACAGGGTCGCTGTAGGACACAGAAGTTTCGAAGCCTAACTTAGAAAGGCTCCTAGCTAAATCATCATCCTCAACTACAACACTGGAAACTCTACCCTTAAGCCTCTCAGCAAGCCTCATAAAAGCCTCCGAAACCTCACCCATCTCCACAGCCAGAGCTTCCTCAACAGCATCATCAACACTCTTAGGGAAAAACTCGTAGTCCACAACATTACCCCCCTCATCCATAGCAATAACGCCGAAAGGCGCTACAGCAATATACACCTTCAAGCCCCGCACACCACTAATGACTTAGGGAACCGCTAAAGCTTAAGAATCTGCTATATCCAGTCAGCCGCGATCCCTTTGTCTCAGAGTCTTTTTTGTTTTATCCGGGGACTTCCCGCCCCACCCGTAGAGATAGTGGGACCCCTATGGACTCATAGGTGGCCGTTGAGCCTGGACAACAGTTCCAAGATAGAAAGATTTAAATATGTGTTAATCTTGTAAGTATTGGTGGACTTTAGATGGAGGGTCTTTCTCCGCCCCCATGAGGGGGTGGAGTGGGTTTACCCTAACAGGGGAGAAGGCTGATGATAGCTCCAATGAACCCGAGAGGAGCTTAAGAATGATGAATCCCAAGAGCTACGTAACTACTACGTAGCTCAGAACCCTAACGCTTGGAGCTCCCATTTAAGGCTAGCCTCAGGGGGCTTGGAGCATTCTCCCATAACCTCTTAAAGCTTTAGGGAGTAAATTGAAACATGTTACCACGCCTCTAAAAAGTAGAATAGTCGAGCTCATTCTCCGATTGAGTTCACAAAGCTTTGTAAACCTTTCTTGGAAACATCAGCAAAAAGCTCCCAACATTGACTATAATTGAGTACTAAGTTTGAGCGATGACAGGGCTAGGAGGGTGTTAAAATAGCTTTTCCCATTAATAGGATTAAAAGTATAGCTGATTCCTGTGGCGAGAGATCGCTGTAGTTTTTTCATGAGTAGGGTCTTCTTTATTCTCCAAGATTTAGGAGATTTAATAAATATTTTAAGAACCCTGACTAACACGTGGCGGGGTCTTGAGATTGGCTGGGAGGATAGCTTTAATAGTTGCTCTAGCTCTTGTGGGGATCTTAGTTGTCTTCCCTGTTCTAGTGTTCCTCTTGATAATGAGTGTGATTAGCCTCCCACTATTCCTTATTCTCGTGCTCCTCAGCGTCTCTCTTATAATAGTTTTAGCTATACTGTCAACACCTCTACTCATGGCGGCAATGTTAATACCGGCGTCTATAGCGGTCATAGCGCTCTTCCTAGCTAACATAGTGCTGGCGTCTGTACTCACAGTTATAACACTCTGGTTAGCTAATAGCGCATTCCAAGAAGCTGTAGGGGTGAGCTTGCTGCCCATTAAGACTGAAGAAGGTGTGGTGTGGTGGAGGCTAGCGGTAGCAGTTATACTTTTCGCATCGATATATCTATTATTGAGCAGGATAGGGGGCAGGTGGGAGAGTAGGAGGAGTGGAGGTGCGTATGTTTAAGGGGGTTCGCATGAATGTTGCTAAGGGGAAACTTAAACATGTTGCCGTAGTATTTTCTCTGTCAATAATCCTAGCTGTAATTTTGATAACCCTTATAACACTATTAAATGTAACCATAGTGGCTGTCTACGTGGAGGGGGGGCTAAAAATAAGGTACTTAATACTGAGTGAGGGGGACCTTAAATTGAACTTCAACAGCTCTATTACAGGCACTCCTGTAACTTTACACTTTAAAATAGCACGTGGGGAAATTAAGGGATATGCCATAGAGGCTAATGAAGCTATAGTTGAGTATTACTCTATGGGCGTGCTAAACGTTTCGGAGGCTGTGAGGAAGTATAGAGCTGAAAGCTTGTTCTTCTGTAGTACTCAGAAGTTCGAGATCACCGTAGACGGTAGGGAACTTAAGCTGAGAGATGCTTGTGTAAAAATAGAAGTGCACAGTATCTTAAAATTACCGGAGAAGACCTTTACGCGTCAATAATAGGGTGATGGCCCCCCCAGCGAAGCCTATTATATTAAACGAAACTAGGGGCAGTATTAGGAATATGCCGAAGATTAGCATGAGCACTCTCAAGGTTGGAGGTAACCTCTGAGAGGTGAAGTAGCCTACGTTGGCTATGGAAATGAAAATTGTGCCTATTAATATCGGGAAGACCCTGGAAGCTGTTAGAGCTAGACCTCTGATAACACCCTCCTCTAGGACTACTGGAAGTATTAATATTGATGCCCCCCAATAAGACCATATGAAGCTTAAAGCGTAGAGATATTTAGGTAAAGCTACTGTTGCAGCTTTAACTCCAACCTTAATAGGATCCTCCTTAAACACTGAGGCAGCGGCGAAAGCAGATAAAGCTACTGGGGGTGTCACATCAGCCAGCATAGCCGTATAGAATAAGAACATGTGAGTAGCTAGAGTAGCAACATGCTCCGGGATCCCGGCCGCCATAGCTAATTTAATTATGACTGGGGCTGTGAGAAGAGAAGCAAGAACATATGTCGCTGTGGGGGGAACTCCCATGCCAAGGATTAGGGAGAAAGTAAAGGCGAAGAGTACGGCCAGGATCAAACTACCTCCAAGCATATTGAGGAGGGCTAGAGAGAACTTCTGGTGAAGCCCTGAAACCACAACCATAGCCATTATAACATTAGCTATTGTTATAGAGGCTCCTACAGAAGCTATTAGCTTCATACCCTCAACGAGGCCTTCATGAACTCTCTTAACCCGCCATCTCGTATCTGAACCGAGCAGAGCGAGCGGTACTGATAGGAATATCGCAGTCACTACTGCCATAGTAACTGTATAGCCTGTGAATATTAAGGAAAGTATTATGAGGGGTATCGTGAAGGGAAGTAAATACCTTAGTTTAAACCCTCCACTCAAGCCCCCACCTACAGGTTTCAGATTATAGCTCTTAGCATAGAGCTCATTATATACTAGGATTGACACGGCATAGAGGATTGCAGGCGTTATAGCCATTATTATAATCCACGTGTATGGTATACCTAAGATTTCAACCATGATGAACGCTACAGCCCCTAAAATTGGGGGCGTTATTAGGGCGAGAGTGCCGGCATTAGCTGATATCCCTGCAGCTATTAAGCTAGGATACCCGGAAGTTCTAAATATATCTTTCAACGTAGACCCTATGAATGCTGTATCCGCTGCCCCAGACCCGGATATCATGCCCATGCCTAATCCCATCCCGGTAGCTACCCTCCCGACGCTCGCCGAACTCCTACCCATTAGCGCGAAGAAGGCCTTAGCCATTAGGTTGCTGAAGCCTAGGGAGCTTAAGATTCCAGCTAGAATAGCGAAGTATATTATGTATTTAAAAGACACGTTAGTTATTATCCCGAAGAGGGCAGCCTCAGTCTCGACATATATCTTCCCTACAAGAAAGTCTATATCAAAGCCGGGGTGGAACCAGGGCCTAGGTAAAACGTATCCATAAATGTCGTATAGGATGAAAATATTAACGAGAACGGGCATCTCAGGACCCACAAGCCTAAGGACTACGCCGAAGAGAAGTAGGGTCATAGTCCAGCCCATGGCCACATCTAGGGTTAACGGGGTTGGAGCCCTCATTATTAAATCCTCATATTCTAAGACCATATGAACATATGGGGGTATTACAAGAAGGGCTAAGACGATATTTAAATACCTTGAAAGCTTGTCAAGCGCTCTAACCAGGGGGCTTAAAGTTGGCGCTAAGATAGCTATAGTCCACACGACAAGAGTATATGCAGCTAGGCCTAGAGAGCCTTTATCGACGAGATGAGCAACTACTAGATATGTGAGTATGAAGGAGAGAAACGTTAGAATTACGGCGAAAGGCCACCTCAAGCCAAGGCTCACACCACGGCGTTCGAGAAAGGCGAGCAAGAAACCTATCATGAGAATGAAGAACACGTGCGTAGCTCTCTGGAGCTGTGTTAGATCTAGAACGCCGATCCTATACATGTAAGAGAGCGGGGTAAATGGATGTACTATCACGTAGAGATGATAGAGAGCTCCCACTAAAGCGACAATATAGAAAAAAGCTCTAATTAGCCTTTCAACCTTCAAGGTGAACCAGCCATACCTACCTCTTAAGAACACCTATTTCGGCGAAGTATTTTAAGGCGCCCTCGTGATACGGTATTACTCCACCGTAGAATACTAAAGCATTCTCAGGTTTCGTGTCTCTAGCGGGTGCTACAGCTTTGTGGAGTATGCCTAGATTCTCGAAGACAGCCTTAGTAATTTTATATGCTACGTCAACAGGCAGATCTTTATGGCATACGAACATGTTCCAGAAGGTTAGAGTTGACGTGTCTTCAGGTGTTCCATACACTTCTTTAGGTATTACGCCTGGCGCGGCTAGGCCTGGGTAGAGGGCCATAAAGGATTTAATTACAGTTTCGCTTATAGGTACTAAGTATATCTGCTTGCCTTTAGCAGCTAAAGTCTTAGCAAGCTCCAGTACGGACCCCGTAGGTAGACCGCCACTCCAGAAGTAGGCGTCTATGGTCCCATCTCTTAGAGCTGCAGCGCTCTCAGCAGCGCCAAGCCTCTCCCACTTTTTGAAGTCCCTCGCAGGATCTATCCCTACAATCTCTAAGACTAGGAAAGCCTCAACTTCAGTACCACTTCCCGGAGCGCCTGTGGAGACTCTCTTACCCTTCAAATCTAGCAGGCTCTTTATGCCTGAGTCAGTAGTTGTAACTATGTGTAAAAAGTTAGGGTACATGGCCCACATTATTGTTATGGGGGCGGGCTTATCTTTGAACTTCGCATGCTGCCCGGTATAAGCTAGGTATGCAGAGTCTGGTAGTACAAGACCACAGTATATGAGTCCTTTAGATAAATCAGTTTTATCCCTAATCAGTAAAAGGTTGTCTATGCTAGCAGCTGTCTGAATGCTCGTAGCCTCTATGTCTGTAAAGTTTGATATTATGCCGGCTACCGTGCCCCCATAGTAGAAGTAAACCCCCCCAACACCTCCAGTAGTTATGATAATACTGTATTTGGCTGGTGTTGGCGAGGGTGTAGGTGTTGGGGAAGGTGTGGGGATTGGAGTGACTCCGGGAGTGGGTGTTGGTGTAGGTGTTGGAGTTGGCGTAGGTGTAGTTGGGGGTACTACAGCAGGTCTTAAAAATAGAAGATACACGGCTGCTAGAATTACTACAATTATTACGGCGGCGACCAGGTACCATAACGTTCTACTTGAATATGCCATAAGACCACCTCGGCATTCAAAGAAATAGATATGAGAGGGTGTTTATAAATTTTATAGGTTAAATTTGTGAGTGGTGGTTCTAGCGTGGTTCTCGAGCCTCTGAGGGGTGTTAGGATTCTCGACCTTACTCGTTCCCTTGCAGGCCCTTTCGCAACTATGGTGCTCGGGGATCTTGGCGCTGAAATTGTTAAGGTTGAGGCTCCTGGGGGTGACGAGACCAGGCTTTGGGCTCCTCTAGTTAATGGGGAGAGTGCCTATTTCCTGTCTATTAACCGTAATAAGAAGAGCGTCGTCGTCGACCTTAGGAAGAGTGAGGGGAGGGAGATAGTTTATAGGCTTGTTAGGGTTAGTGATGCGGTTATAGAGAATTTCAGGAGTGGAGTTCCGGAGAAGCTTGGAGTTGACTATAAGACCCTGAGTAGGGTGAAAGGCGATCTAATATACTGCAGTATTAGGGGGTTCGGGTCTGGGAGTCCCTATGAGCGTAAGCCTGCCTATGACCTCATAGTTCAGGCTATGAGCGGCCTTATGACTGCTACAGGAGAGGAGGGGAGACCCCCTATTAGGGCTGCTTTCGCGCTTTTCGATATGATAGCCGGCCTCATAGCTGCAAACTCTATACTAGCAGCTCTACTAGAGAGGGGTAGGGGCGGCGGGGGGGCTTATATTGAAGTTTCCCTCTACGACTCAGCTGTTTTCGCTATGAGCTATATAGCTATGATATACCTCCTCACCGGGAGGAAGCCTGGGAGGTGGGGGCACGCTCACCCCTCAATAGTCCCCTACCAGGCTTTCCAGTGTTCCGATGGTAAATGGCTTGCTCTAGCCGT
>JARJMZ020000024.1 GCA_029335875.2 Thermoprotei archaeon | reverse complement strand
GTTTATTATTGCTAGTCTTACGTCCGGCTCTGTTACTAGGAGCTCTGCTAGTCTTTTTCTGGCTCTAGCGTCTTTCTCGAAGAGGTCTACAATGTCGCTGGCTGCTATGGAAGACAACGTGCACACCAGATTAAAGTATATTGTGAAAGCTTAAATAGGGTTTCCTGTTAGGGTGTGAAAGTTTGTGGGGTCTGCTGTTTAGTGTTGTTGTCTAGCCCTTTTCCGTTCCACGCTACTAGTAGGAGTTCTGCTAGGGTTCCGGCGGCTGCGGGGCTTAGTTGTATTGCGTAAAAGCTGTAGAGGGTTTTATTACCTGCTATGTATACGGCCCAGTATGCTAGGGTTATCCCGGCGTAGTATAGGGTCGCCGCTAGCGAGTATTCCCTCATGCCCCATAGTATGCCTGTTACTAGTATGTAGACGCTGAAGGCTAGGGCTACCAAGTGTATTATGGTGTTGAGCTCCGCATACACGGGGGCCGGGTCGAAAGTGTAGGCGAAGGGGGCTACGTTGAGTATCCAGCCTGAAGGGTTGGAGGCTGGGGGGCCTCCTGGGGGTCTCGTTGTTGTGTGCCATTTGACAGCCCTTATATTCTCGTCTACGATCCTCTCAACGCCAAAGTGGGAGGCTAGGGGGGCGTGGACTAGCGCGTATAAGAGCGCGGCGGCAGCTATCGAAGCTATGGCTAGGGCCAGCCTTTTCTTAACCCTGTCTACCCTATAGAGGCTCATGAGATAGCCGAGTATGGTGCCGGCCCCACTTATTTTAACAGTGGAGGATAAGGCTGCTAGAACCCCGGCAGCCGCAAACCTCCCCCTGACGGAGAGGGCTATTGAGAGGGATGTTATGAAGGCTAGGTGAGCGTCTAGCATAGCCACGCTAGTAGCCCTGTAAACTATGGGGTCGAGAGCTAAGGCTAGGGCTGCAACAGCTCCAGCAGCGGGGGCTAGGGGGTTTCTGAGGGTGGCGTATGCTATGTAGAGTATTAGGGGCATGAGCGAGGCTTCTATGATCCCGGGGAGCCTCCAGCATGTGGGCTTGTCGCCGCACACTATCATGCTGAGCCCTATTAAATACTTTCCTAGGGGAGGGTGCTCTAGGTTATAGTAGTCTTCCGAAGTCTTACCACTATAATTGTGGTAGTTGATGTCGACATGGAAAACCCTCTGGAGGAGCCTCCTAGCGGAGTCAACATAGTATATCTCGTCGCTAACATACCTGTCACCATAGGAGGAGGCCAGGGAATACGCGCTGGTGAATATGTAAACTGAAGACCCTAAAGCTACAGCCAGCGTCACTAGATAATAAGCTAGCATTAAAAGCCTAGAGTTCAAAAACTAACACCAATAATCCACGAGCCCCCGGGATTAATAACGTTTCCTTAAACCCCCTAGACTCTTAAAAGGCTTAAACAGCCCGCTCCCATAGTGGGGTTAAGAGTTTGAGCTCCACATGCTCGCCCAGGAGGGATTTCGTGAGGCACATAGCTAACAGGGTTATAGCCGAGTCCTCGGGCAGGATCCCAGTTAACATAGTGGAGGAGCTTAAAGCGAGGCTTGCCAGGGCTGAGGATAAGTTTAAGTTCAGCATGTTCAACGGGGACCCTTCCAAGATAGTCGACTTCCTCTCCAGCGAAGAGTGGGCTGACCTCGTAGAGTACGCTAGGAACATTCACGCCGCCTGGGTTCTAGAGGCTGTCTTGAGGGAGTTGAGCGAAGCCTACAAGGATGAATGCCCGGGCGTCGCAGAGAAAGCCCTTGAGGCTATAGAGGCTCTCAGCAAGCACAAAGCTGAAATAGTGGGGGAGCTCACCCTAGACTCTGTAGCTAGGAAGCTCAAATTCTACGGCTACAGGGTTGAGATCGGAGAGGAGGACGGAAGAGAGTACATAGAGTTTGAAGAACCCCTAGTTAAAGTTAGAATCCGCGTCTCCGAAGGAAAAATATCGTACACGATATGCAGGGAGGGTAAAGCGTCTACAGTAGAAGCCCTAATAGCTTTCATGCAGAAGATGAGAGAGCTCTGAGCCCCGTTATAGCCCAGAGTTTTTCCCCTTAACGCCCGAGCCCCCTCAGAGCCAGACCTACAGTGTGCTGGGCGGGAGGCCGCTAATACTAGTTTTACTGTTACGGAGGCTCGCCACGAGCAGGCTTTTCAAAGCCTTGAGGGAGCCGCTCGGGCTACCTGCAACGATCCTGGCTAGGGAATCCCATGTGAGCTCAGACTTCAACCATTTAACCCAGAACGTTCTAGGGGCGTTTACAAGGAGCTCCTCCCCCCTCCCCCGCCCTATGAGCGTGATTGTTTTGAGGAGCGCTCTCGAGACGTTAACCTCGTTAACGAGGCCTGACACCCTCCTCGAGTAATCCTCCACGATCTCGTTTAGGTCGCTTGAAGCTCTGAGGGCTTCGACGAGAGCTAGGGAGCTGAGCATAGCGTGCCTGTTACCCTCACCGCTAGTCCTGTTGAGGAGGCCCCCGGCCTCGCCGACCCTCAATACTTTCCCGCTGTGGAGGTTTATGGGGGCGTGAACCTGAATTGGGGCCCCCCTCTCATCCAGTATTCTCCTGGCGTCGCAGACCCTCCTATAGTATGCTAGCGTGAGCCTCCTAAGGAGGCCCCCGTCCTTTACCTTCTCGAAGCCGGCCCCGAGGTTTACTAGCCTGCCATCAGCGTCTGCGGGGAAGACCCAGTAGAACCCCCTGTTTTTAACGTTGAAGTCTATCAAAGCCGTGTCAGGCTCCCACACGCACTCAGCTATGACCCTGAAAGTGATTACAGCGTCTTCGAGCCCCCTAGAGTAGGGGCCTCTAGCGTCCACAGCTATGCCCTCAACGTTGTCGAGCCTTGAAAGTTTACCCCTAAAAATGGAGGCCCCGAGGGAGGCTGCGAGACCCCTGAGGGTGTTCACAAGCTTACTCTTATCAACTACAACCCATACAGGGCCACCCACATCTATATAGGCTACTTCCGCCCCCCCAACTCTAATGGAGAACTTTTTAACGCCCGTGAGCATGCTCCCAGTCTCCTTAACTATTCTCCAAGTCTCGCCCCTAACGCTCACCACGTCCCCGCAAGCTTTCCTATAAATGGGGGCTACATCGTAGCCTGCGACTTTAAACCCGTGTCTTGAAGCCTGGTATGCTAGCGTGGACCCAGCCACTCCTAGACCCGCTACTGTTATGTCGTGGCGTCCCCTATTGTCTGATCTTCTACTCAACTTTAACCACAGCCTCCTCCCTATACCCTGTTACAACCCTAATGTACCCTTTAAAGGCTGCGTCCAAGGACTCGTCTCCAGTGTCCACTTTGAGGGTTTTGAATGTCCTCAGCTTGCTCTTAGTCGAGACCACTATCAAGTTCCCCGGCCCCACAACCTTTAAAACCTCAGGGCTTATCTGCTGGTTCCCCCTCCCCAGTATGAACCCCTGGCCCCCTATGGGGGACACTATTATCTTAGCTTTAGGATACCTCTTGAGGAGCTCCAGGAGCCCCCTCTCGTTTAAGTCTGAGCCCGCAAGCCTCCCATTATAAACCGCGTCAACACCGAGGGGGGTCTTCTTAACCCCCAACTTCGCCGCTATAGCCTCTACAGTCCTCCCAGGGCCTAGTATGTATAAAGTGTCCTTTTCCATTGTTTCAACAACATACTCAGCTATAGCCTCTACAGCTTCAGCCTCCACCTCGCTAAAAGCAGATTTACCCCCCTCAACGAGGCCCTCATCGGAGGGCACGAGCATGTAGCCGTAGAGTTTAACTTTAAGCCTCCCAAGCCTATACTCATCCTCGTCAACATCCAAGACCTCCCTCTCAACCAGGGGGGACCCCCTGGTGAGGAAACGCCAAGCTATCGAGGCTGCAGCCTTAGGGTTTACGGAGAAAACTGAACTGTAAACTTTAACCCCCGATGGCACCCCTAAAACCGGGATCCTCAAGTCAACACCGTCAGCCACGTCTCTAGCTGTCCCATCGCCGCCGACGAAAACCAGAAGCTTAACCCCCGCATCAGCCATAGCCCTGGAACACCTTCTAGTATCCAGGGCTGTCGTGGGCCACAGCTTCCTAGGCACGCACTGTATAATGGTAGTGTTCCCAGCGTGGGGGGTCTCCTTGACAATATCGTATCCCATAAGCCCCGGGGGGGCTATGAGGGGTAGGCCGGGCTTCAAAGCCTCGAGGAAAGCCCTAGCCCTAGATGGTGAGACTAGAGGGGCCCCCATGTATAGGGCTTTCAAGGCGGCGGCACCGTCACTCCCCTTAAATCCGAGCCTGCCACCTATGCCAGCTAGCGGGTTAACTATTAGGCCTAGAGGCCCCTCGCGGCTCAAGACTCTAAGATACCCTCCCAGCCTTTACAGGCCCGCTTAAATAATTTATTCCCATATTTATGCTGGCTGTTTAAGCTTATAGCTCCTCAAGTACTTGTGAAGCTTCAGAGCTTCAACAACCTTCTCTACTATGAAATGATAACTCTTATCGCCCGTGGAAGGCCTAACTTTCCTCTTCCTTAAGACGCTCTTGTAAACCACGTTACCGGAACTATCTAAAACAATAATGTAACCTTTAACCCTACCCCTAAGCCCCCTAGCAAGCCTGACTTGGACAGCGTAGTCTCCAGGGGATAAGTTAACCTCTATAGACCTCGCATCCCCCCTAGAGTATACCGGATCAACCTTAACCCCCTCACCCTTAACCTCCTCCAGCTCAACCCCACCCCTAACTATGAAAGCCAGCCTCCTCTCAGCGTGTAAGCCACTCCTACTCTTAGAAGCTTCAATAGTCAACCTAACCTTACCCACGACCTCCAAACCCCCCGGGCTGTGTACTATTAAGGGGAAAATAAATAGCTGGTAATCTGGAGGCGCCCGCAGGCAGGAGCCTCTTTAGCATTTAGAAAGTCCTGTAGCGGATACTCCATAGGTGGGGCTAGCTAATGAGGGTATAGTTAAGTTCTGTTAGTGGGGAGCGACCCCCATAACTATATAGGTGTTGAAAGGCTAAAACCTTTAAGAGACAATTGAGTGATGGGTGAACCCTATGAGCCCAGTGGAGCTTAAACTAAAGAGCGGAGTGTTCGAGGAAGTGTTTAAACTGGAGGATGGCGTTCACGTTTTCAAGGCTTTTGTTAACGGAGAGTGGAGCGGCTACCCTACGAGGATAAATGTTAGGAGCCCTATAGACGGGTCTCTCATAGCTAAAGTATCTGTCCCCGACTGGGAGTCTATAGATAGGGCTTTAGACCTTATTAGCATCAAGGGGAGGTGGACTATAAGAAACATACCTGGAGAGAAGAGGCTAAGGATAATTGATAAGATAGCCGACCTCATGGAGGAGTATAGGGAGGAGTTAATTGAAACTTTAATAGCAGACGCTGGGAAGCCTGTGAAAGCAGCCACTAGCGAGGTTGAAGCTAGCATAGAAAGGCTTAGGAAAGCCTCTTTCGACCTCAGGAAGATAGAGGGGGACTACATACCCGGGGACTGGAGCATACACACTCTAGAGAGCGAGGCTATAGTGAGGAGGGAGCCTTATGGGGTGGTCCTAGCAATAATACCCTTCAACTACCCCCTATTCGACACTGTCAACAAGTTCGTATACAGTATTATACCCGGGAACGCCTTCATAGTAAAGCCTCCAAGCCACGACCCCCTAACATCTATACTCTTCGTTAAACTAGCCCTTGAAGCCGGGTTCCCCAAAGACTCCATAGCCATAATACCGCTACCTGGGAGGGAGGCCTCGAAACTAGTGGCGGATAGGAGGATCCATGTGATAAGCCTTACTGGGAGCACGAAGACGGGGCTCGAAGTTATGAGGAATGCTGGGATAAAACAGTTCATAATGGAGTTGGGAGGCGGGGATCCCGCTATAGTTCTGGCTGACGCTGAGATAGGTGTGGCCGCCCAGAAGACCGCTATGGGCATAGCGAGCTACGCCGGCCAGAGGTGTGACGCCGTGAAAATAGTGATAGTTGAAGAGCCTATATACGAGGAGTTTAAGAGGGCTCTAGTGGAGGAGCTTTCAAAGTTGAAAGTAGGAGACCCGAGGGATAAAACTACGGATGTGGGGCCTCTAATAGACGAGTCTTCGGTGAACGACATGATGGATGCTATTAGAGAAGCTGAAGCCTACGGTTGCAGAATACTCTATGGGGGGAGGAGGCTTAACGGAAACTATGTGGAGCCCACGCTCGTAGAGGTCGCGGACAAGGGCACCCTGAAACTACTTAAACTATATAGGGACGAGGTGTTCGCGCCTATAGCTGTAATAACTAAGTTCAGGGACATAGATGAGGCCATAGAGATAGCTAACAATAGGAGGTACGGGCTGGACGCCGCTATATTCGGGAGAGACATTGACAAGATAAGGAAGCTCATAAGGTTCCTGGAAGTCGGGGCGGTATATATTAACGAGTACCCCAGGCATGGAATAGGCTACTACCCATTCGGGGGCAGGAAAGATTCAGGTATAGGGAGGGAGGGTATAGGCTACAGTACTGAGTACGTGACAGCCACAAAGTCCATAATATACAATTACAGGGGTAAAGGAATCTGGGAGTACCTCTAAACCCTTATTTTACCCCTCCTCATAACATAGTTTCTTAGGGGCTTAGCGAGGTTATAGCACCCCTCACCCCTCTCTATAAACCCCATGGAAACGAGCTTCCGGACCACAGCTTCCGGGGCGTTTACTCCAAGGGCCTTCAAGTCTTTGACAGCCCTCAAGTCTCCTACTGAAATGTTTTCAATGAAATAGTTTAAAGCCAGCCTCTCCTCAGGCTCCAAGCTCCTAGCTCTATCTAAAATTTTAGAGGCTTCAGCTAGATACTCCTCCAAACTGGAGATAGCACCCCGGGGTATTAGCTTAGTTTAAGGTGGTTATTAAGGTTATGACCAGGGGGATGATAGTCAAGAGCATAGCGAGGGAGGTTTTAGGGGATAAAGGGGCGGAAGTGTGGTCCCGCCTAGAGCTTATAGGGGATATAGCTGTTATAAAGAAGCCTATAAAGACTTCCCTCACTCTGGAAGATTTCAGAGTCTTGGGTGAGGCTTTAATCAGGAGGATCCCCGGGGTTAAGTCGGTGTGGCTGGCGGTAAGCCCTGTGACGGGCCCCTATAAGACTAGGAGCTACACGCACCTAGCTGGGGAGGAGAGGACGTGGACGATATATAGGGAGCACGGGTGTTCTTTCAAAGTAGACATAACGAGGGTATTCGTAACTCCGAGGCTCGGCTATGAGCATTTGAGGGTGGCGAACCTTGTGGGCTATGGGGAGGTTGTTGTTAACATGTTCGCCGGCGTCGGCGTTTTCTCTATAGTTATAGCTAGAGTCTCTAAGCCCCGGGCTGTGCACAGTATAGATATTAATGTTGACGCTTACAATTTAATGGTTGAGAACATTAAGCTCAATAATGTGGAGGACATTGTGATCCCCCATCTCGGGGATGCCGCTAAAGTCGTGGAGGAGAGGCTGGTGGGGGTTGCAGATAGGGTTCTAATGCCCCTCCCAGACCTAGCCTTAGACTATGCCCCCCACGCCCTCAAAGCGTTGAAAGGGCCTAGAGGCTTCATACACTTCTACATCCACATGGACATGGATAAGGGGAGGGGGTTCCTTGGGAGGGCTATAGAAATTGTAGGGTCGAGGGTTGAGAGTTTAGGGTGGCGCCTTTTCAAAGCAGACTCCAGGGTCGTCAGGAAGGTGGGCCCAGGCTTAGCCCAGGTGGTTGTAGATGCGGGAGTCGAGGAAAACGGTTGAATGGCTTAAGGTTAAGGGGGAGGCTTTGAAAGCCATATGGGAGGATAGGGTTATAGGATACTTAGACCCCGGGGCTGAGAAGTTCCTCTACTTCTTGAACAAGCCAGCCCTAATAGCTACCACTAGTAGTTGCACTGGGAGAATAACGATAGTTGAGGGTAGGTGGCATTGGGAGAGGGGTGGGGCTAGAGTAGTTTATAAGACGCATGAGAGCCTTGAGAGGAGGGTTCTAGAAAGCCACCTGGCCAAAAGCTACTATGGAGACTTGTGGCTTAAAGTGACTGGGCCCATAATACATCTAAGAACCCCCAGGCTCCTATGCGCCCACCACATAATAAAACACGCTAGAGTTTCAGGCTTCAAACACAGCGGCATAATATCCCTCGACAACGTCAGAGGCCATGTTGTAGAGGTTATGAGCGGGGTACAGCTAATGGTGCCCCTCAAGAGGGGCGGGAGGCTCTTGTTAAACGTTGAGCCCCTAGAGAATATAGTATCAATGGCTAACGAAGCCCTAAAGGAGGGTAGGGGGAGGCTTGAAACACTCGCATCTAAAGTCTCCTCGGAGCCCGGGCCCTGCGGCTTTTAAGCTCATACTCCTCCACAAGATCCATATCGCAATCGCATATACCCTTAGCTTTGAGGGCCTCGCACTTGAAGGGAGTATAGTCCCCCACCTTACCTAGAGCCTCCGCTAAGACCCCAGCCTCTTCAACTCCAATGCTTCCCAAGAGCTCCTCCAGGTAGCTCCTCGGGGCCCCTATGGCTTTGAGGAATGATAGTAGCACGTAAGCCTCCTCTTCGCTCAGCCTCCTAACCCTGCCGGCGGCTATTATGCTCTTAACGCATTCCGGGAAAAACTCCTCGTTGAACCCGGAGGCGGCGCGCTCCTCGAGCTCCCTTAAAGCCTTGGAGAGCCTCCTGAAAGCCGCAGCCTCCGGTATTGGGGTGTCTTTAAGCTTTTCCTCTATAGTTTTACGCGAGGCTTCTACAACAAGCTTCTCCAGCCTAGCCCTGTCCAGGTATACGAGGCCTTTAAGGACGAAGTTGTTGGCGAGCCTCAGAGCTTCATCCCTGGAGTTTGAAGCGAACTTTAGAAAGTCGCTGACGGGCACAGAGAACCTGAGCTCCCTATAGATAACCTTGTCACCCTTTAAAACCCAGGGGAACCTGAGGCTCTCCCCGCCGACCTTTAAGCCTAGGGTTTTAGCGAGCCTCCTTAAACTATCATCGCTCTCCTCCCTCAAAGCCTCCGCCACCCTGGAGAGTTCCGCCTTGAGGAATCTCTCGTAAAGGTAGACGCTGTTATACGATTTGAGGGCTAGGAGGACGAGCCAGAAGGAGACGACAGACTCCTCAGTAGTAGCCCTGGAGCGTTCTGGAGCCTCCCCGGGCTTAAGGGCTGCCGCAACCCTCTCATAGGCTAGGCTGCAGAGGCCCTCATCTTCCGCTAGGTCGCCTAGGGCCCCCGCCTTCCCTAGGAGCCTCTCAGCGTACTCTACAGGGTTAGCTATGAAAGGGGTATTTCCTAAGGTCCAAGTCTCCCCCCATTTTATAAAGTCTCCAGGCCCTATTTAACATGGTGAACCCTATGGCTACCCTAGCTAGGAGGCTGGCGGAATGGGTTGAGGGGTTCACTTTCAAAGACATTAAAGGTGACGAGCTCCTGGAGATTAAGAAGAGGTTCGTTGATACTATGGCTGTAGCCGTTGGGGCTTTCAACGAGGAGCCTGTAAGGATAGCTAGGTGGCTGGCGGAGTCTACTGGGGGGTCCAGGCTCCCGGCTACAGTATGGGGCTCCTGTGTGAGGGCGGCTTTCGACCACGCTGCCTTCGCCAACGGGTGCGCAGTGAGATACTTGGATTTCAACGACACATACCTGTCTAAGGAGGCACTACACCCGAGCGACATTATACCAGCTTTAGTAGCCGCCTCAGAGATCTCGGACGCAGACGGTAGGAGCCTCGTTGAGGGAATAGCTGTAGCTTACGAGATAGCTGCCAGGCTAGCCGACGCCTACAGTGTTAGGGGGAGGGGGTGGGATCACGTTACCTACATAGCTATAGCGGCGGCTGCGGGAGCGTCTAAAGTCTTAGGTTTGAGGGCGGAGAGGATAGAGCAGGCTATAAACATAGCCACTACAATAGCGCCCGTCCTTAGGCAGACTAGGGCTGGAGAGATGAGCATGTGGAAAGCTTGCGCCGCCTCGAACGCTGCTAGAGACGGGCTCCTCGCGGCAGTCCTAGCGTCTAAGGGTATGACGGGCCCTTCACCAGTATTCGAGGGTAAGTTCGGGTTCTTTAAGGTAGCCCTTGGGGGCGAGACTTTCAACATTGAAGAGCTTGGGGGGAGGCTTAAGGTTATGGAGACCAGCATAAAATATTGGCCTGTAGAGTACCACTCTATGAGCGCCGTGGATGCCGCCCTCAAAGTTAGGGAGAAGGCTGGGCCATTAAAGCCTGAGGATGTGGAGAGCGTTGAGATTAAAACGTTCACGGTAAGCTATAAGATAATAGTAGAGGACCCCGAGAAGTGGGACCCGAAAACTAGGGAGACAGCGGACCACAGCCTACCATACATAGTGGCGGCAACACTATTAGATGGGAAAGTGTGGCTTGAAACCTTCAACCCAGAGAGAGTCCTAGCCCAAGACGTTAGAGTAGTCATGAAGAGGACTAGGATAGATGTAGACCCGGAGTATGACAAGGTCTACCCGAAAGGGATACCGAACAAGGTTAAAGTTAAACTGAAAGATGGGAGAGTATACGAGGAGGAAGTCACATACCCCCCAGGGCATTTCATGAACCCGCTAACAGTCGAGAAAGTTGAGGATAAATTCTGGGCGCTAACCAGGGGGCTCGTAGAAGAGGAGGGGGCTAAGGGGTTCCTGGCGGGCTCGTGGGCTCTCGAGAACGTGGGCGATGTTGGGAGGCTCGTTAGGAGGATAAGGGTTAAAAGTGTTTAACGTTTTTTCCTTACAGGCCTCTCTTTCCTAGCAACCGCAGCCTCCATCCTCAGCTTCGAGGCTATGAACCCGCCTGCAGCTCCTAGGATTACCCCTAGGGCTAGGAGTCCTATTGAAATGAGGGACTGTCTTTTAAGCGCGGAATCGAGCCTCTTTATCTGAGAGTCTCTAATCGAGAGCTCGTTTTGCCAGTAGGCGTCTCTACCTTCAAGCTCTCTAATCTTGCTATTGAGGTTGTTGATTGTGGTGGTTAAGTTCTTTATCACGTCCTCGAGACTTCTAATCTTACCTTCCAAGTCTAGGAGTCCGAGTATGTCTAGTAGGAGGCCGGGGTTAGCTACTATAAGGGCCGGCTCTAAGCCTGCTAACGCGGCTATGCGAGCGTTGCCCGGCAAGTAGGATATTGCAAACCTCAGGATTCTACTATCACCTCCCCCTAACACCGCCGGGTCCGCTATGGCCCTCAAGACTACAGGGGTCTCAACAGTAGTATTGCCTACCTCGAACCCCCTATAGAATACCAGAGTGTAACTTAGGGGCTCTAGGGGCTTGAAGCCGGCCATATAATTTAGTAAGCTCGTGTTCCCCGGGCTCTCAAGCCTTAATAACACTGCAGCCTCTAGAGCTGAAGCCCTCAACGGGGTCTCAGTCTCGCCACTAGCTTTCCCCCCCAGGTATGAGAGGCCGGAGTCGGCCAAGGACATGAGCCAGTGGCCCGGGCTACCATCATCGACTACCAGGTGCACTTCAGGGCCCCCGAAGGGGCCTCTAAGGGTTAGAGGCTCGGTGGAGAAAGGTTTGTGTAGGTTGTCTGAGTCAGTGGAGAGGGACCAGGCGAGGGTGAAGTCGGGTGCGCTCACATCGAAGGGAGACACTCTCATAGAATCGACACGCCACGCCCAGGTCTGGACCGCTGTCATC
>JARJMZ020000022.1 GCA_029335875.2 Thermoprotei archaeon | reverse complement strand
TCGACCACAGCTAGCGGCGGCCCCCTCTTACACTCTTCTAGGAGCTTCTCTATAGCCTCTCTAGGGCCCTCAGCCACTATAGTGACGGTGCCGTCGGGCTCGTTGGCCACGTAGCCTTTGAGGTTTAGTTTTAGAGCCCTCCTCGCCGCCCACGCTCTGAAGCCTACCCCCTGCACTTCCCCGTATACCTTTATTTTGGCTGCTGAGTTCATGATAGCTCGAACTCCTTGAGATAGGATTTAGCTGCAATGTATTTTCTAAGTTTTTGAGGGGCTTTAACCCTAGCCTCCCCCCTTGATACTACCAGTCCAACCCTAACCGGGCTCTCGCCCGCTTTCCTGAGTTCTTCTTCAACCCCCTCAATCACCTGTTTCGACGCTAGGATAACTATAGCCCCGTTTGTGCCTGCTGTAGCGTTGGGTATTATGAAGTTTCTCGTTGCAAACTCGCTTAAAACCGGGGATATTAGAGGTATCTCGTCAACTCTAATCGACACGTTTGAAAGCTCGGCTATCTCCTTGATAACATATATCCCCGGGCCTGTAACGTCCGTGGTTACTGCTATGTGCTCTTTCGGGTTGAAATCTTCGCCAACCCCGGGGAGCCTCCCCTCTATTACCCTAGCAACTTCAACGTTAGGCTTAGCCATGAGGTCTACTACTGAGTTCTTCAGTTCTAGGAGCTCCCCGACACTTACCCCAGTCTGGGCCTCAAGCTCCCCAGCTATCTCCCTATCAAGCATAGCTAGCATGTAAACATTTATTATAGCGAGCTCCCCGAAGGGCCTAGTAGCTAGAAGCTCCATGCCAGGCTCAACCCTATCATAGAAAAATGGAGGCTTCCCCCGAAGCTCTGCGAAAACAGAAGCCCCCATTAAGAGAGACCCCCTACCAGGCTGGACTGTATCCACGAAGGATCCCCCAAGCTTCTCAACATAAGACTCCATGTTAGCCCTGATCCTACTCTTAAGCCCCACGCTGGGAGCGTCGTAGACAGGGTAGACTCTAATATTCCTCCAAGCTCCGACAGTGAAAAGGTCGTTGAGAGAGTTGGCTACCGCGACAGCAGCCTGCCTAGGGCTCCCGGGGTCCTCAGCCGGGTCTATTATTTGTATTGTATCATTGTTAGCAGCCGCGAGAGCCTCCCCCCTCTCATAGCTTACATAATCTACGAGGAAGAACTGGCTCTTAGAGTGCGCCGAGACTATAGAGTGGCCCTTACCCACAATAATCCTCCCCTCCACGGCTTCCGCGATCCTAGAGTAAAACCTCCTCACAACCTCCCTGAAAGGTTCGGGGCCTGAGGCCAGACTCTGATGAACCTGGGCAAGCACTATAGCCCTCAAAGGGCTGAAAGCCCTAAGCCTCTCAGCATCAACAAGAGGGTCTTCAGCATCATAAACCTCCCTCAAAACCCTCAGACTCCCGGGATCCGCTGAGAAAACGTCGGCGTCCCTCCTAGGAGCTATAGTTAAGCCTAAAACCTCAAGCTCAGACCTGATAGACTTAAGGGCAGGGTAGAGGACATCTACAAGGTCAACTTTGACCGCACAACCGGTAGCTAAAGAGAAAGGATTAACACCCAAACTCCTATAATACTCTACCCTCTCAGCAAACTCCCTGAAAAGCAGGTCGTAACCTAAACCCACCTGAAAGTGCACCCATAAAATTAATAAATGAACATAGCCCTTAAACGCTTGAATATTAATTAGTCAGTGTAAAAATATAAACACGCTTTGTAGGCTGCTATCAGGCAACTAACCCCATAACCCTAAACCCTGGGAAGCTTCAATAACTTTGAAAGGCTAGCACGACTATATAATAGTTTTGGGTAGGAGAAAAACTTTATGAAAACACTTACAAACCTGGAGGGGCGGCTTCCAGTTGACAGTCTGCTCTGATGTGGGGGTTGCAGCCGGCAACATATACTATTGCGAAGATTATAGTTGGAAGTATTACGTTTTCAAGGATAGGCTTGAAGCTGGGCTGCTCCTGGCTTCATTCATAAAACAGGTTATTGGGGATTTTGAAGGCTACATTATAGGCCTCGCTGCCGGGGGCGTCCCGGTGGCGTATGCTGTTTCAGAGGCTCTAAAGCTCCCTCTGGATGTTATAGTTGTGAAGAAGATAACCTACCCGTGGACTAGCGAGGCCGGCTTCGGGGCTGTAGCTTTAGATGGTACCTTGAAATATGATGTTGAAGCCGCCAGAAGCATAGGATATACTGCGGGGGATGTCGAGGAGAGAGCTCGGCAAGTAAGGGAATACGTGGTAAACAGGACTATTAAATTGAGGGGTAGCACGAACTACGAAAACATTAGAGGGGAGAAAGTCATACTCGTAGATGACGGTATAGCGACAGGCTACACCATAATAGCAGCCTCAACATTCCTAAGAAACATTGGAGCAGCAAGCGTGACAATAGCAACCCCAACATCAAGCATAGATGGAGCCCTAACAGCAGCCAGAGAGGCGGAGAGACTCCTAGTACTCAACATGAGGACAGGCCCGTTCTACGCGGTAGCAGAAGCATACATAGAATGGCACGATGTGACGGAAGAGGAAGCCCTAGAATACATAGCTAAGACGAGAAAACACTTTAAACCCCAAGCTATGTAAACTTAAGATAGGAGGGCCCGTAGTCTAGCGGCTAGGACGCCGCCCTCACACGGCGGAGGTCCGGGGTTCAAATCCCCGCGGGCCCACTAAAAACTAGACTGTCTTCTAGAGTAAAATCTCTGGGATGTTTTAGTTAACATGGCTACTTAGGAGTATTTAAGGACATAATAACGTGAACTATGAAGACTTAGAGTATAATTTTAAGGATCCCCGCTATTCTAGGTGAGCCCGCCCCTATGACTGGTTATCGGAGGCGGGCGCGGGGAGGCCCCAGTAATGCCAGCTAGTGGAGCCCCCAACAGGCTGGAGGGGGAAGCCGGGGCTAATACCATGGTATTGTGTTCCGGCGACCACATCCTTCGAAGCTGCCGAAGCATTAAGGCTGAAAGCTGTGGATAGTTGAAGGGGGGCGCTTGTATCGTTGTTAACGCGCTTCCCTGTTGTTAACTTAATAACCTTAGTAAGCTGTTCCTCCTTTTATTGAAGCTGTGGAAGTTTACAAGATAAACCATTGAATAGAATTATAAATAAAGTATAAGACGCTAAGATTTATAAATTCCTCGTACATACTTTAGAATGAAGTTAGAAGGGAGGGGATGAGGTTGGCTGTTTCAACCAGGTATTTGGCTGCCGCAATAATCGTTATAGCTTTGATAGTGGTTGCCGCGTTCCTGTTGTTTAGGCCGACCCCGGCCCCCGTTACTCCTACACCAACACCGACTCCCGTTACACCAACTCCTACACCAACACCGGTTCCACCGTATTCCATTAAGATTTTCACTGGAGGCACTGGCGGCGTATACTATCCTCTGGGCGTTAAGCTTGCCGATATGTTGAATAAGTATTCGGGTGGCAGGATTGCGGCTAGCGCTGCTACGAGCGGGGCTAGTGTTGCTAATGCTAAGGCTTTGGCTGTTGGCGACGCCAACCTTGTGTTCATACAGAATGATATAGCTTATTACGCTTACAAGGGCATATACATGTTTGAAGGCTCGAAAGTAGAAGTTATAAGGGGGGTGGCTGTTCTCTACCCGGAGATAATACAGATAGTTGTTAGAGCTGACAGCGGCATTAAGACTCTGAAAGACCTTGAGGGTAAGATCGTAGCTGTAGGGGCTCCAGGTAGTGGCACGGCTGTAGAGGCGGAGATAATATTGAGAGCTGCAGGGTTATGGGATAAGATAACGCCACAATACCTAGATTTTAAACAAGCTGCTGAAGCCCTGAAACTGGGTCAAGTTCATGCGGCGGTCATAGTAGCAGGTATACCCACAGCTGCGGTAAGGGAATTAGCTGCGACAACCCCAGTAAACCTAGTCTCCATACCTCAGGGGCTCTTAGAAGAGCTTAAAAAACTAGGCTACCTGTTCTTCGTCCCAGCCGTAGTACCTAAAGACACTTATACCGGGATGACTGAAGACGTTCAAACCCTAGCTGTGATGGCTATGCTAGCTGTGAGAGCCGACGTTCCAGAAGATGTTGTATATATGATCCTAGACATAATGTTCAAATATCTCAAAGAGTGGAGAGAAGCTCATGCGAGAGCTGAAGAGATATCCCTGGAGAAGGCCTTGAACGGGATGCCGATCCCATTACATCCTGGTGCAGTTAAATATTATAAAGATAAAGGGATAGCAGTCCCGCCCGAGCTCCTACCATGATAAAGCCTCGTTTTAAAACATTAATTCCCATATTTTTCTCTCTCATATTCATAGTTATCCTACTAGCCCCCATCATTCCCGTAGTGGAAGTTGAAGTTGGAGGGGAGCTTTACAGGTTTCATAATATGCCTTTAAAAGTTGAAGTCAGCTATATTCACAGCGTTGAAGGTTTACCTGTTATTGAGATTTTTACTGTTGAGAGCTCATGTATTAAACTATCCAGAATACTCTGGCCTGGACACGGTGCCGGGATGCCTTCAACTTTAGATGACATAGGGAGAGTTGAGGTTGAAGATGAGGGATCTCTCTACTCTGCGGCTTTAGAAAAATGTTTAGGCTCAAAGCTTATGATTAATGTTGAATACATGGCTAATGGATCTGTTAGGGTTGGAGACAACGTTTTTAGTGGTAGGGTGGAAATTCGCATAGTTAGAGTCCCGCTAGTAAGCTATATATTCGACCGGCTGACCTAGTTATAAGCTAGGTGTTTGAAGATATGTATTTGAGGGGGAGGCTTAAGAGCCTTTTACTAATATTCCTAGGGTTTATATTCGCTTTCTACGAACTATTTTATATTATGAAATTCAACTTTTTCCTCTACAGTATTCTTAGTAGGGTTGGTTTTGACGTGCGTTTTCTACTTAACATCCCCGATATTCAGCTTTCCATGGCCCTCCTCCTTTCAATAATAATTATTGTTACGATAGTCTCTAAACCTTCCCGATTTCTCGGAAAACTCTCAATCTTATACGATGTTACAGTGTGTATTTCGGGCGTTGTGGGGTTTCTTTTCCTCTTCTACGTTTACGAGGATGTGATCAAATACGGCTATCTGATCCCTACCCCCGAGAGGCTCATAATGCCCCTCCTCGCTCTCTTCGCCTTACTAGACGCTGCTAGGAGGGTTTTAGGGTTCTCCCTCCCAGTAATAGCTCTAGGCGCTATCCTACTAGCTTTCTACCTTGAAGGTTTCAATGTGAGGATGATAGTGAACCACTTCTACTACGCTAAGGAGGGCATTTTCAGTATACCTTTATTCGTAATGGTGTCATACGTTTTCGCCTTCATATTCTTCGGCTCCCTCCTAAAATCACTAGGCGTCGGCGGGTACATAACAGAGTTCCTGTTAGCGTTGCTGGGCCCCCGCGTTAAAGGTGTAGCTAAACTGGCGGTAGCGAGTAGTATGCTTATGGGAACTATTTCCGGTAGTAGCGTAGCTAACGTAATGGTCACCGGAACATACACCATACCCTTATCTAAGAGAGCAGGCTATCCAGCCCACATAGCTGGAGCTGCTGAAGCCTCAGCTTCCACGGGCGGCCAGATAATGCCACCTATACTTGGAGCTGCAGCTTTCATCATGGCGGAGTTCCTTGGGAGACCTTATAGGGACATAATGATAGCTGCGACGATACCGGCGATCTTATACTTCTTCTCAGTATACATGTTCCTCGATAGGATAAGTAAGAGATATGGCCTCACAACTGTCAGACGCGAAGACCTACCTCCTCTAGCTCCCGCACTTAAGAGAGTTTACCTATTGACCCCTATACCGTTAATAGCTGTACTCCTACTATGGGGTTTAGAGCCTCAATATGCTGCTATAGGATCCCTTGGAGCAGTGATTTTGCTAACGTGGCTTGGCGACAATACGATACCCCTATTATTCAAGGTTTTAATGGGGGCTGCGATGGCTCTAGTCTTAATTATAGGGTTTTTGGCCGGGTTCCCGCTGGGGGCTGCTCTGTTCTTCTTAGGCGTTTCATCTATAATGCTAGCTCTAGCTATAGCGTTTGTGGCTCGCGGAGTCTCAGGTATATTCCAGAGTTTAATAAACACCTTTAGTGGCACTCTTGATGGTGTTTCTACAGTTTTCCTGGCTGCAGCGCTAGCCGGCATAGTGCAGGGGAGCTTGACATTAACGGGGTTAGCGGCAACTATAGGGTTTAGAATACTGGACATAGCAGGCGGTAACATATTCCTTGTAGCGTTCCTAGTTATGATCATAAGTCTGATATTAGGCATGGGAGTTCCGACGACAGCAAACTACGTGATAACCGCAACTATTGGGGGAGCGGCCCTAGCAATAGCAGTGCACGACTGGACAGGGCTCCCCATGGGGTCCTCGAGGCTGGTGGCACACTTCTTCGTCTTCTACTTCGGAATACTGGCTGACGTGACGCCCCCAGTAGCCCTAGCATCCTATGCCGCTTCAGGGCTGGCCAAGGCTGATTTCTGGAGGACGGCCCTGACAGCCTCTAAACTCTCCCTAGCCGGCTACCTCGTGCCATATATATTCTTGTTGAACCCCACACTATTAATACTGACAGTAGAATGGCATTTAGAGACTCTAGCCCTGTTCGCCCTTGGATTCGCGGGGGCCGCGCTAACAATAATAGGCCTAAGCTCGGGCATTGAAGGGTGGCTCGGCGGGAACCTAGGGCCGGGTGAGAGGGTACTACTAGTAATGTTAGCGCTCCTCAACATAGTCCAGAACCCCCTAGATCTCTCAGCCACAATAGCAACCCTGACGATCATAGCGTACACGCTCATATACCTGAGGAACTCTAGAAAATCCGTGCTAAGGTCGAGCTAACGGGTGCATACTGTATGGAGAAATCTTTAAAACATGTTTAAACCTGGTTCACCGCGCTCCTATTCTCAGGTGAAGCCCGGCTTCCTCTTCTGTAAAACCTCAGGGTTCACTAGTGTTGGAGGTACCTTACCTTGACTGAAGGCTATCAAGTTTTCTGCCGCTAGCTCAGCCATTTTCCTTCTAGCTTCTAGCGTTGCGCTCGCTATGTGAGGTGTTAGTATCACGTTTTTAAACGATGTTAGGGGATGGTTTGGGTTTAAGGGTTCTCCTTCGAACACGTCTAGCGCCGCGCCCGCTATCCACCCTTCCCTTAAAGCCTTGATCAGGGCTTCTGTGTCTACTACTACGCCTCTCGCCGTGTTTATTAGTAGGGCTGTTTTCTTCATTTTTCTTAGCTTCTCCTCGTTGATTAAATGTCTAGTCTCAGGGGTTAGGGGGGTGTGTAGTGTTATTATGTCCGATTCTTCAAGCAGCTTTTCCAGGTCAACGTATTCTATGCCTAGTTTCTCCTCGAGATCCCCCCTCCTAACCACATCATAGTATATGACTCTCATGTTGAAGGCCCCAGCTATTTCAGCCACCCTACCCCCTATCCTGCCTAAGCCCACAATCCCCAGAGTTTTACCCTGGAGCTCTACTCCTAGAAGCATGAGAGGGTGCCATGCAGTGCCCCCCCTCCACCACTCGCCCCACCTAACGTAAGTGTCCGCCTCAACAATCCTCCTAGCGAGAGATAGTATTAGGGCCCAAGTGTGCTCAGCAGTAGCTTCTGTGAGGACTCCTGGAGTATTAGTCACGTAAACGCCGAGCTCTGAGGCGCATTTAACATCTATATTGTCGAAGCCCACAGCCATCTGAGCCACTATCCTAAGCCTAGGAGAGCTGGACAAAAGGTTGCAGTCGACCTTGTCTGTCAAGAGCGTGAAAAGAGCGTCGGCCTCTCGAGCCTTCTCCAAGAGAATAGTGTAGGGGGGCTCCTTAAGCCTATCCCAAACCTCGACATCAAAATGCTCTGAAAGCCTATCAATGACATCCCTGAAAACCTCCCTGGTCATGAAAAGCCTAGGCTTCAAAGCCTTACACCTTCAATATGCTCGAACAAGAGAAATTATAAATCTTACACGATGAAATCGCATGGGAGAGTCGCTTTTAAAACTTTAAGGGGATTCATTCTCTTTTATTTAGAGGGCTTGGAGATGAGCGTAGCAGGCATAGACCCCGGGACTAAGAGTTTCGACATTACACTTTTAGAGGGTGATATCGTGAGGAGGGAGGCTAGCCTTGACACGAAACTTGTAGCTAGAGAGCCCCAGAGGCTTATAGAGGTCTTGGACGGTATGAGTGCAGACTATATAGTGGCCCCCTCAGGCTACGGTGTCCCAGTCACTTTCGGGTCTGAAATTAGAGACGCTAGGAGGTTTGCAGTTGAAGTCCTCCTCCTCAGCAGTGAAGAGATTATAGCGGAAGGAGTTAAGATGGGGGAGGTTGGCGTGTGGGTTTACAGCGCCCTGGCAGATATTGTAGAGCATCTCGTTAAAAACTATGGGGGGAGAGTGCTCTTCCTCCCGGCAGTGGTGAACTTGAGAAGCGTGCCCCGGCACAGGAAGATTAACAAGGTCGATATGGGTACAGTGGATAAGCTAGCCTCAACATTCCTCGCAGTACACGAGACTAGCGAGAAGGAGAATGTAGACTATGAGAAAGTCGACGTTATAGTTGCAGAATTAGGCTACGGCTACGTCGCGTCGATAGCTGTTAAACAGGGCAAGATCGTGGACGGTGTCGGGGGCACATACGCGTCAACAGGAACACTCACTAGTGGAGCTCTGGATGCGGAGCTCGTAGCGGGGGCTGGAAGCTGGAAACGCTGGGACATATTCCACGGAGGGCTACTGGAAGCTCTAGGAGCCGTAGACATGGGGAGTATAGTTAAAGGCTATGAAAGGGGGGAGGAGCCCTACAAATCCTACCTAGAAGCTTATATTGAGGGGATAGCTAAGGACGTTAGGAGAGCCTTAACATCAACCCCTAAAGCGGGAATATTAATAGTAACGGGGAGACACGGGAAGAACGAGACCATAGTCAAGAGGCTGAAAGAGCTCCTACCAGAACTAGACGTTAGAAACCTAGAAGGCTTAAAGGGGGCTTCAAAGTCCAAGGAGGCCGCCCAAGGGTATGCCGCGATAGGGGAAGGCATTGTAGGGACGCGTTTCGGGAAGCTGGTGGATCACATGGGTATTAAGGATGCGTGTGGAACCACCGTAGACTATATAGTTCACCCGAGGGCCAAAGGCTTCATAGAGAGGGTTAAAAGAGCCTATATTGAGACAGTAAGTAACCCTAAACTATGCGGAGACGGTCAAGCCTAAGCCCCTCAGGCCCGCCCTCTGCGATGGCAAAACCAGCTAAGGGTATTGGGGCTTGGACGGCTTTCAGTTTAGGGCTTAAGCTATTTAAGGTTGATAAAGACCACTATATTGCAGGTGCCTACCTATTGGCTGTTATAGGGGTTAGAGAGTACGCTAGGATATCTGAGGTTAAGGGGCCCCTGCTAGTTGTTGAGGGGGTTTCGAGGGTAGCTTATGACGAGATCGTTGAGATTGAGCTGTCTAATGGTGAGAAGAGGAGGGGTAAGGTTTTAGAGGTGGCGTATAATACTGCTGTAGTCCAGGTTTTAGAGGGGACTGCTGGTATAACGTTGACGGGGACCACTGTAAGGTTTTTAGGGAAAACCTTGGAGATGCCCGTGAGCGACGATATGTTAGGTCGTATATTCAATTCCCTGGGGGAGCCTGTTGATGGGGGGCCACCTATTGTTCCTGATGATATGAGGGATATAAATGGCGCTCCCTTGAACCCTGCTGTTAGGGCTTATCCCTCGGAGTTTATACAGACTGGAGTGAGCGCTATAGATGGCATGAATACTCTTGTGAGGGGCCAGAAGCTCCCAATATTTAGCGGCTCAGGGCTCCCACATAACAAGCTGGCGGCGCAGATAGCGAGACAAGCTACTGTGAGGGGCGAGGAGGAAGAGTTTGCCGTCATATTCGCAGCTATAGGGGTTAAATATGATGACTTCCTGTTTTTCAGGAAGTTCTTCGAGGAGACTGGGGCTTTGAGTAGGGTTGCCATGTTTGTTAACTTGGCCGACGAGCCTGCAATGATGAGGCTCCTAACTCCGAGGGCAGCCTTAACGCTAGCTGAGTATCTGGCTTTCGAAAGGGACATGCACATATTAGTCATATTAACCGACATGCTCAACTATGCTGAAGCCCTACGCGAGATAAGCAGCGCGAGGGAAGAAGTTCCCGGGAGGCAGGGATACCCTGGATACATGTACAGCGACCTAGCAAGCATATATGAGAGGGCTGGGAGGGTCCACGGGAAGAAGGGTAGCATAACGCAAATGCCCATACTCACAATGCCCAACGACGATATTACACACCCGGTGCCGGACCTCACAGGCTACATTACTGAGGGTCAAATAGTCCTCGGCAGAGAGCTCCACAACAGGGGCATATACCCGCCGATAAACGTCCTCATGAGCCTCTCGAGGCTCATGAAAGAAGGTATTGGAAAGGGTAAAACGAGAGAAGACCACGGGGACGTGAGCAACCAGCTCTACGCAGCATACAGTAGGGGCGTCGAGGTCAGAAGCCTAGCCACCATAGTCGGGGAGGAGAGCCTCAGCGAAGTAGAAAGGAAATACCTGAAATTCGCCGACGCCTTCGAGAAAAAATTCCTAAGCCAGGGTGAGAGGGAGAACAGGAGCATAGAGGAGACTCTAGACATAGCCTGGGATATTCTATCAATACTACCAGAGGAGGAGCTCACAAACATAAAAGAGGAACACATTAAGAAATACCACCCAACATATAGGAGCATAAGCTAAAATAGTGAAACCTGACACGCCCCCCACTGAGGACAGTATGGATTAACAGGACGTTCTGTGGAGAAAACCGCTTTTTAGGATAGTAGAGTGCCGTTTACGCGTTCTCCCCCCACTATTTTAGCTATAACTTTGGGGTCGTCGCCGCTTGTAAAGAATACTTTTATCCCGCTCCTCTCGGCAATCCTGAGAGCCACCATGTCTAGGAGCTCGTAGGAGCCTGCTATTTGAGGATAAGCTCTGAGGAGCTCCTCCATGTCAGTATAGCTGAGCTTGTCAAGCCTCCTACTACCCTCAAACCCTGGAGGGGGCTTATAGACCCCGTCTATGCCTGAAAGCATGTTGATGACAAGCTTAGCCCTGAGAGCCTCGGCTAGAGCGAGGGCTACAGCGTTAGTACTCTGCCCGGGCTGCAGGCCGCCCATAACCGGGATTAGACCTTTAAAGGCGGCCTCGGCAGCCTCCTCAATACTCTCAAAAGCCCTAGGGTGAGAGTGGGGCATCAGAGTTAGAGCTAGAGCAAGAGCGTTCAACCTTGAAACCTTGATCCCGACAATATCGAGGAAAGCCTCCGAAACTCCTAAGCCTCTAAGAACATCAATATAAGACCTGGCGAGGGGGCCACCACCAGTGACAATAGCCACACCAACACTCTTAGAAGCCTCTAGAATAGAGTCTCTCAAACCCTTGAAATAATCAGACCTAGGAGGACTCAAAAGCCTACCACTAATTTTAACAACAACGAAATCCCCCAAAACAACGCCCCGAGGAGAGTTAAGCAGCAAATCGAAACCTATAACTTCAACTCTGCCCCGCCAAGCGTAAATTTCCGCCATACATGAACCCCCTATTTAAGAAGCCCCTTCCCCGGCTCGCTGATGGCCCGCCATAGCCTTAAATTCCACGTTAACACCGGGGGAATGATCTACACCACTCAAAGCCCGCTTAATCTCCGCCCCCGGAAAACACTCAACCTAGGAAATCTCCACGCGCCCCCAACACATTATTATCCTCTAAGGGGTTTTAGTAGAGTCCGCGGTCGCCGGGGCTCAATACCACGGGTATTTTTGTTCTTTCCCATGGTTTTGGACCCGGCTTCCCCATCAGCCCACCGGGGGCTCCATAGGCGGATGCCGCGGGGCCACCTTGCGCTCTCCTCCGATGGCCAATCATGGGGGTGGGCTCGTATAGCGGGGGAGCCTTAAAATATCTCTAAGTCTTCATAGTTCGCGGGCACTATTATGTCAAGAAGCCCGGTTACCCTAGAAGACAGTCTGTGGTTTCACTAGGTTGGAATAAACGCTTTTACTCTTGGTAGTTGAAACTATTGTGGTGCTAGAGTTTTGGGGAGGCTGTTTGGGACTGACGGGGTTAGGGGCTTGACGGGTTTAGAGTTGACTCCGGAGTTTGCGTTGAGGTTTGGGAGGGCTATTGGGGGCTTCTTCGGCCCGGGTAGTAGGATCATTGTGGGTAGGGATGTTAGGGCTGGGGGTGACATTATATTATCAGCCGTCGTCTCCGGGCTCCTCTCAGAAGGGGTTAAGGTTTATAATGCTAATTTGATCCCCACGCCCGCCCTACAATATTCTGTTAAAAGTATGGGCTACGATGGAGGTGTTATGGTTACAGCTAGCCACAACCCTCCAGAGTATAATGGGATTAAAGTCATAGCTCCTGATGGTGTGGAGGTTGACAAGGAGGATGAAGAGGCTATAGAGGAGCTTTATTTTAAAGGGCACTCTTCAAAGCTTGAATGGCGCTCTCTCGTAGAGCCTCCCGAGACTGCGGGGGGGCTTATAGATGCTTATGTTAACGCGATAATAAGCCAGGTAGACTCTGAGTCCATAGCTAGGAGGGGGTTTAAAGTCGTAGTTGACTGTGCTAATAGCGTGGGGGCTCTAGCGACCCCCCTGCTCCTCAGGAAGCTTGGGGTTAAAGTTTACTCCCTAAACTGCCACCTAGACCCGTACTTCCCGGGGAGGGAGCCTGAGCCTACCCCTTCAAGCCTTTTGATCGCCGCAAGCCTCGTAATGTCTAGTGGCGCAGACATCGGCGCGGGCCATGATGGGGACGCTGATAGGGCTATAATAGTAGATGATAAGGGTGAAATACACTGGGGAGACAGGACTGGAGCCCTCCTATCCCACTATGCTTCTACAAAGTGGAGAGAAATGCCTAGGAGAGTGTTCACGGGGGTCTCGAGCAGTATCGCTGTCGAGCAGTATCTAAGCAAGCACGGCGTAGAAGTTGTTTGGACCCCTGTAGGCTCCGTAACTATAGCCAGGACTATGGTGAAATCTGGGGGGGCCATAGCAGGGTTCGAGGAGAACGGCGGCTACATGCACGTGCCACACCAGTATGTGAGGGATGGGGCGATGGCTATAGCCTTAGCTTTAGACATGCTTGCATCACTAAAGTCTAAAATGAGCGACCTCATCTCAGCCCTACCAAAATACTATCCGGTCAAGACGAAGATACCTATGAGTAGAGGCGAGATCCTCTGCTCTCTCGAAGCTGTTAAAGAGCTATTCTCAGGGTATAGGATAATAACCATCGATGGAGTGAAAGTTCTAGGGGAAGATTTCTGGATACTCGTGAGGCCCAGCGGGACAGAGCCCGTTTTGAGGATAATGGCTGAAGCCAGCTCGAGGGAGAAAGCTGAAAACATTGTGAACACTACAAGGAGAGTTTTAAGTGAGAAGTGCCTGGGGGGAAGGTAGCTTGAAATACTATTTCCACGAGCTCCTCGCATGCCCCGTGTGCAAGAACCCCAACCTAATACTCCACAGTATAGTGGAGGAGAAGCGGGAAGTCAGCGTTGACATTAAGAAGATCAAGTGCAGAAAGTGGTGTAGCCTATACTCGAGGCCAGCCAGCGAAACCCCCATAGAAGAGTGTGTAAAGTGTGCTAGCATAGATATAGTGGAGGGGGTCCTAGTCTGCAGCAACTGCGGGAGATGGTACCCCATAGTTAACAGTATACCGGTAATGCTCAACGATAAATACAGGAACCCCAGGGAGGACGAGGAGTTCCTAAGGAAGCACATTGATAAACTACCCTACAAGGTAAAAATCCACATGAAAATACCGATAAGCCCCCTCTAGGAGCCCTCACAACCCCTGCAGCGAGCTCTAGGACGCCGACAGGATTCGGGTTTCCCCACCAATCAAGGCTGCCATTTTATCGAGGGGGTTTTGTTTAAAGGCTCCAGACAATGCAAAGTGTTAGAGGGCCTGGAATTATGTGCTCGAATGTCGTATGGCTTGATGCCTCGACACCTAAGAGGAGCCTCTTATCAGCTGTTTTGAGTAGGCTTCTCAGGAGTGAGGGTTACGAGACTATTATAACTGTTAGGAGCTACGACTACTCCATAAAAGTCCTGGAGGATCTTGGGGAGCCTTATGTGGCTGTGGGGGTTCATGGAGGCGGTAGTTTGAGGGGTAAGCTTATAGCTGATATTGGTAGGATGGTAGACCTGGAGGTTGTTGTTGAAGAGTTTTCCCCGAAAGTTTTAATATCCTACCCTTCACCTCCAGCTGCCCGCGTAGCTTTCGGGCTCGGGATACCTTACATAGCTCTAGGCGACACCCCCCATGGAATAGCCATGAACAGGCTGTCCTACCCTCTAGCCTCTGTAGTTATAGCTAGCGAGTTCATAGCTGACGAGATTGAGAGGTTCGTGTTGAAAGACTTCACGGTCATGGAGACCTTCAGGGGGATTGACGAGGTCCTGTGGGTTAGGGAATATAAGCCTAACCCGGCTAACGTTGAGAAACTAGGCTTAAACCCCTTCACCTACATGGTTTTCAGGCCTGAAGAGTTTAAAGCCCACTATTATAGTAGTATAGAGTCGAGCCTCGTTCTTAAACTCGCAGAGAAAGCTTCAAACCTAGGCTACACGCCAGTTATAATACCGAGATATAGGGAGCATGCGGCTCAAGCTTCTAAAATCGGGAACGCCCTCATTCTCGACAAGCCTTTTTACGGGCCTGACCTCGAATACCACTCGATAGCAGTGGTAACAGGAGGCATAACTATGGCTAGGGAAGCAGCCCTACTAGGCGCTCCGGGGATAACGTTGTTTGACAGGGTTATTGGAATAGACACGATACTATCAAAGATGGGGTTCCCCATATACTACGCCGGCAACTATGATGAGGCAGAGAGACTACTAACATCTATAGCCGGGGACCCTCAAAAGTTCCGAGTAGACACTGGAAAACTCCTGGAGAACCTGGAGTCCCCGTGGCCCCTAATAATTAAATGGGTTAGAAAATTGGTAGAGGGTAGCAGTTCCCGCTAACAAGGTTTCTTACCACGAGGACCGTTCAGGCCCTCTTACAGCCTCGAGGCATGTCTAACAGCTTTTAAGCATTAACCTCTACTAGGAAACCTTTTAGGTGGCACTTTACGGAAGAGCGGGGTTTGCGGGGGGGTCAACAGGTTTCGATAGGGGTTGACGAGGCTGGGAGGGGTAGCCTTGTAGGGGAGCTTTTCGTGGCAGCTTTCGCTCTTATGGAGAGTGATAGGGGTTTCCTCTCGGATTTAGGGGTTAGGGATAGTAAGAAGCTTACTCCAAGGAGGAGGGCTGAGCTCTACGCTATCCTTAAATCTAGGCCGTTTGCTGTTTACTCTGTGAGCCCGAGTTTGATTGATAGGTTTAACATTAACGTGCTCACAGAGATGGCTGCCTATGAGGTTTTAAGGATACTATCGCGCAGGCTGGGCGAGGGCTTCCGCAATGCTAGGATAGTTATAGATAGGTTTGGCGAGGTTAGAGAGTTGCCCCGGAAGCTTAAGGGTATCGGGTTTAGGGGGGAGCTTATAGTGGAGGAGAGGGCTGACGCTAACTATGTTGAGGTTTCAGCGGCCAGCATAATAGCTAAGCACTTGAGGGATAGGAGGTTGAGGGTTCTCAGATCACTCTACGGGGTTAAAGGTAGTGGTTACCCTAGCGACCCCAGGACTATAGAGTGGGCTGGGGATGCTCTAAAAGCGGGGCTTAAACCCCCAATTATAAGATACACGTGGGCCACGATGGGAAAGCTTGGTTTAAAAACGCGTGGCAGGAGGGGTTTAAGGCATAAAACCTTAGATGAATATTTAGATAAGGGTATTGAAGGGTGAAGACAGCCTTCACAGAGCGGCCGGCGATAGCACTCCTAGAGATACTGGCGAACAAGGGGGTTTATAGGGTTGGCTATAGGCCATTCCTAGACGTTAAGAAAGCCTCAGCCTCAAAGTTCCAGCATGTTGCTGTTGAGATGCTTGTTAACGAGTATAACATGGTCTATGACTATACTTTCACCGGGAACGTCGTGGCTGAAGAGTCCTATAAAGGGTTTAAATTCAGGCTCTTAACCCCCGAGGGTAACGTTAGGGCGGACGCTTCCATATCCTATAAGAGCCAGCCCTACAAAGTATCAGTCTCCTGGAAGGAGGTTTCAGACCTACTACCTACACCCCCATTCCCCCTATTCGTCGTAGACATGGGGATCGCAGCTATTCAGAGCTATGAGGACTCTGTGACCCTCAGGGTTCAAATAGAGGAGTCTCTCCAGAAGATCAGGGAATACCTCTGGGACCCGCATTTAGCTGTTACAAGCTCGGACAAAACTATGGCCGAGTGGCTTTACAACGTCGCCGGCAAGAATAAAGCTATAGTAACGCAAAGCAGGCCCAGCGAGCTTCTGTGGAGTACGGACGCAGATAAAGTCATAATAATAAGGCAGGATGCCCCCCACCCTCTAACCCCCAACGATATTCTAACCTCAGAGGCTTTCCTGATAGGTTTCCAGGAGAAGATCCCGAGGCCGGGCCTGGGTAAGATCCTGGACAACCTAGTCCCATGGGGTCTCCCTAGGAGGGTGGAGCTGGCGGGCTCCACGGCCGGCGTGCCCTACAGGGTTAACAAGATAATAGAGATGATTCTTAAAGCCAGATACGCGTATGAAGGCAACGTGGAGAAGGCTATATTATCAAGTATGACTAAAAAAGATGTCCTCAGCAGGCTGTATTTCGAGATTACTAGGAGGGCCCAGAGAGATCATAGGGGAGAATATGTAACCTGGGACTCCTACTATGAGATCTCTAAATGGCTGAACGTGAGCCGCGATGAATTCCTCAAAGTAGCTGAAAAAGCTAAAATAGAAGTCAGGTAGGAAACGGGAAGGCGGTGCACGTTGAAGGTTAAAATAGTGGCCGCTGACAGTATGGGCGTGAGGAGTATAGCTACTTTCGTTGAAGCTTGCGGGATAGCGCTTGGGCTGGACTTGGGGGCCGCCATAGCTCCTAGACGTTATGGGCTCCCGCCCCACGAGATAGAGTGGAGGAGGCTTTATGAAGCTCTTGATAAAGCTAGAGACATTGTAAGGGAAAGCGATGTTATAGTTTTGACCCACTACCATTACGACCATTATTTAAGGGGCGACCCGGAGCTATACTATAACAAGACCCTCATAGTCAAAGATTACTCGAGGGACATTAATGCGAGTCAAAGGTTCAGAAGCTACAGGTTCCTCGTAAAGACCGGTTTAAAAGACAGGGCGAGAGTACTCGTAGGGGACAATAACGTGTTCAAAATAGGGGGCCTCACCGTTGAACTATCAAAGCCAGTATGGCATGGGGAGCCGGGGACTAGAGTGGGTAAAGTTTTAATGGCTAGAGTTGAGTGTGAAGGCGAGTCCCTAATATTCACGAGCGACGTCCAAGGACCTGCAGACCCTGAAGCTTTAACGATATTAGAGGGGTGGTCGACCCCAAGACCGTCAATAGCCATAGTAGGGGGGCCTCCAACATACTTCTCGGGCAAAGTAGTGAGCGTGGAGTCCGTAGAGATGGGGCTTAGAGGTCTAGCGTTTTTCATGAGAAAAGTTAAGCCGAAAACATTAATAATAGACCACCACCTCCTCAGAGACCTGAACTATAGGAGCCACATAAGGGATCACGAGGGGATAGCCAGGGAGCTCAACATAAAACTCCAGACAGCGGCCGAGTACGAAGGGAGAGCTATAGAGCAGCTAGAAGCTAGGAGGAGGGAACTCTGGAGAAGATGAGAGCTATCCCCCCGCGAAACTAGCTAGGTTCAACTAGGAAACCCGGGGTCCCAATACCTCCTCTATAGAGCATAAGAGTCTTGCAGCCGCGCCCCACGCTTTAAGCTGGCCCACACCTATTATCGAATATTTCTGGAACGCTATTTTCAAAGTCTCCTCTTCAAAATCCCCCTGGGGGAACGCCCCTATCCCTATGAAGCCGTTGATTTTTAAAGCCTCATTTACAATTTTACTTAGAGTTGCGGGCTCCCCTTTCTCCCATAGTAGGATTAGCTTGCTATCCTCGCTCGAAAGGAGCTCGGACAGGCTATCGGCAACCTTATATATTAGGGGCTTGGGAGAGCCTGGGGGGACCTGGTTGTTTTTGAGAAGGCTTGCCATGACCCCTTTAAACCTCTCTAAATGCCTTGGTAGCCTGGTTTCACTACTCACTTTGAAAACTCTACCGTCTAGAATGTGGAAGTAAACGTCTAGGAGGCCGAGGTTGAATAGAGGCGTGTCTGTTATTACGAGAAGGCTCGTATGGAGGATATCCGGCCTACCCCTCTTCCACTTCTTTTCCAGGCTCTCCATAGCCTTATAATGCAGGCTCTTATCCAGGATCATTCTAGAAGGAGGTATCTCATACCTACGGGCCGACCTTAAAACCTCGGGATGCCTTTGAAGAGCCCCTGGAACCAGCTCTAAAGAAGACTCTAAAAATATAACCTTAACCCTAGCCCACCCCGTGAAAGCCCCCCTCACACGCTATGAGGCCCTAGAGGGTTTAAAAGTCTTCCACTGCTAGTATCAAATCCTTTGCTGTGAGGTTCCCTTAGCATAGTGGGCTATGGAAAATGTAAGCTATAATAAGCCTGTTCTCAATCTTCTAAAAGAGAGTGAGATGGTGCGCCAAAGTGGGCAGGTCTACTAGAGGGGATCTCCTTAAAGTGGTGGATGTCTTTGTTAGTCAAAGGCTCGTGAGAGACGCGTATACAGGTTTAAGTGGTTACATAATAGAGCTTAACCTAGCCCTGGAGGATGGGAGGGTTTTCACCATGGTGAACATACCCTCAGACGTGGCGGAAGCGCTTAGAGTGCACACGGAAGCAGCTACTATACCGAGGAGGCAGAGCATTTTTACCTTCATACTTAATAGTGAAACGTTCAAGGAGGCCCTTGTAAAGGGTTTGAAGAGCGTGGCTATAGATGAGCTCGACGCTTCCACAGGCTTATACACCGCTTCAGTGAACCTTGAGGATGAGGGGGTTAACATGAGCATAAAAATGATACCGAGCCACGCGGTATACCTAGCTTTAATCTCGGGGAAAGACATTTACGTTAAGAAGAGCCTAGTAGACCAGCAGGAGAGGTTTGAGGAGAGGGATTAAAATTATCTCCTAGGCTTCTGTTTCTTACCCTCCCAGAGGGCTTTAAGGGAGACCCCGTTAACTGTAACAACCTTATACCTAACTCCAGGTATGTCGCCGAGAGCCTTACCCCTCGGGCCCCCTATCCCCTCAATTAAAACCTCGTCATGCTCATCTATATAGAGTATCCCGCCGTCCCATGGGACGAACGCTGTTACAACTTTCTTGTTTTTAACAAGCTGGACTCTGACACATTTTCTAAGGGCTGAGTTGGGCTGCCTCGACTCTATGCCAACTTTCTCGAGAACTATCCCCCTCGCCATGGGGGCTCCTTCGAGCGGGTCATGCTTCTCTTTCAGCTTAAGCATCCTTACTCTAAACTCCCTCTGGCTCCACCTGAACTTGAGCCTCTTCCTCCTCAGAGCTCTGGCGGCGAAGAGCCCTGCTGGGGCTTTTTTACCCGGCATTTGTACACCCTTAGCTTAGGTTTTCATTGTTAAACCTTAAATTTTTAGGTTACCCTTTACTATTTAATTATGACTTTTGTCACTCCAAACATCTTGTTTAAAACTAGCCTGGCTCTTTTAACGTTTCTCCCATCTTTTCCTATTGCTTTACCCTTGTCCTCCTCCCTCACCTTCACTACTACTATCTTCTCCTCTCCCCTCTCACTAACGTCAACTCTCAGGACGCCGACCCCGGGTAGAAGGTTTCTAACCATCCCGGCTATGTCCTCTGAGTACTCGAAAACTTCCAGGGGCTTTTTCAGGAGGTCCCCGAGTATTTTAATGTTTCTCCCATTCTTCCCTATAGCCTTGCCTAGGTCCCCCTTCTTTACTAGAAACAAGTATTTGCCGGTCTCGTTATCCACTATGCACCTGAAGGCTGTAGCCCCTGTTATCTCGTTGAAAACCGAGATATAACGTAGCTCCTCTACTGTTATCCTATCCTCGCTCATAACATCATCCCTGTAGCGACCTCACGTCGAGGAGCCTTGCAGTGCCTTCATCCAACACCGCTATCATGGATACTGTGAAAGGCTTACCCACTGCTAGGCCCAAGTCTGTCGTGGACCCTTTAAACACTATGACTGGAGTGTTTGAGAGCTTAGCATAGTATAACGCCCTCTCCCTAATTTCCGGGGGCGTGTTCTCAGCGATTATCAATAGTTTTGCTTCACCCCTCTTCACAGCCTCTAAACTCCTCCTAGAACCCAGATAGTACTTGCCTGTTTTAACCAGGTTCTTAAGCTCCCTCTCTATAGACAACTGGATCGAAGACACCCCGTTCACCCCTCAACCCTCCTATATGCAGGGCTGACAGTCATCACAACTAACCCCGTGCCCACCTTGGGGGGTATGCCAGCTATTATTGCCTCAGTCACTCCTCTTAAGCTTTCCTCCTCGCCCTTGATCGCAGCCTCATAGAACTGTTTAACTGTAACCTCGAAGGCCGCCCTGGCGAGGACGCTGGGCTTCTCCCCTGAAACGCCGAGCCTTCCAATCTGCCTCACTACCCCGTTCCACGTCATAATGTCAGCTACCAGCATCTTATGCCTTATATCCACGTCTAAGCCCGACTCTTCGAGGACTTTAGATATCTCCTCTATTATAGCTGTTCTAGCAGCTTCTATCCCCAGGACTTCGGCTATCTCGAAAATATTGTTGGTGGTGGTTCTCGTCCTATCTACCCCCTCGACTTTCAACACTTCAGCTAAATTGCTTCCCTCGGTGACGATCATGTATTCTCTAACTTTCCTACCCTCAACAACGGTCTCCTCCAGGATCCTTATGCTAGCCCTATTGATGTTCTTGACTCCTTTAACGTAGAGTTTCTTGATTTTAGACTCTATGTCCTTGTATACCTTATAGTCGAAGAGGCTCCCTTCAGGGATTATTTTCTCGCTAACCTCAATGTTTAAAACTAGGGGATCTCCGGGATCCCGGCTAACGGATCCTATTCCACTCCCCTCTATAATGCTAATAACGTTCTCAACGGTTACAGCTTTATCCTCGAGCATGTCGGGGTCGAGCCTAAGTCTAAACACTCTATCCCCTAGAGAATACTCTAGGCTTGACATGATCTTCTCGACAGTAGTATACTCGAGGCGCCTGGCGACTTCCTTAGCTTTCTTCTCGTCATACCTGTGAGCTTCATCTAGGTAAACCTCCATGAGGGGCGTCGAAGGCTCCCTCTTAGCATCAACTATTTCTATGAGCCTCGGGAGCCCCAGGGTCACGTCGAACTCCATCAAACCAGCGAAGTGGAATGTTCTAAGGGTCATCTGGGTTCCAGGCTCCCCTATGGACTGTGCAGCTACAGTTCCCACGGGCTCGCCCGGCTGAACCATAGAGTTTATATAGCCTCTAATAACCTCCTCGACAACCCTATACTTCTCTCTGGGAGTTAGGTCCGAGGCTTTACCCAGCTCTTCGACAAGCTCGTCAAAGAGGCTCTTAGGGAGTATGCCCTCAGCCTCTGCGAGGAGCTTTTTAAGCTTCTCCTCATACTCTTCAGCCATCCCTAGCCACCGGAGCCCCTAACCTTCTCTACAACCCTCTTCACATCTACAGGTTTACCGTGATATGTGGCTTTAGGGTCAACACCGTCCTCGCCGTACTTGAACTGAACAATGTTACCCCAAGAGTCCCTCACTGTACCATCATATGACACTACTAGATCTTGGAGAGCGTTTATAAGCCTACGCTGCATGTAGCCGCTCTGCGAGGTCTTTACAGCAGTGTCCACAAGACCCTCCCTACCCGCTATAGCGTGGAAGAACACCTCTGTAGGTTTAAGTCCTCCTCTAAAGTTACCTCTAATGAACCCCCTAGCTTCAGGGCTTAACTCGCCCAGCTTAAAGTGTGATAGAGGCCTCGTCCTGAACCCCCTCACTATCCTCCTACCCCTTATGGTCTGCTGGCCCAGCATTGCAGCCATCTGGGTTAAGTTCACGTCGCTCCCCCTAGCTCCAGTCCTCGTCATTATGAAAATGTCGTTGGAAGGTTTCAAGTACCTGATCGCCACTTCCCCAGCATCTGTTCTAAGCTTCTGCAGTCTCTCTATTATTTTAAGCTCTAAACTCTCCTCGGCAGTCCTCCCGGGTATGGGCTCGAGGACTCCCTCCCTATACTGTCTTATTAACTCCTCAGCCTCCTTTTTAGCTTCTTCCGTCAGCCTGTTAATCTCCTCCATGGCCTCCTCAGGCACTTCTATGTCGCTGTACGCTATTGTTAACCCTTTAACCTCGAGAACCCTAATGAAAGCTCTGAAAAGCGTGTCGAAGAGTTCCCTAGCCTTATTCTCACCATGCTCCAACGCTATCACGTGAGGTATATTGTTAGGCTGCTCTGCGCCTATAGCGTTCTTATCCATGACGCCCATGAGGAGCCTACCTTTCCTTATAACTATGTAGGAGTCGTTGAAGCAGTCTTCGCTGTCGCATTTGAGGGCCCCAGAGCTGATCTTAGCTCTACCTTTAAAGCTCAAATCTTGGGGTAGGAACATGCTCACCAGCTGCTTCCCAGTCCAAAGAGGCTTAGGCTTTAGTATCGCAGGCTCTGGGATAGATGTTTTAGCTTCAGCCCTTGAAACTATGCGGGACACTTCTTCAAGGGTGAAGAGGGATGTTTTAATGGTCAGCAGGTAAGCTCCACTAATATAGTCTTGCCTCCCCCCAATTATCGGGCCCCCATATCTAGGCGTTAATATATGTTTCTCTACGAGGAGGAGCTCTCTAGCCTCCGCCTGAGCCTCCTCCAGGCGGGGCACGTGCAGGTTCATCTCGTCACCGTCGAAGTCAGCGTTATAGGGCGGGCAAACTAGAAGGTTTACTCTAAAGGTTTTACCCGGCATAACCCTCACAATGTGACCCATTATAGACATCCTGTGTAGGGTTGGCTGCCTGTTGAAAAGCACTATGTCACCATCTATGAGATGCCTCTCCACCACATCTCCCGGTCTCAGTTCTTCAGCGAGCTTCTTATAGTCCTTCTGGTATCTCAGGTCTATCTTCCTATCCTGGTCAGCCTTGTAGACGAAGGTGGCTCCAGGCCATTTGTAGGGGCCGTTTAAGACATATCTTCTAACCTCCTCTATGTTGTGAGGTGTAACTCTAACCTGGACTGTCAAAGTCTTAGCGATCTCTACGGGAACCCCAACCTCGTTAACACTTATGTACGGGTCAGGGCTTACAACTGTTCTCGCAGAGAAGTTAACCCTCTTCCCCGACAGGTTACCTCTAAGCCTGCCCTCTTTCCCTTTAAGCCTCTGCGCTAGGGTCTTTAGAGGCCTCTTCCTCCTATGGGTCAACTGGTATATATTGGGGAACTCGTTGTCTATATACGCGGCAACAACGTGTTGGAGGGTCAGCCAAGCGTCTTCAATCATAGTCTCGGGGGCGTTCGTGGAGAGGAAGCTTTTAAGCTTCTCATTCTGCCTCACAATCTCCGCTAGAGCGTGGGTTAAGTCGTCTTCAGCCCTCAAACCCGTCTCGAGAGTTATTGATGGCCTCACAGGTAGAGGGGGGACCGGGAGTACTGTGAGAACAGCCCATTCTGGCCTAGCGCTCTTAGGGTCGACTCCTAGCAGCATGGCGTCCTCGTCGGGTATTTTCTCAAGCCTATCCCTAATGTCTAAGGGGGTTAACCTAACCTCGCCTTCCGGTCTGCGCTCGTAGAATATTATAGGCCTAATGTATCTCACTTTAAACTGGCTCTCGCCACAATGCGGGCATTCCGTGGTCTCTGAAGCCTCTTTAATGATGCTTTTAACGACAACCTCAGCTAACCTAGGCCACCTGTCTCTAAGCCTCTTATAATATAGCCTAGTTAAGTTACTAATCCTATCGGGAGGGAGTAGGAGCCTGCCACACTTCCTACATGTAGACTGAAGCATAGAATGAATAATATCGCCGAGATGCGGTAGAATGACGGGCCTAGCCAACTCAATCCTACCAAAATGGCCCGGACACTCTTCCCTCGTATTTCCACATACAGGGCACGATTCTCCAGGCTCTATAGCTCCAAGGTGCGGGTCCCTCAGCCCCCCAACCACGGGGGACCCGTCAGCCTCGTATATGTCAGACCTCATAATAGATACTTTAGCCATCCTCCTAATCTCATGAGGCGAGAGTAGGCCAAACTTTATAGACTCTATAACGTAAGGCTCCCTAAACTTTTCAAACTTTAGAGCCACAGGCCATCCACCTCCTAACTTTTGCCCTCAGGGTTTTCCGAGCTTTTAGGTTGCCCGCCCAGTTTAGGAGCGCCCTCTTCTCCTAGTATTTTCTTGAGGAGGGATATCTTATCGCTCACCTTGATCTGAGGTTTAATAGCCATACTTTGAAGTTCCTGGAGTAAGAGTTTGAAAGCATATGGGACTTTAACCGGTTTAATTTCTCCCTCAGCACCGTGTATGGGGCACTCGTATATCCCCTTCCTCCTATTATACCATCCTATGTGGCCGCAAAGGTTGCACACGTATATTATATAAGAGTCGCTTGCCTCCACAAGTCTGTCTCTGACTAGCATTGAGGCTCCATGGCCTACTAGGCTGTCCCTCTCCATCTCACCAAACCTCAGCCCGCCCTGCCTTGCTTTACCCTCAGTGGGCTGCCTTGTGAGGAGCTGGACTTTACCGGTGGCCCTTGCATGCATTTTATCCGATACCATGTGGTAGAGCCTCTGGTAGAATGCTATGCCTATAACTATAGGCCTCTCAATGATCTCCCCCGTCCTCCCATCATATAACACTTCTTTAGCGTTAGGGTCGAAGCCTAGTTTCAGGAGTTCAAGCCTAATCTTATCCAGGTCATCCCTATAAGACATGGAGGCGTCTATGAACTCGGCCTTTAAAGCACCAAGTTTCCCGGCGACTTCTTCGAGAAGCTGGCCCACAGTCATTCTTGAAGGTATAGCATGCGGGTTTAATATGACGTCTGGAGTTATGCCATCCTCAGTGTAGGGCATGTCATAGTTCGAGTACAACATCCCTATAACCCCCTTCTGACCGTGCCTTGTAGAGAACTTATCCCCTATCTCGGGTATCCTCTGGTCTCTAACCCTGACTTTAACAAGCTTGTTCCTCTCCAGGGTCCTCATTATGAGGATAGAGTCCACAATACCGGACTCCCCATATCTCAGCTGGACGCTCGTGTCCCTGTTGGAGACCAGGGCTGTGGATATCACCCTCTCCTCGCCTATGAACCTTGGCGGGCTTTCTCTACCCACTAATATGTCTCCGCCTTCGACCTCAACTTCAGGGTATATTATCCCGTCTGGGGCGAGCTTCCTATAGTACTGGTCTCCTTTGTGATCGTAGAGTTTAGGTGAGGGTACTGTTATCCTGTCGCTTAACCCCCCGGGATAGTCCTGCTCCTGGGCTGAGTAAACCCTGAAGAAGTAGGCTCTAGCGAGGCCATAGTCTATGGAGGTCTTATTGAATATTATAGCGTCCTCAACGTTATACCCTGCGTAAGCCATTATAGCCACCACCATATTCTGGCCTGAGGGCCTCTCATTGTATCCTATAACGTCGAGGGCCCTAACCTGCACTATGGGCTTCTGAGGGTACTGTAGGAGGTATGAGTGGCTGTCCATCCTATACTTGTAGTTGAGGACGTAAAGGCCGAGAGCCTGCTTAGCCATGGCAGACTGGTAGGTGTTCCTCGGGCTTTGGTTGTGCTCAATATAGGGTATTGTGCTGGCCGCCACCCCTAGAATGCCTCCAGGCCATATTTCTAGGTGCGTGTGCTCCCGTGTTAAATCCTGGACGAGCTCGGCCACGTAAGCGTTTTCCTCCTCATCCGTATCTAGGAGTTCTATAATGCCGTCCTTGACCAGGTCCCAGAAGGTTATCTTACCATCTCTAAGCATTTTAACGTGTTCCTCCGTCAGCCTAGGCTTCCCGTCCTCGACAATTATGAGGGGCCTCAAGAGCCTGCCTTCATCAGTGTTAATGTAAACCTCGTCTATATACTCGTCTTTTATGTGGGCCACGTTAACCTCAAAACACCTATGCTCCTCGGGCCTCCCAACACAGAGAGTGTTGCTCCTCCTCCTCTCCCTTATACTTTCAACTAGAGCCTCGCCATCCGGGTGATAACCTATAGGCCTGCCGTTCAAGAAGACTTTAGAGCCTTTAAGCATTACGTCCGGGGGAGTGCCGCTCCTGATAGCCTCCTCCATCAACTCATCTAGACCGCGCACCTCGAACTCCTCATACAACATCTCCTCTATCTGAGCCTCGTCAACGCCCACACTAATGTAAGCTGATAGGGCGAGGTTCTTGACTAAGCCGCAGTTAATACCCTCGGGGGTTTCGAAGGGGCAGAGCCTACCCCAGTGTGTTCCGTGGAGATCCCTAGCCTCGAAATGAGCCTGACCCCTGCTCAGGGGGGATACTATTCTCCTGAGGTGGCTTAGAAGGCTTATCCAGTTAGTCCTATCTAGAGCCTGGCTTATGCCAGTCCTATCCTGGGTCCAGTTGCCCGTGGCTATAGCTGTTTTCAGCCTCTCGGTTATAATGTCGCTCCTGACAACATTGGCAAGCCTGATCCTCCTCCTCTGAACAATATACTCTTCAAGCTGAGACTTTATCGTCCTCACCAGCATGTCAAGGGAGTCTCTAAATATCTCAGCTAACAGGTCTCCAGCGAGCCTAATCCTCTTGTTTGAATAGTGGTCTTTATCATCTTCAGGCCTCTTACCCAGGTAGAGCTGGAGGACCCTGCTAGCCATTTCAGCAAGGAAATAGCCCTTCTTCCTCCTATCTTCAGGCCTACTACCCAGGTGTGGCAGTAGCTGGTAGTCTAGGAACTCCTCAGCCCTCATAACTCTAATCTCGGGAGGCTGACCGGGGGCCAGCCTGTTACCCAGGAATTTCAATGCGTCATCCTTAGTCCTAGCAATATTAGCCACCTTCTCGAAGCTCGGGAGGAGCTCCCTTTGAACGTCGGGGTCTGGAGATACGGCTAGAGCTATTTCAACCTCTTTTTCAAACCCTAAGGCTCTCATGAGGACTGCGAAGGGGATCCTATAGTTAAGCTTGGAGACTGTAACTTCAATGCTCCCATCGCTCATCCTGTCAACTATGACCTGCCTCCTAACACCTAGAATGGTGGAAACCACTTTAGCTGAATGGGTTATCTTAGCTGTCCCCGTTATAGCGTGCCCCACTATTATCCTGTTGACCGCCAAGTCCTCCTGGGCGACTATAACTTTCTCGTTACCGTTTATTATGAAGTAGCCCCCGGGGTCTTTAGGGTCCTCGCCCACAGCCATAAGCTCCTCTGAGTTCATCCTGCTTAAGGGGTCTATTATGGATTTAACCATCACGGGGAAATCAGCTATCCTAAGCCTCTTCCTCTCAACTTCAACCCCATCCTGTACCAGGGTGAACTCAACGTTTAATGGGGCCGCATAGGTTATATCCCTAACCCTACACTCATAGGGAGTTATTGGGTGGACGTAGCCGTCAGCCTCTTTGACTTTAGGCTTCTCGAAGAGCTCGTCAAGCTTCTCGGGAGCTCTGACAGTGATCCACATGTCTGGGGCTTCCTGGAAAGCCTCTCTCTCAGACTTCCTCCTAATCCTCCAGGAGGGTCTTATCTCCCCTATAGAGTTGATTACGTCTTTAAGCTTTTTCGAGACGAAGGCGTTATAAGAGTCTAGGTGCTGTCTTGAAAGGCCGAGGACGTCGAGGTACGACTTGAAAACAGTCCATAGACTCTCCCTGTCCAGAACATAGGCTTTATCTTCGGCTTTCATGGCCCCTAAGACCTCCTCTCAAATGCAACTACAAGCCTATAAGCTATAGCTACACCCCCCGTAGGGGACTTCCTCCTTATCTCAATAATATCTCCCGGCTTAGCGCCTAAAAGCCTAACTACAGGGTCGTTTATGCTTATTTGAGGCAGCTGCCACGGTTTAACCCCAAGCCTCCTGAGAATCTGAATAGCCTCCTCTAAACTCAAAACCCTATGCTCGGGGACCAGCCTATGTTCGAGGATCCACCTCTCCGGAGCCTTCCCCGACAATGAGAGCCATCCCCTAATACTAGGGACTACCTACTACTTATAAAGCTATACTCCTAAGCTTAAAAACTTAAAAAGACCCGACCTATAGGCGGGGGGCTGTTATGGAGTGGAGACCCTTGCCCATTACTTTAAAATTTATAAGAAGCATCTCCTCACACGATATTCTATAATGGTGGGACCCCTTGGAGGAGGTTAAAGGAATACCTAAAATTGTAAAGAGATCAGTACACAGTCATATAACAGGGCTGGGCCTAGACAAGAGCGGGAAAGCCCTGAAAATAGGGGGAGGCCTCGTAGGGCAGGAAGAGGCTAGGGAAGCTGCCGGTATAGTGGTACAACTAGTTAAAGAGGGGAAGCTAGGCGGAAGGGGGATACTCCTAGTCGGGCCTCCAGGCACGGGGAAGACGGCTATCGCCGTCGCCATAGCAAGAGAGCTTGGCGAAGACACCCCCTTCGTAGCCCTTGATGGTAGTGAGATCGTGGGCAGCCGGAAGAAGACAGAGGTTTTATTACAGGCTCTCAGAAAGGCTATAGGTCTTAGGATTAGAGAGGAGAGGGTCATAGTAGAGGGTGCCGTTACAGACCTGAAATATGTAAAAAGACAAACCCCCTTCTACCCGTACCCCACAGTGGGAGGTGCTAGGATAACCCTTGAGACTAGAGATGAAACATCAACATATACAGTGGGCCCGGAGATCGCCGAGCAGCTTATGGCGTTAAACGTTAGAAAAGGAGATGTCATAATGATCGATGCGGAGACAGGAGCTGTGAGAAAGATAGGGAAAGCTAGGGGGAAGGGTGAGAGGAGGTTTGATATTGAAATGGAGAGGGAGATAGAAATGCCTTCAGGTCCTCTCAAAAAGAAGAAAGAGCTAGTCAGAACTGTGACCCTCCACGACATAGATGTTTCCATAGCCGCTAGGAGGGTGGCCTTCTCAGGTCTCTTAGCGCTTTTCGAGACCGAGAGGGAGCTGGGAGATGAGGATAGGAAGCAGGCTAACGAGGTCGCCAAGAAGATGATAGATGAAGGTAAGGCGGAGCTAGTCCCGGGAGTGATGTTCATAGATGACGTGCACATGCTGGATTTAGAGTGCTTCTCTTTCCTGACTAGAGCTATGGAGAGCGACTTCTCACCCATAATAGTGATGGCCACGAACAGGGGAGTGACTAAAATAAGAGGGACAGATGTAGAATCACCCCACGGGATTCCAAAAGACTTGCTCGACAGGCTACTCATAATAACAACCAAACCCTACACAGAAGAGGAAATAAGGGAAATTATAAAAATTAGAGCTGAAGAGGAGGAGACACCCCTGAGCGATGAAGCGCTTGAAACACTAACAAAGATAGGCTCGGAGAGAAGCCTCAGATACGCAGTCCAACTACTGGAGCCCGCAAGGATAGTGGCATTAAGAAGGGGGGCTTTAAAAGTAGAGCGTAGAGATGTAGAGGAGGTAGCCCGAATATTTGCAGACATCAAGAAGAGCCTGGAAACCGTAGAGAAGTTCAAAGACTTAATGATTTACTAGCAAACCTATAAGCTTGAGAAACAACCCAGCCTAGTGTCCCCCTGCAAACGGGGATCCCCAATTATCGTTAGCTGAGCCGGTCATACTTTAGTTTCAGGGGGTATCCTGTCGAGTCTAACGTCGAGCGCCCTCATTTGAGCCTCCTCCTACATGTTTATAAGGGGGGACCTGAGAGTGTGGCTGGGCGGCTGCAAGATTAACCCCTCCCTACGCTTAGCATGTATAATCTAAGGACACCAGTAGTTATTCCTCTTAGTAACCTTGAAGTCTTAAGCTTATACCAGGTCATATACTATATGGGTACTCTCTTGAGCGAGAGTCCAAGGTGGAGGCCTCCTTTCACTAGCTGTGAGATAAGGAGATTATGAGCTTTTGAAAGTATACTGAGAAGGGTCGAGGGGGAGGAACAGGAAGGATCTTATGGAGAAATCTATGCCCACAAACGAGGATTTCGAGAAGCCCGAAATAGTTATAGCGAGGAGCATATATAGTCTACCAGATCTACTGGACATTTTCAGGGAATTGTTTAGGGAGAGGATTGACGGTGACGCCGCTAGAGAAGCCTCCCTGGAGCTTGGCGGTTGCCAGAACGCAATACTACATGACATTGGGCCCGGCTCCCCCATCAGCCCGTTAGGGGCTCCATAGGCGGACACCACGAGACCATCCTGTGCTCGCCTCTAAATCCCAATCATAGAGGCAGACATAGCGTGGAAGCCTTAAAACAACTCTAAGCAGCCATTTCACATTATTATGTCCTTAAATGCCTCTAAGCAGCCATGTTAACCGGGAAACACCAGAGATTTCACTCTAAAAAGTCTACAGTTTAACCTGAGAATGCCAGCGATAGGAAGGATTAGCTGGGTGGCTCTGGGAAGCCTCATAGTACAGAGGATATTATCGTGTCAGGTAACATGACCCCTAGACTATAACTAGTTTACCGCGCCTCGCTACCGGTTGTAACTTCATCTTGTCTAGGGTTTTTTCAGCCCACTCTACGACCTCCTCGTCTATAAGGTTATTGTCTGCCATCCAGTCTATGAGG
>JARJMZ020000033.1 GCA_029335875.2 Thermoprotei archaeon | reverse complement strand
CCGACGGGCCCAAGGGACCCCCGGCCTCGGACCCGTACTAGACCAGCAATCGATCAGCCTATATCTCCGACAGAACATATCCAGTATTACTCTAACCTAAGCCTCACCCATACTCTCTTTCAACCACTCTATATACGTATTCTTATACCACTCATACACATAACCCGTCTCTGGCGACATGAACCTGGGGAGAGACATTTTCTCCAACGTTATTAAAGCTGCATATTTGAACTCCCACCCCCTCTTCCTAAAGTCGAAATTCCTATACGGGAAATACTGCCTTAAAACTATGCTGTCCAGAGTTGCCACTGTCACTCTAATAGAGTCTATTGTGCACAGTTCTTCAATCGAGCTCATCAGGTCTCCTAGCCTTTCTTTAAATATTCCTCCTAGTACTACGAATAGTTTCCCGTCTCTAGCCTTACCTATGTTTGTTGCATATGGGTATGTTGCCAATATTTTAGCCATGTGTGTTACGCATTTCTGGCTTGTCGTTATAGTCATGTATAGACCTAAAGGTTCTTTACCTAGAAACATTACTTTCGAGCCTCTTAGCGCTGAGATTACGTGTTTTAGGTGTAGCTCTGCTTTTCTCCTTGGCTTTGGTATTCCTGCTCGTGACAGCTGTTCTGTTATTACTTGTAATGCGTATGCTGCGTGTGCTTCGAACTGCGCTATTAGTTCTAAGTCTATGTTGTCTCTTATCACTTGCCCTTCCCTCTCTGTGAAGGATACTAGTCGTTGAGGTATTTCTGGGTGTTTTTCGTTGTATTTGAATGCTGTTATGGGGTTTATTTCCTCTTTCACTTCGCAGAAGTAGTATTCTATGCTGGGCTTTGCTAGGAACGCGTCCTCTATTACTAGCGCTTCTGTGGGCTTCCCTAAAATTTTCTCTAGGGTTTCTAGCGTTTCCTCAACGTTGTTTTTGGGGACCCTATATATTAAGGTTGCCCCCCTGAAAGTGTTGGCCCCGGAGGATACCCAGTCCACTAGGGGGGGCGTCTTTTTCAGCCATTTGTTTTCATATGAGAGTATGAGCACTCTCAGGCCTAGCATTCTATGTATGTAGTCTCCTCTTATCCTGACCTGGGCTATGTCTTTTAGTGCCGATAGGATCCTTGATATTGAAGCTTGGGGTATGCCGAGGTAGTTCTGCATGTCTACTTGGACGTAGGGAGGGTTATTGTATTGTATAGTGTCTAGGAGCTCGGCATACCTCTGAGTATATAGTGGTCCTCCAGCTTTAAGCGTCTCAACGAACCCGGGGTTTACTCCCTCAAACTTCAACATTTGACCCCTCTGTGGTTCTAGCGCTATTCACAGCCCCCAGAGATGAGAGTATTTGATAGCTACAAATTTTAATTGAGGTGCTAGTGGTGGATCTTAAATAAAAGTTTATAAGCTTAGATTTGCTGGTGGCCCTCTCTTGCACTATTCGACCCTTACTAGTTCTTTCTCGTCAAGATTTAAATGTTTGCTGTCAGGTACACTGTAGCTTGAATATTTTTGGGGTGTTTCCCCGCGGTATTACTCATGTTTTGTGTGCTAGGCCTATGAGTTCTTCCATGTTTTTCATCCCTTCTATCCATATGTACTTCTCTAGGCCCCTTACTATTTCCGTTATTACAGCCTCCCCCCTATCTATCAGTGCCGCCCCCACTTGAACTGCTCTAGCCCCCGCTAGTATCATTTCAGCCGCTGTCTCCCAGTCTCTCACGCCCCCAGCTCCTATTATTTCGGCTTTGGTCTCCCTGTAAACATCGTATATTGCCCTTACAGCTACCGGGTGTATTGCTGAGCCTGCGAGGCCCCCGAATTTGTTGCTTAAGACGGGCCTCTTAGTGTAGACGTCTATCTTCATAGCCCTGATAGTGTTCATGAGGGTTAAAGCTCTAGCCCCCGCTTCCAGGGCTTTAACTGATATGTCTATGAGCTTGTCGGCAAGCCCCAGCTTCGCTATAACGGGGATCTTGAGGGATCCAGCCACATCCCTAACTATACTGTAGACTGTTTGAGGGTCCTGGCCCAGCTCTAAACCCCCTCCTTTGAAATGGGGGCAGCTAAGGTTCAACTCTACCGCGTCCGCACCCCCATCTTCCAGGAGGCTCGCCACTTCAAGGAAATCTCCCGGGTTGAAGCCAGCCGCACTGGCTATGATCGGGGCTCCTCCAGAGACTTCCTTGAAACCCCCTATTATCCTGGAGACCTCTAGAGCCCCAGGGTTCGCTATCCCCACAGCCACAATATAGCCCCCGAAAGCCCTAACGATCCTAGGCCAATCATACCCCCTCCTAGGCTCTCTAGTAGCTGATTTAAGGACTACAGCCCCAGCCCCAGCATCTAGAAGCCTCTTAGCAGCTTCGGGACTCCACTCCAGGACCCCGCTAGCGTTCATTACCGGGCTCTTAAGCCTTAAACCAGCAACTTCAACTCTCAGGCTCAAACATGTTCACCCCCAAACCCTCCCCAGCCAGTACTCTACCCTTAAAATATGATAGTCTACCCCTTATAATCGATGCTAGACACTTTAAAACTTTAAAGCCTAGGTATGGGGATATTCTAGCCTTAGAATATGAGCCCCCGTGAAACTCCAGGGGCTCCGGGGTGAATATTGAAAGGCTAGCTTTAAACCCCGAGCCTAAACCCCCATAGCCCCTCAAGCCTAATATTGAGGATGGCCCCAGGGATGTCAGCTTGGCGTATAGGCTTTCAGCCCCCAGGAGCCTGAATACTCTCAGGAGAGCCCCAGGCCAAACCTCGAGGCTAGGGAAGCCGGGGGAGCACTGTGAAGGGTGGAGCCACATTTTCTCCCATGGAGCGTGGGGGGCGTGGTCGCTGGCTATAGCGTCAACATAGCCTTCCAGGAGGAGCCTCCAGAGGAGGCTCCTCTCCACTAGACCCCTAAGTGGGGGGTTCACTTTAGACTCGCACCATAAGCTGTTGAGGGGCTTAAAAGACTCCGAGTCTAGGAGGAGGTGGTGTGGTGTCACGTCTACAGTGAACCCGTAAGCTTTAGCTTTTAATATTGTCTGGGGGCATGAGGCGTGGGTTATGTGAACCCTGGGCTTGGACCCGCACTCTGATAGTAGCCTTGAAACCTCATCTACAGCTGCCGCCTCAGCATGGCACGGCCTGCTAATACCTCTATCGAAACCGTAGTCCGGCGTTTTCAGAAGTTCAGGGTGCTCCGGGTGCACTATGAAGAGCAGCCCCCTAGACTCTGAGGCTTTTAAAACGCTGCATAAAACTCTAGAGGGCGCTTCCAGGTCTTCGGGGTATGCTTTGAACCCTGCTATGGGCATTGAGGCCATGGTCTGGGAGTCTTCAACGTTATAGGGGATCCCGGCGTAGACCCCGTAGTCTACGTGGGAGCTGTACTTTAAAGCTCTAAGCTTAGCCTCCAAAGCTTCTGGAGTCTTTAGTGGAGGCTTAGTGTTGGGCATGTCGACAACAGCTGTAACACAGCCAGCTAAGGCTGCAAGGCTCCCACTAGCCTCATCCTCCTTATAAGACAATTCTAGGCCCCTAAGGTGAACGTGCAAGTCAACTATGCCCGGGAACCCTGTGGAGCCTAAACCCCTAAAGTCTAGGAAGCCCTCGGGGCTCTCGGAGAAGCCTTTAACGAGGCCCCCATTAAACTCCAGGCAAACACCCTCAATAACCCCGGTGCTAGTGGCTAGCCTGTCAACGCAAACACCTTTAAGACTCTGTGAGTAGCCTGACAATATCCTCTTCACCCATGATAGTGCCGCAGTATGTGCACTGGTAGGTTAGGGGGTCCCTGGAGAAGAGCTTCATCCTTGAAACCACATGTTCACCCTCCTTCCTAGTTATACACGTCGGGTTGGGGCATGAGAGTATGCTTTCAACAACCTCCGGGGGCTCCACTTTACGTTTGACCTTAACCTCGCCATCCCTTATAATGTTGAGGGTGGCTAAGGGAGCTATAAGGCTGATCTTATTAATCTGCTCAGCGTCGAGGAAGAGGCCTTCAACCTTAACAATATCCTTACGCCCCAGCTTCCTACTCTCAACATTCATAACAATAGCCATAGTGTGCCCCGAGCCTTCGAGACCGAGGAGCCTGACAACTTTCAAAGCCCTACCAGCAGTAATATGGTCTATAACTGTGCCCTCACGGATCTTCCTAACAAGGAGGCCCTCACTAGCACTCATTGAGACCACCTGTAGAGAGGGGGCTTCGGGGTTAAAATATTAAAAATACTAGCCCACGAGACTTAACCAGGCTTTATAGGTCTCGGGTTTTCTGGGAGCTCGCCTCTATCAGCTATCTCCGGGTTTCTAACTTTAAACCTCTCCTGAGCGTCTACGAGGCCCCTTTCATGGTATGCTAGGGCTTCCCAATACCCGTCTATGTAGTCTTTCAGGAATACGAGCTCTTTAACCCACTTCGCCGATTTCCAGCCGTAGAGTCTTGGAATTAAGAGCCTCGCGGGGTAGCCGCTCTCGGGGGTTAGCTGTTTTCCGTTCAGCCCTATGGCTACTATAGAGTCTTCTCTCAGAGCCTCCTCTATGGGGACTATTGTCGAGTATCCCGCCACCCCATAGGCTAGGAGCCATTTCGAGTCTTCCGAGGCCCCCGCTTTGGAGGCTAACTCCCCGATCCTAACGCCGAGCCACTTGTTGCTCTTAACGCTCCACCCTGTTACACAGTGGAAGTCCCTCTCTTCAAGCTCTACAGCTGTTTCCGCGAGCTCCTCTAGGGTTAGCGTGAGTCTTCTATATACCTCCCCCTTAACCTCGAGCCTCCACGTTTTAGGGTCTACACTCTGCACCCCCTCAGCGGCGTATATCACGTATTTAGGTATGGCTTTCTGGCCTTCAGGCCAGGCTTTTATAGATGGTTTGAGGAATGTTATCCCCATATTGTAGCCTGTTTTAAGCCTAACGCCCGACTTTAGAGAATCCCAGACGCTTTTATCGACCAGTAGGGAGACTCTAGTGGAGAGGGCTCCGGAAACGTTGACGAGCACTCCTCCGGTTTCCACTACTCTAACCTGGCCTACTATCATCTCCATGGAGGCTAGGCTGAAAGCGTATAAGTTGAACCTCCTCCCAATATACTCCCAGTGCTCTAAACCGTAAACCCTAAAGTCTAAGCCTAGGAGCTCCCCGATAACTTTTGAAGCCTCGGAGGCGGAGCTTAGGAAGCCGCCCGGAGACCCTATCTTAGAGCTCCCAGTACACTCGAAAACAACAGGGATCCCGGGATCCTCGAGGAACCTGTCATAGTAGGCGCTGCAGCCATGAATAGACCCCAAGCACTGAACACCATAACCTGGGGGGAGCTTGAAACTTAAATGCTAGAATCTAGACAGGCGCTGGGGCTTTAAGCTTCAACCTTTAAGCTCCTTCTCGAGTTCTTCGAGTTTTAACGGCTCTTTGAGCCTAACTATCGTATGCTCCGGTCCCGGGAAGACTCCCTCCCTCACTTCTCTGGCATACGTTGATATAGCATCCATTATTGTTTTCCTCAGGTCCGCGTATTTCTTGGCGAATGGGGGTGTGTGCTCCGAGAGCCCCAGTATGTCGTGTATAACTAGGACTTGACCGTCGCAGTCCGGGCCGCTCCCAATACATATTGTTGGTATTTGGAGCCTCCTAGTTATGAGCCCGGCTATTTCGGCCGCTGTAAACTCTATGACCATGGAGAAAGCCCCGGCCTCTTGGAGGGCTTCAGCGTCTAACAGTAGTTGTCTAGCCTCTTCAACCCTCCTCCCCCTAGGCTTGTAGCCTCCATACTTGAGGTATCTCTGGGGGGTTAGCCCTATATGGCCCATAACGGGGATCCCCGCGTTGACTAGAGCCTTAACCCTGTCAGCGTACTCGCTACCCCCCTCAAGCTTCACAGCTTCAGCCCCGGCCTTTATGAAAGCTATGGCCGATCTCAGGGCTTTAGAGGAGCTCTCCTCATAGCTGCCGAAGGGCATATCGCCAACTACTAGAGCCCTAGGCTTAGCTCTCGCCACAGCTTCAGTATGCCTTATCATGTCCCTCATTGTAGCCCCGTGAGTTGTAGGGTAGCCTAGGACAACCATGGCGAGGCTGTCGCCAACCAGTATGATATCTACTCCAGCTTCATCAACAATCTTAGACGTAGGGTAGTCGTAGGCTGTCACCATTACTATCCTCCTCTCACCCTTAAGCCTCACAATATCCCTCACAGTAACCTTACTCAAACCCGACACCCCCCTTAAAGTCTAGCCTATAAAGTTTTAACCAGAGAATATAGAGTCTTATTGTAGGGGGCCTCTAAGCCTAGGCTCTCCGCGACCCTAACAATGTACCCGTTTATCTCCTCGATCTCCGTCCTCCTCCCAGCTTCAACGTCGGCGAGCATGGAGGACTTATTGTCCCTAGTCCTGGAGGCTACTTCATAAACGTAGCTTAGAGGGTCTAGGGGCATGGCTACCCCCAACTTTGAAGCTGTAAGGGCGGCTTCCCTGGTTAAACCCTCCACTAGGGGCTTCAGTTTCTCGTCTAGTATGATGCTGTTGGGCTTCCTCGCGAGAGCTGTTATAGGGTTTATAACCGCGTTGACAGCCGCTTTAAGCCACCTCCACGGCTCAATGTCGTCTACGACCCTAACATTAGCGCCCCCCAGCTCCAGTATCCTGGCTAGTGTTTCAGCATGGCCCATAGCCTCTCCCGTAGAGCCTCTAGGCGGGCCTATAGTTAGTGATCCCAAGCCTCTAACCTCGACCCTAGTGTCTGAGAGGCGTGTGACCCCATAGTCAACTATGACCCCGAGAGCTTGCTTAGAGAGGCTGGCGGCGGCCTCAAGAGGGCCGAAGCCGTTGCAGGCTACAGCTAGAACTTTAGAGTGGGGCGCTACAGCCTCTAAAGCTTTAGGCGCGTCGTAAGCCTTAGTAGCTATTATAGTGTAGTCGCAGCCCTCTCGGGGCGGCTCTAAGCCCGCCTTAACCCTATAACCCCCCTTAATTAAACCTTCTAATTTGACGCCTTCAACGTTCAGTTTCTCAGCGTGTTCACTCCTCCTCACAATAGCGTGCACGAGCTCCCCGGAGCCTCTTGAGGAGAAGAATCCTAGAAGACTCCCGACAGCCCCCATGCCCACTATGCATATTCTAGCCAAAGATCAGCCCTCTAAACTAAACTCGTAGCCTTCCCTGAGGAGGCCCTCTATTATGTTGTTTGTAGCTTGGATGCTGGGGGTTTCAAACATTATGGTAACTTTAGCGTGCCATGCTGGAATTCTAGGGTCGCTCCAGTCGTGGTGCACGTCTAAAACATTACCCCTATGCGAGGCTATGACCTCTAGAACCCTCTTAAGCTGTCCCGGGCGGTCTAGGACGTAGCCTGATATTCTAACAACTCTCCTAGCTTTGGAGAGCCCCTTGACAATGACCTTGCTTATAACAGTCATGTCAATATTGCCCCCGCTGAGTATGGCTACAGCCTTCTTTTCTTCAACATTAACCCTCCCTGATAGTAGGGCTGCAACGCTAGCAGCTCCAGCCCCCTCAACTAGGGTCTTCTTCCTCTCAAGTAGCAGGTATATGGCTTCTGAGAGTTCTTCCTCGCTTACGGTAACAATATCGTCTACGAGCTCTGAAACTATCTGGAATGTGAGCTCCCCAGGCTTCTTAGTTACGAGCCCCTCCGCAATACTATATTTAGGCTCTATTGAGACGGGCTTCCCCGCCTTTAGGGAGTATAGCATTTTAGGGGCGGCTTCAGGCTCCACACCTATAACTTTAACCCCCGGATTCCTAGCTTTAACAATACTAGCTACCCCGGATATTAAGCCCCCGCCCCCTACGGGCACGAATATAACGTCAAAATCCTGGAGCTGCTCAACGATGTCAAGCCCCAGAGTAGCTTGCCCAGCTATAACGTCTATGTCGTCGAAGGCGTGAACAAACTCGAAGCCCCTAGATTCAGCTATCTCCAAGGCCTTAACATAAGCGTCATCATAGACTCTACCGTAGAGCACAACCTCAGCCCCATAGCTTTTAGTAGCTTCAACCTTAGATATGCTAGCGTACTCCGGCATGACTATAACTGAGGGCATACCTATTATTGAACCCGCATAGGCAACCCCCTGGGCATGGTTCCCGGCGGAGGCTGCCACGACACCGCCAGCCCTCCCTTTAACCTTGAAAACCTTATAGAGAGCCCCCCGAACCTTGAAGCTCCCAGTCTTCTGGAGATTCTCGTATTTCAAGTACACTTTAGCCCTTGACAGCCTTGAGAGAGTGGCGCTGGGAGATAGGGGTGTTAAATGCGTGTGCTCTCGGACTACTCTCGAAGCCTCACGGCTCAACTCCACGACTTTAGCCGCAAGCCCCCCCGGGCTCAAGAAGTTTCAGCCTCACGGCACACGTGAACTACAGCTTCAACCTCTAGCTCCGACCCTCTCGGGAGGTTGGAGACCTCAACTACAGCCCTGGCTGGAGGGTTTTCGGGGAAGTATTGCGAGTATACCTCGTTGAAATCCTGGAACAACCTGATATCCCTAATGTAAACTGTGACTTTAACAACATCCCTTAGGGAGGCGCCTGCAGCCTCAACTACAGCCTTAACGTTTTCGAGAACCCTCCGAGCCTTAGCTTTAAAATCCCCCTCAACCATGGAGCCTGTAGAGGGGTCTAGAGGTATCTGCCCGGAAACGTAGAGGAAACAGCCTGCAACAACACCCTGGCTATAGGGTCCTATGGGCCTGGGAGCTTTCGGGGTGTAGATGGGTTTAACCAAGCTGGGGCACCCTTCCGGAGATGTTCCCTTTTAAAAGACTTATATTTATGCTGGAACCCCGAAGCCCCCCACATTAATATTTATTTTTCAGACTATATATGATACTTAAGGTATTTGGGGTTTGGGCGACCTTGAAGAAACTATGGCGTGGCTAGGGTGGCTTGCATTGACTGGGGGCGGCGGGTCTGTCGTGCCTTTCGTGCCCACGCGCAGGGAAGCTATGGACCTCGTGTTTAAGATTCTAGATTTGAATGATGACGACGTATTCTATGATCTAGGCTGTGGTGATGGCAGGGTTGTTATAGAGGTTTTAAAGAAGTTCCCGGTTAGGAGGGGGGTGTGTGTTGAGGTTAGGAAGGATCTTTTAGAGGAGGCTGTTAGGAGGGCTAAGCTTGAGGGGGTTTCAAACAGGTTTATAGCTATACATGGGGACTTCTTCGACATCCCCTTGAAGGATGCTACAGTGGTTTACATGTACCTCTTAGCCAGCGTTAATGAAGCCCTTAAACCTAAACTCTCTAAGGAGCTAGCCCCGGGCACTAGGATCATATCTCTAGACTTCCAGGTTCCAGGCTGGAAGCCCCTGAAAATAGTTGGGTCGAAGAGCGGGTGGCAGAGTACAGTATACTATTATGTTATAGGAGAGTCGGACAGGTAGGAGGCCCTTGGAAAGCCCCGAGGCGGGGAAGGCTCGTTTAGCCGACGTGTTAAGACTCCTCTACATGAGGGGTCTAGTCCAGGTTAAAGGGGGGAACGCCAGCATCATAGATAGGGCTGGGGGGTTGATCTACATAACACCCTCCGGAACCCCCAAACACACTGTTAAACCCGAAGACATAGCCGTGCTCGACATAGACGGGAACACTATAAGCGGGTCCCCAAGCAGCGAGCACATGCTACACTCCCACATATACAAGGCTATAAGAGAGGCTAAAGCAATAATACACGCACACCCCCCGCACACTCTAGCGCTAGTGGAAGCGGGCATAAACATAGACACAAGCCTGCTAGCGGAAGCCCGACACAAGATAAAATGCCTAACAAAAATACCCCCAATAAAACCCGGAACACTAGAACTCGCGGAAACAACAGCCAGAAAAATGAGGGAGACAGGGTGCAACATAGCGATACTCGAAAGACACGGAGTAGTAGCCTACAGCGCGAGCGACATATACGATGCCCTAGATACTATAGAGGCCCTCGAAGACCTAGCCAAAATAATTATAGCTAAAACAGTGCTCGGCAAGCTCGCGCCCAACACTAGAGACCCTCAAGAACAGCCCCCGCTATAGCCTTCAGGCCATATAACGGTTATATAAGGTTTGACGCTTAAAATATTATAGGGGAAGCTAATCTATTCAACTATTCCCTAAGTCATAGTCTAAGTCAAGCCTTTGGAGGTGTTGTGGGGGTGACGCTTAATGAGCCTATTGAGGATAGGCTACCTGCTCTCGGCGGAGCTTTATTTAGGCGTTGCTTGGGGTGTTGTGTGGAGTGTCTATGCTAGGAGGCTTGTAGACTCGGGGTTTGAGGGAGGCTATTACGGTCTGGCTGGTTTAGTTCTATCTCTAGTCTTCTCCCTATCTACACTCCTCGCAGGCCTAAGCTATGATAGGGGTTTAAGGCTCCCGGTAGCCTTGGGCTCCGGGTTTGCTCTCGTTATAGGCTTAGCTGCTTTAAAGTCTAACAGTCTCGCCTGGGTTTCCCCGGCGGTTCTAGGCGTTTCCATGGGCTTCCATGCTGTGGTTAGCGTTTATACTATTAGCGCTTGCAGCCGCTTTAAGGCTACGGCCTTCACGCTAGCCTACTCTTCAAGCCTCCTAGGGGTGTCTATAGGTGCTATGCTCGTAGCTCTAGGTTTAAATGTTGATGGCATATGGGTTTATGCTGTGGTTTCAGCTTCCCCCATAATACTGGCTGTGTACGCGTTCTTAGCATCCACTAACGGCGGTTTCAGGGGCCCCCACTCTGGAGGATTCCATGTGATAGCTTATTTCACTCTCCTAGCCTCCATACTAGGCTTCTCTCTAGGCATGTCAGCCTATAACATGGACTACTACATGGTCGCATTCCTCGGGGCTGACGAGAAAGTTGTAGGGACTATGTACTCCTATGCTTACATACTCGCGGCCGCCTCCTCCACCATAATAGCTCTTAAGCTGAGGGAGCGCCTAAACCCAGCCTCAGGCCATGTTTACGCTGTGGCGGCTCAGGCAGCCATATTGACTATAATGGCTACCATGGGCGAGCTAACCCCCCTAATACTAGTATACGCTATAAGAGCCGCCCTCGGAGTCTTAGCGGACTCCCTCTTCGACACCACATATACCAGGCTAGCCCCTGAGAGCGTTAAGGGGCTAACAATATCTATGGTCATGATAGCCTACGAGATCTCCTCAGGCGCCGGGAAACTAGCCGGGTCCTTGATAGCTGATGGAAGCCTGTGGAAGCCTTTAGTAGCTGCTTCCCTAATAATGGCCACGTACACTGTCATAGCACCTCAAATATTCAAGGCCATGGAGCCTCCCGAGAGACTGCGCGAGCGCCGAGAGCATTCTGGGAGCCCTGGAAGAGAGGGTAAGCCTGAAAAACCCCGGGACCCCGGGGGTCTCCCAGGTTTCACGATAAAAGATAATCTCGGACACCGCGAGAAGACAATAATAATAAGCCCCCCTCCAGGACCTCGGCAACGCAGCTAGTAATCCATAGAAATCTAGCTCAAGCCGGGGCATCAAAACTCTTCTATAAGCCTATACCTTTCAACCACCCTATCCCCATCTAAAACATAAAGCCTAGCTTCTAATAACACCCTACCGGAAGCTTTCACCCTAGCTATAACAAGGGAGGGCCCATAGCTCGCCCCCGCACCGCTATAAGCCCCTGTTATGGAGCCGGGGTTTATGTGAATAACATTGCCTACCTTGGCGAGCAGAGGCTTATGAGTATGGCCCCAAACGAGCACCCTAACTCCTAGATCACCGGCTATTCTGGTTAGCCTCCTCAAATCACCCCTAGGGTACACTTGATCCCCGTGCACAACACCTATTTTAACCCCGTGAACCTCGAAAACCTCATAATCCGGTAGATCCAGCCAATCCATGTTACCCTGGACTATGTAGGCTTTCGGGCCGAGGCTGGTGAAGTATTCAAGCGTGCTCCTTGAAGTTAAGTCTCCGGCGTGAACCACTATATCATAAGGCTCACCCTCTTCCATAAAACCTGAAATCTCCCTAGGTATCTCGTCAGCCCTGTCGGGTATATGGGAATCGCTTACAACCAGTATTCTAGCCTCCGCCAAAGCTCGGCCCCAGTTGGGTTTCTCTTTGCGGCCGCTTAAAACACGATCATGAATAATGTCCCCGCCATGCTGTGCGCTGCTTTTAGGAGTCTCTTCTTCGAGCGCTTTAACTCCCCGGTTTAATGGCTCGCGCGCATAAACATTCTCTATTATGGGCTGGGTTCTTAACTTTAGAGTTCTATCGTTAAATGTTTGTAGAGGGATTTTAAACTTTAAACTATCCTAGGCTGTTTTAGGGGTTATATGGCTAGGGGTGCTGGGGGGTCTCTGGGTTTAAGGCTTATCGCCGCGATCCTGGCCCTGGATACTCTGGCGTTTGCAGCCTACTATACGGCTTCGAGGGCTTATGTTAGGGATTTCTTGGGTGAGGTTGAAGCCTACAGGTATGTGGCTGTGCTTGTAGCTGCTGAGACTGTCCCCGTTCTCCTAGCTGTGGCTTTGGGTGTTTTGGGTGAGGCTTTTAGGGGGCGCAGGCTTGTAGCTGCTGTTAGCGTTTTGAGGGCTCTCTTCTACCCTCTCGTTGTTTTCGTGGACCCCAAGCTTATTGTTATCCCCGTTTTCTTGGGGAGCGTGTTCGGCTACTTATTCTATATAAATGCTCTGGGGGCTTTGCTTGAGTCTGTTAGGGGTTCTGCGAGGACTTACGCTGTCGTGACCCTCGTCTTCCCCATATTCTGGAGTATAGGCTCTCTAGTCCCCGGGGTTCTCGAACCTATAGGGGGCTACACGATCGTGTTCGCTTTTGTAGGCCTCCTTGGGGGGCTCGCGTCAGCTCTCTTAGCGTTAGCCTCAAGGCCTGGAGATTCGGGGGCTCCGGGATATTCTAGTGTCGTGGCTTCCCTCAAGCTCCTCAAACCCCGGCTTATAATAGTACTTCTAGCTGCGGGGGCCGGGCTAAACCTTTTCTGGAACATTATGAGCATTAAACTCTACGAGACCTCAGGCAGCCTCCTCCTCTTCGGCCTAATAGGGGGGACTTTAACAACAATACTCTCAACAGTAGCGCGCCCAGTAGCCGGGGTTCTGGCGGATAAAGTCGAGCCCATAAAGATGCTGGCGGCAGTCTACGCAACGTACACAGTCTACGGGCTGCTAATGTACAGGCTGGAGGGCATGCCGTTCATAATACTCTGGCTCATACCAATATATCCTTTCAGGGAGGTAGCCCAGACAATGACCATAAGCAGGTCCCTGCCAAAAGAATACCAGGTGACAGCGGCGAGCATAATAACCCTAACATACAGCCTGCCATCAATAACATACCCCATACTCTACTTTGTAGGGGTCAGTGTTGCCGAGGCTGCAGCCATATACGTGGCAACCCTAACATTATCAACCATAGTACTAGTAACAGTCAGGGGAGCTCAAGGTTGAGGGTTTTAAAGCTTTACAGGCTGTAGTTTATTAGCTCTAGAGGGGGCTCCAATATTCTGGTGTTAAACGTCTTGAATCCCGTTATAGACCTTCATGAGGATATATCGACCTATTACATGTTACATGGAGGCGGTTACAGGCTGGCTGATTTTAACGTTGACGTTGAAGGTAGGGATGCCGATATTCCCAAGTATTTTAGGGGCGGCGTTAAGCTCGTCTTCGCCTCCATATTCACGGGGCTCGAGACTTTCGAGCCCGAGGTCTCCAAAGCCTATGAGGGCATGTACGGCCTCTGGATCCCCGCTACTGTGTTCAGGGGCTCCGACTCTATATTGTTCGAGCAGCTCAGAATATACTATAGGCTCGTCGAGCACTATGGGGAGCTCTCCATAGTGGAGGATTACAATAGCATAGAGAGGGTTATGAGGGAGGAGAATAAGGTTGGCCTACTCCTCCACCTTGAAGGCGCGGAGCCCATAGCCGACCCTCACGATTTAAAACTCCTACATAGGCTGGGCTTGAGAAGTCTGGGGATAACGTGGAACCCATGTAACAAGTATGGCTGCGGCGCCTCAGCAAAGAAAGATTACGGGCTAACAGACGAGGGCGAAGAGCTTGTAAGGACAGCCAACAAGATAGGGATAATAGTTGACATAGCCCACGCAAGTAAAAAGACAGCCTTAGACGCTCTAGCAGCAGCCAGGAAGCCCCTACTCATAAGCCACGCAAACCTGAGAAAATACGTTGACACCCCTAGGAACGTGGACGACGAGATCCTGGAGGCGCTCGAGAAAAACGGGGGCGTCATAGGACTTTCATGTATAAGCCCCCTAATAGCTAGGGGGAGGAGGGCTACATTAGACGACCTAGTAGAACAATACATGTACCTACATGAAACATACGGGCCTAACATAGCCGCTATAGGAACCGATTTCCTAGGGCTCCTAGGACTCCCAGCACCACAAGGCTTCGAATCAATAGATAAAGTCCAAAGACTCCTAGAAAAACTAAAAGATAAAGGGCTCGGCGACAGAGACCTTAAAAAGATAGCATACGAGAACGCGTTAAGAGTCATAAAAGAAAACATAACATAAAACTTAAATAACCCTAATTTACGGGTCACTCTAATAACATTAAGAAGCTACATAGCTTAATGTTAAACCCTAAATCATTTCTCTAATTATAGAGCCCTTACAGGTATTTCTATGAAAACAAGCTTTGCCTATCTCATAGTGCCCGGAAGTATAGGAGCTAAGCTCTAAGCCTTCAAGAGCGGCGGATGGGAGCCTAGCTTCGTTGAGTTCAACGACCGTCCGTGAACCTATAGGGATAACTTTTAGGGGAGGTAAGAGCCCCTGAATATGATCAAGATATCTTAGAGGCAATCTCTTGATATCTATCCCCTTATGTTGATCGTAATAACATTGGATCTATTTTTAGATCTTCCGGTAATATTTTTCTTCTAGGAACGGCTAGCAGTATGATGTGCGCTAGCCCCGGTACTTTATGCGTTGTTGGCGGTATCAGGTCTACTTCTTTGAAAAATAGCCATGCCATGGCGGATGTTCCAGCCACATCCCAAAATCTTAAGCCTAATGTTGTGACATATGTGAATCCTGGAAGCGTATAGATGGCTCTTTTAAACATCCCTTTTCTCTCGTCGTATCCTACATGAACTGACACAACAGTTAAACCTTCTCTTAACTCGCCTTCTACTAAAAAATCTTTATAGCCTACCCTATAGAATAAGTTAAATATTCTGTCGCTTTCATCCATTACCATGATGCCGTGATCGCTTAGCAGATGACATATCGCAGAGAATGCCCTCGCGAGCCCCCATGGATCAAGATGGGGGGTTGAAAGCCCTCATAACAATACTATATCGTAATACCCGGCCCTTTCAGGGATAGCTTCATGTATCTTTGAAACTTCAGCCACAAGTGTTTCAACTTCAACACCATTAACTCCCTTAAGCCATTCATATACAAACGATAAATCGCTCGCCCTAACATCGCTAACAGTTAAACTCACCTTTAGATTCCTTAGAGTTAACACTTTAGCCAAGGCAGCGCCTGCAATACCAGATCCAGCCATAACATCCAAAATCTTCACACGCTCCCTATCTTTCAAAAATTTAAAGAAGGGGTGATTGTCTATTAGAAAATTAAATAAGTCAACTATGCTAGAAAAACGTCTTTGCGCCCTCGGATCTTCAGGCCTCATGGGCCACGGGAAAACACTATAAAATTTCTCTAAATCCACAAAGCCCACCTATAACAGGTTTAACCCTCCTACAAATAATTGCTTTTATTAATCTATAGCCTCGGAAGGGATAGTCTAGCGAGTGCAAGGGAAATATTAGCGTAGCTAAAATTCCGGCACGTTCCACGGGGAAAATCATACACTCAAAGAAGCCAAGCTTGAGAAAATCTGGCTAACCTTAGATGAGTGAAGGCTATAAGGTTCAAGGCCATGTGTGGAGCATAGTCTAGCCTAGAACCTTGAAGAGGGTTCTTTTATGGAAGTATATTGGTTTGGCGGGCCCGCCGGGATTTGAACCCGGGGCCTCCGGCTCCGCAGGCCGACGCTCTAGTCCTGGCTGAGCTACGGGCCCCCATAGTTTTAGGTTTAGTTAAAGCTTATAGAGTCTCTTTAGACTATGTTTTCGGGGGTGTGTTTTTGTTGTGGAGTCTTTATTGTCCTAGGTGCGGGTTTTCCGGAGGTCTCGAGTCTTATTATCCTTGGTGCCCTAGGTGTGGGGGTCCTTTGGAGGTTTCAGGCGATCTTCCTAGTTTTCCTAGGGTTTTGGGTGAGGGTCGTACTCCGGTTGTTTTCGAGAGTTTTTATGGGGGTATTGTGGGTTTTAAGCTCGAGTATTTGAATCCTTCCGGTAGCTTTAAGGATAGGGGTGTCTCTTACAGCCTCCAGCTTGCTAGGAGTCTCGGCTATAAGTGTGCTGTAGTCGACTCTAGCGGTAATACTGCAATGTCTCTCGCGGCTTTTGCTTTGAGGCTGGGCTTAGAGCCTATAGTTGTCGTGCCTAAGACTGCTGGTGCCCCTAAAGTTTCACTGTTGAGGGCTCTCGGGGCTAGAGTTCTCATGGCTGAGAGTAGGGTTGAGGCTTCAAAAATGGCTGTAGCCTGGTCTGGGGAGTGCTTCCACGTGTCGCACCTGGCGAGCCCCATATTCCTTGAGGGTATGAAGAGTTTAGGCCTGGAGATCGCGGAACACTATAGAAGCCCCACTGTTATAGCCCCAGTCTCGAGCGGAAGCCTAATCCTAGGGGTGTATAGGGGGTTGAAGGAGGCTGGGGCTAAGCCTAGGCTCGTAGCCGTTCAGGCGAGCGAAGCCTCCCCCCTAGCTAGAGTGCTTGGTGTTCTAGCTTCTGTGGGGGGCGATAAGTCGAGCCTCGCAGACGCTCTCGTGATAAGGGAGCCTCCGAGGCTTGAGGAGATAGCTAGGGCTGTGATGGAGACTGGAGGGGGGGTGGTTAGGGTTGGGGATGAAGCTATAAGGTCTGCGTTGGGGGAGCTGCTATCAATGGGCTTCATAGTTGAGCCTTCCTCGGCAGTTGTCTGGGCAGCTTTCAACGCCCTAGCGGGTAAGCTTGAGGATAAAGATGTGGTGCTCATACTCACCGGGAGCGGGCTGAAATACTCTAGGGAACTCGAAAACATTATAGGAGCCCCCCCGTAATGCTTGAACATTTAAAGCCCCCGGAAACACTTATTAGGATAACATAGCTTAGACAACTCTGGTGCGCGGAACTTGGGCGTTATAGAGGTTGCTCTAAAGAATATGAACGTTAAAATAGACGACACACTCCTATACACCCCCACAGACGAGTGGGTTAGGGTTGAAGGCGACACTATAACAATAGGCATATCAGACTACGCTCAGAAAATGCTCAGAGACATTGTAGGAGTAGAGCTGCCTAAGAAAGGGGTCAAAACATCTAAAGGCCAGGCGGTAGTTGTCATAGAATCTATTAAGGCTACAGTTGAAGTATACACCCCCCTAGCAGGAACAGTAGTAGAGGTTAACGAGAGGCTGAAAGAAGAGCCGGAACTATTAAACAAAGACCCCTACGGGGAAGGGTGGATCTTAAAGATTAAACTCGAAAGCCCCGGGGAACTGGAGAAACTGTTGAAACCCCAAGACTACATAGCTAAACTACAAACATCAAAGTAAGCCCTCTAAACGGCAGCCCCCAAACGGGACCTAGGGTTTTTTTAGCTGGGAGGGAGCCCTAAAGCTTCATTGAAAGCCCCGGCGTTAACGTTTATTTTTCCAGCGTTTTAACCAGCTCCTCGAGGGAGTTTCTTAGTTTATCCACGTCGTCGCGGCAGTTGTATATGTAGAAGCTTGCCCTCACACTCCCCTGGCTTGCTCCCAGTTTGTCGTGGAGTATGTGGGCGCAGTGTAGCCCTGTTCTAACGGCTATGTTGTAGGAGTCTAGCCACGCCCCTATGAGGCTGGGGTCTAGCGTCCCCATTGTGAACGATACTATCCCTAGTTTCCTGCTCGGGTCTTTGGGGCCTAGTATTCTCACGCGTTCTCCCAGCTCCTCCAGGCTTTTAATCGTGTATTCTGTGAGGCTCCTCTCATGCTCTTCAACTTCACGCATCCCTATACTCTCTAGGTACTCTACAGCCTTAGCTAGACCTACAGCCTCAACTATTGGCGGGGTTCCGGACTCGAACTTCCACGGCGGGTCTTCCCAGTCGATCTTAATATCCCCCCCTTCAAGCTTCACCCTCTTAACCGTGCCTCCACCTCCCAGGGGGGGCTCTAGGTTTTCGAGGAAGTCCAGCTTACCCCAGAGGACTCCTATACCGCTGGGCCCCAGCATCTTATGGCCGCTGAAAGCTATGAAGTCTACCTCCAACTCTCTAACATCTACTTTAACGTGGGGCACTGACTGGGCTCCATCCAGGACTACTAGAGCCCCAACCTTGTGAGCCTTCCTGGCTATACTCCTAGCATCACTAAGATAGCCTGTGACGTTGGAGGCGTGGCCGAAGGCTACGACCCTAGTCTTCTCGCTTAAAATCTCTTCGAGCATATCCCAGCGGGGAACCCCCTCGCTATTCACCGGGACCATTCTAACCCTAGCCCCGGCGATCCTAGCGATCCTAGCCCAGGGGAGCATGTTACTATGGTGCTCAGCCTCTGTAACAACTATTTCATCCCCCCTACCTATGAGCTTATTATAGTAGAGTGTTAGAGCTAGGAGCTGTATTGACTCGGTCGTGTTCCTCGTGAATACAACCTCCTCCCAACTCCGGGCCCCAATAAACTTAGCTACTACCTCGTGAGCTTCCTCGTAAGCCTTAGAAGCTTCAAGGCTAACCCTGTAAGCGCCCCTGTGAACATTAGCGTAACTACTTTCCATGAAAACCCTCATAGAACCAATAACGCTCCTAGGCTTGAGGGAGCTCGCAGCGCTATCCAGGAAAACGAGGCCCCTCTCAGATATCTCAGGGAAATCCCCCCTAAGAATACTACAGTCAACCATAGGCCCTAACCCTTAGCCTTCCTAACTTTCAAAGTGTAAAGGTAGCCGTCACTATCAAAATCTATAACTTCAACATCCCACCTCCCAACAATCTTCATAACCATAGATGAGGGGGCGAAATCTTCTTCGCCAACCACGACTACAACATCGCCTTCAGAAGCCTCCTCAAGGGTCATCATAAGCTTAACAGAAGGCTTATCCGTGCACGTCTTCCAAGCCTCCTTGGTGAGCTCTATCTTCTTCTCAGCCATCCAAGACACCTAGTATACCATATTCTAGCTCTAACGTTATTAAATACGTAATTTAAACAATACCTGGAAACAACCTGATCTCAAAAGCGGAAAGGGCGGGCGTGAACTGCAAGCGCGACCGCTTCTTCCTAGGCTGGTTTGTTGAAAGAATTTACATGTAAAAGGTGGGATTATAGTATTAATAGCTATTTATATCTATAAACTTCTAGCTTAAAAGCTCTAGTTAACACTGTTAAACAGGGGGATCCGAGATGAAGAATTTAATAAGCATGTTAAGGGAAGTATTAGGGGGGAAAGGCGGTAATGTAGGTTTAGACTCTGAAGAACTATTAATGCTGCCTACAAGCCTGCTCTCAGAGCTGGAAAGCATGATAGGCCTTGAAGGCTTAACTGAAGCCAAACATTATAAGTTGACTGTTAAGGAGCTCATTGAGTCATATGCTGTTATGAGGCGTATATAGGCTAGGGTTTCTCTCTGGAGCATGCTAGCATTATTATCCTAGATACTAGCGTGAGGTTTTTAAAGGAAACCCCTTTAGGCAAGAAGTTTTTACTAGATAGCTTGGCTATGTGTGATATGAGCTCGCCCTCGTTTACGCCCAGTTTCTCCGCCGCCTCTGATATGCTCTCGCTATTCGCCAGAGCCCTCACTATTTTCATATCCTCTTCGCCCATCTTATCGCATACAGTCACATAGTATAGTATATCGTTTAATGCTGAGTATACGGCGTCGTAAACAGCTTCCCTCAGCTCGTTAACATCTACTACTATAGTGTCTGGCAGTATGTTGAGCTCTACTCCAAGCTCCCTAGCCACCGCCAGAGCCTTCTCGTCAGCCAGGCCTCTGGCTATTAGCATAGGCTTCATGTTCGCGAGTTTAGAGTTTACGTAAACCTGCCTTACAGCGTCAACGTCGGCACTACCAGCTTTGACTTCTACAGCATAGTATTCCCCGTCTTTCAAGGCCACTATATCTATATCTGAAACTTCGACTCCCCCCACAGTGATCTTCCTGTGCATATCAACTACTTTAAACCCCTGGGATTCGAGGTGCCTGGCTGCTAGAGCCTCGCTAGCCCTCCACACCCTCCTACTATTCAAGCTTCAGCCCCCCGGTTCTCCGGGCCCAGCCGTTATATAGTAGTTTTATTAAGGTTTAGGTCTCCCCAGCCTTTTAAGGTGTTGACTGTGTTTGAGGATAAACGAGTGCTAGAACTTCTGGAGAAGTATAGGGCCCTGTGGGCTTTGGGCTATTCTATGAGCCTGATGGGCTGGGACTCTGAGACTTACATGCCCCGTGAGAGTGTAGTTGAGAGGGCTGTGGCTTCAGCGGAGCTCTCCCTGCTTAGTAGGAGGCTCTTGTTGAACGATATTGCGCCCATGGTTGATAGGTTGAGGGATGCTGAAGGGTTGAACGACTATGAGAGGGGTGTCGTCAGGGTTCTCTCGAGGGAGATAGACAAGGTTAGGAAAATACCTGAGAGGGTCCAGTATGAGCTTGCGAAGCTTAGACAGGAGGCTTCTAAAGTGTGGAGGGAGGCTAGGCCGAGGGGGGATTTCGGGGCCTTCAAGCCTTATCTTTCCAGGATCGTCGAGCTTACCAGGGATGTTGCCGAGCACGTGGGCTACGAGGAGCACCCTTACGATGCGCTCCTAGACTTCTACGAGGAGGGGTTGAAGGATAGGGATGTCGCCAGCATGTTCGAATCCATAATTCCAACTACGAGGAAGGTCCTAGATAGGGTGTTGAGCGGGGGCTTTTTCCCGAAAAGCCACCCCTTAGAGAACATAGCTTACACTAGGGAGTCCATGGAGGCTGTTAACAGGGAGATTCTAGACATACTGGGATTCCCCTGGAGTAGGGGGAGGCTTGATGTGAGCGCCCACCCTTTCACAAGCGGCATAGGCATCAGGGATGTTAGGATAACGACTAGGTATGAAGGTGTAGACTTTAGGAGGAGCATGTTCGCCGTAATACACGAGTTCGGCCACGCCCTCTACGACCTCCAGATAGATGAGGGCCTCTCCATGACGCCCATAGCTCGGGGCGCGAGCCTTGGGGTTCACGAGAGCCAGAGTAGGTTCTGGGAGAACATAGTGGGCAGGAGCCTCGAGTTTACGAGGCTTGTGAAGCCCATCCTGGATAAGCACTTGGGGTTCACTAGGGGCTATAGTGAGGGGGAGCTATACAAGTATTTCAACATAGTGAGGCCAAGCCTCATAAGGGTTGACGCTGACGAGGTAACATACAACCTACACATATACTTGAGGTATAAGCTTGAAAGGCTGATGGTGGCTGGCGAGGTTAAAGTAGAGGAGCTCCCAGAACTCTGGGACAACATGATGGAGGAGCTAATAGGCTTAAGACCCGGAAACCCCTCTGAGGGCGTGATGCAGGACATACACTGGTCAATAGCGTACATAGGCTACTTCCCAACATACACACTAGGCAACATAATAGCTGCACAGATAAAAGCCGCCATAGAGAAGAAGCTGGCGAGGCTAAGCAAAATAATCGAAGACAGCAAGCTAGGCGACCTAAGAGTATTCCTGAGAGAGCACATACACAAGTATGGAGCCACATACCCTCCCAAGCAACTCCTAGAGAAAAGCCTCGGAGAGCCTGTAAACACTGAATACTTCAACATATACCTAGAGGAGAAGATGAGAGGCTAAAATCAGAGGCCCGCCGCCCCCCAGCCTGGGGAACGCCGGGCTCATGGAGAGTCTACAGGCTCTATCGGGCTTTTGTTATCTATTTTTCTCTTTGGGTCTAGTTCTCCCGGTATTTTCGCTCCCCTTGTTAAATGCTCTACTAGGAGTTCTGCTAGGGCTGGCCCTATGGAGAACCCCACCCCGTCGAGGGCTGTTATGACGTAGACCCCTTCTCTGGCCTCGCCTACTAGGGGGTAAGAGTCTCCAGTCCCTATGCAGGGTGCCGATACTGTGTATGAGATTTTCGGTTTTGCTATGATCCCCCTGCTCTCCGCTCTCCTTATGATCTCTTCTATGACTCTCTTGTCCGGCTTGAACGCTTCCTCAGGCTCTTCCACCAGGGTCTTTATCCCGTCCCCTAAGGCTATAGTGTTGTCTTCAGTTCTGGAAGCGTAGTAGCCTTTAACATCATCTATTATAGCGTAGTCTATCTTTGGCTCTTCTAGTCTCGCCGCCTGGCACTTGTATATTATCGTGTTCTCGAGGTTTGCGAGCCCCTTACTCCAGGGGCCGGCGGCCACTATAACCTCGCCCCTTAAATTTTCACCCCTCACTGTTACAGTGTCTCCTTTAAGGGTGCCCCACCCCTCCACTATTTCAACATCCAGGTCTCCCATCATGTTAAGGATACTCTTAAACAGCCTGCCCACAGCCATCGTGTAAAGCTCGGCCACGACAATTACCTCATCCTCTTCGACTGTCTTAAAGGGGAGCCCTCTAACCTGGTCTGAGTCCAGTATCTTGTATTTTAACCCGGCTTCAGCCACCCTACCTAGAACTTTTCTAACAAAAGCCTCGCTGGGCGAGAACCAGAGGCTGGGGCCAGCCTCCAATATACTTCCATCGTCTATCCTCCTGTAGAAGTCTAGTGTCCTTAGAGACCATTCTATGAAAGGCTCATCCATGTGATATGTTAATATGCCCGAAGAACTCCCCCCAACCAGGATCATAAGCTCTGGAGTCCCCACGAGCGCGACCCTATAACCCCTCTCCCCCAACATTAGAGCGGTGGAGAGCCCCGATATTCCGGAGCCTAATACTATAAAATCGTAGCTCAAAGTTGCGACACCCGCATGTGGACTTAGAGTGCCCGGCTCTGCCCCAGAATTTTATAGGTTTTCCGTAACTTTTAAGCTTTTTCTTTAGATGTGGCTGGCACAGCTAATTATAGGGGGGAAAGTATTTAATGTTAGCTTTAAAATTAAAAGATTAAATATTACGTTAACTTAAAGAATTTAAACTCTCAACTTACAATATTACATGTATGGTGAGGGGTTAGGGTATGTTTGAGGAGAAGATTGAAAAACTTAAGAGTAAGATAGAGGATGCGTATGGGGAGGCCGTTAGAGAGCTTGAGGAGCTCGTTGAAGAGACGATATACTGGAGGGGGCCCTTCAAATTCAAATATTTAGCGAAGAAGCTTGAAGACATAGTCGAAGACTTCGGGGAAGATCTTCTAGAAGTTAAGAGATCATTGAGGGACCTGAGGCGTGAGGCTGAGAGGGCCGGCGATAAAAGCCTCTCCCAGGCTGTTGATGATGTTGAAAAGCTTATAGAGAGTAGGGTTGAAGAGTTCACCAGGAAATATGAGGATGTTATAAGGAAGATCGAGGATCAAGTGCCGGTAATGAGGTTTATGAGGGTTAAGAGGGACCCCTACTGGACCGCCATAACAGTTATGCCCCAGAGGCTCGCCAGGATCGTGGGCAAGGAGGTTGGGGAAGCTTTAAAGTCAGCGTTAGAAGAGGTTAGGAGAGCGGCTGAGAGCGTTTCAGCAGCAACAGTAGTATCCTCTATAAGGCTTAGAGAGGAGGACGCAAGGGTTGTAGACGAGCTTGTAGACGCCGGCATATTTAAGAGTAGGAGTGAGGCTGTAGCGTTCTTCGTCAGGAAAGGCATAGAGGCGTCAAAGGAGTGGCTTGAGAAAGTTAGGGAGAACATTAAGAAGATAAGGGAGCTGCAGGAGGAGGTTAAAAAAGAGCTGGGGGAGGAACGCTAGATCCAGGGCCTACACGCCTCTTCTATGAGGCCCCAAAACACCCTATTCTTTAACTCCTCTAGAGAGCTCTCATCCCTACAGTCAACCTCCAACCCCGGTTTTTCAACCCTAACCCTACCTCTCCCCAGGTATTTCAGCCCCTCCGGCGGGTTCTTGCCTTTGAAGTCTAGTATTGAGATTCCAAGGTCTTTGGGTGGGGTTTTAAGTTTCAGGGATATAGAGGCTATTCTAGCTGCTCTAGCTGCTTCCCTAGTGTTTCCCCGGGCCTTGTAGCTTTCCTCTCCCACCATTACTATGGAGGCCCCGGCTTCAGCGGCTAGTAGTATTAGTGTGGCTGTGGAAGCGTGCGTGTCTACGTCGGCCATTTCAACAGCGTTGTTAAGCCCGAGCATTATCGGGGCTCCGAGTTTCGAGAGTTTCCTTGAGGCTATGAGGGATTCTAGTGTGCCCCTGTAAACTGGGGGGTTAACTATCGGGTCTAATATCACACTATTATACCCAAGCTCGAGAGCCCTTCCACGAGCCTTCTCCAGGCTCTCAACCCTAACTTCCCAGTTTGAGGCCTCCCCAGGTATGATCACGTAGGCAGCCCTGTCTCTTAATGTCTTAGGGATCTTATCGAGATCCCCGGGGGTTAGGCTCATAGCTATTGGGGCGCCCATATCCACAGCTTCAACCAGTGTTTCGAGCCGTGCCGGGTCTGCCGCCACAGGCTTCCTCAGGGTGCTCATTACAGCTTCTAGAGTGTTAAGGTATAGCTTGCGGTCTAGGTTTGGGTGGGAGCTTAGAACAACTATGTCAGCGCCCTCAGAGAACCTGTAGGAGGACTCTTCTACAGCGGCATCGCCAGCCCTAGACTCTGTAATGTAAATGTCTGAGGCTACAAGGATGGGAGGGGGGTTGCGGGGCACTTTTAAACTTCCAACGGTGAAAGCGGGGTCTAGAGAGGATAGTATGTCCGTGTAGACTCTCCCAGCAACATCAGCCATAACCTTGGGCCCTAAAACCTTCTCAGCCTGGACTGCCGGGCTGAGAGCGTCGGGGCCGGCGAGCTGCAAGACGTAGGGTAAAGTATATGGTGACAGGGGGCCCTTAACAACCCTAAACCCCAGCCCTTCATAGTCATGGGGGGAGGAGCCTGGAACTATAGCGTAGTCGAAGTCTAGGCTCCTCAAAGCCTCTGATAAAGCTTCCGGGCTCAAGCCTCTAACTTTAACGATAATAACGTGGTATCCGAGGGTCTCCAAGCTCTTGACAACAGCCTCGTCAAACTCCTCTAATGTAGTGATCAAAGCCAGCCTCAACGCGGGCCTCCCTAGAAGCCTTCTGGCTGGTGCCGCTTTTAAGTGGCGGATTAACAATATTAATAACGTGTTAATTTAATCGCTGAACACTTTATAGAGAAGGGGAGTTAAAGGTTGCAGGAAGACGTAGATAAAAGCTTGAGGATCGACCATTACAGGAAGAGTGGGGAGCCTCAGGCTGGAGGCTACAAGGCTGTAGCTGATAGGATGAAGGAGATCGCTAAACAGCAAATGATGGCTACAGCTAACATGATGAAGATCAAGTATAAGCTCGCGGTACTGAGCAGTAAAGGCGGGGTGGGAAAGTCTTTTGTGTCTTCAAGCCTGGCAGCAGCCCTAGCAGTCCTAGGGAGGAAAGTTGGGGTTCTAGACCTCGACTTCCACGGGCCATCGATACATAAGATGCTGGGGATCCCAACAGGTCACGGCATGCTTGCGAGGATGGATGGGACTGTCGACCCTATAGAGGCTCCTCTGGGCATTAAGATGGCCTCAATCGGGCTCCTCATACCTAAGGATGACGTGGCGCTCATATGGAGGGGCCCTATTAAAGCTGGAGCTATAAGGGAGCTGTTAGCTTACGTTAACTGGGGCCCCCTAGAATACCTCCTCATAGACCTACCCCCGGGAACCGGGGACGAGCATCTTACAATAGTGCAGTCAATGCCTAAACTAAGCGGGTTCATCCTAGTAACAATACCGAGCGAGGTGTCCAAGTCTGTGGTTAAGAAAGCTGTAGCTTTCGCCGGTAAAATGAAGGTCCCCATAGTGGGTATAATAGAGAATATGAGCTATTTCAGGTGCCCCCACGGAGACATCATACACATATTCGGGAAGGGGGCCGCCAAGGATATAGCCGAAGAATACAATATACCATTCCTCGGAGCAATACCCATAGACCCCAGGATAAGAGAATGCAACGACATGGGCAAAATATTCTTCCTAGAATATCCAGACTCGGAAGCAGCCCAAACATTCAGAGACATAGCCAAGAAAATCCTGGAGACAGTTGAGGAAGGTAAAGCTAAAATACCCGAGATAAAAGAAGAGTGACAATCCAGCCATAGGATCCCGCCCAGCTTGAACACAAAATTCTAGAAACAGTTCCTATGGGGGCGGTTAAGGGGGGCTTTAATAATAGAGTTGATGTTATTGTTTACACTATGCCTATTCTCGTGGCTATTTCTCTCGCTTTAACTTCTGGGGAGAGTTTTACGTAGGCTTTCTTCTCTCCCCTGCTTGTTATTAGTGTTCTCACTTCGACTACTTTAACCTTGAACATTTCCTCGAAGGCTCTCTTCACTTCATGTCTTGTAGCTCTCCTGTCTACTATTAATGTTATTATGTTCTCGTTGTCCATGAGCCTGCTTGCTTTCTCGCTTGAGTGCACCCTTATTATCACGTTCTTCAAGGTATCTCCACCTTGAACTTTTCTTCTAAGGTTTTTAGGGCTCCCGTGGTTATGACTGTTAGTCTTCCTGGCTCCCCTCCGGGCGCTAGGTGGAGTATGTTTAGGGTTTTGGGTGTTGCTATGTCGACTCCAGGTATGTTTCTGACCGCTCTCGCCAGGGGGGATTTATGGTCTTCTAGTATGAATAGTATGCTTTTAGGCTCCTTGTATCTCCTGCCTCTCCTCTTGCCTTTCCCAGCTCTCCACCTAGTGTTCTCTTTAGCTCTTATAACGTCATCGTATAATCCTAGTTTCCTGAGGAGCTCCTCCGCGTCGCTAGTCTTAGCTATATCGTTGAGGGCTTTAGAGTCTATTATTACTGGGAGTGCTGGGGCGGAGAACTTGTGGCCCCTCCCCCGCACTATCTCAGTTACGGCCGTGGCTGAGAGGGCGCTCAGGGTTCCGAGGACCTTCTCTTTCCTGTTAACCTTCTCCCACAGCCTGGCTTCAGCCTTGGGCGGGAACGTTGCCATGCCCCCCACAGCTGAGCCTATGAAGGCCGCCCTCCTACTACCTTTAACCCTGGGAACTCTAGCTATCCCATAGCCTATGCCCAGGCTCTCAGCGGTGGTCCTCTTGCCGGCCATTGGGTCTCTTCCTTTAGGCTGTAGTTTTGCTGTGAACGCGCTCAGGAACACCCTCCTTATTAAGTCTCTCCTGACTGGGAGCCTGAATATTGGTGGGAGCTCTATCTCCCCCAGCTGGCCCCCGCCAGTATCGTATACTGGGACTTTAACGGGGTCTCTCAAGTATATTGTGAGGCTTGAATACATTGCCCACACACCTCTAGTTGCCCTGCTTGCTCCCAACGCTGATATATGTGATCTTAGGCTTCGACGCCCCCATCTTAATGTACCATGTTGGAGGCCTCATAGGCCACCTTAAGACTATAGGCCTCTTAACAGCTCCGGGCACGCTCCCAGCTATTATGAGGTGCTCGCCCCTAATAACCCCATAGTGGAGGAGCCCCCCAGCCGGGGTTACTAGAGAACCGTCAACCCCCATAGAGAGTATCCTCTTATTATACTCAGTCCTCCTGTGGAACCCCGTCTGGCCAGGCTGGGGCACCTCCCACCAGCTCCCCGCCGCCGAACCCCTTACTCCGGGCCCGCTCCTACTACCCTTCCTATGTTTATGCCATCTAGGCAGCTCCTTTACACCCCACCTTTTTATAACACCCTGGAACCCCTTACCCTTAGTTACAGCTATAATATCCACTGGCATGCCCGGCTGGAAGACCTCGGAGACCCCTACCTCCTTGCCGAGCTTGCTCACAGCATAGTTGAAGAGTGTTTTAACGTCTGAGACCCCCCCTACCTTAACCTCTATTATGTCAGGCTTCTTCTTACTCAACCCCCCCGTGAGCTTGGGTTGGGAGGCGAGTATTACCCTAACGTCCACAGCCTTATCCAGGAGCTTCTCGAGGTTTTTGAGGGAATCCCCTGTATTGGAGGAGCCTATCGTCCGTATCTTCCTGTGGAGTTCAAGATCTTGGGGAGGGGTTGTCCAGGCTTCCCCTAGCACGTATAAGCCTCTACTGGTGTCGTAGCCGTAGAGTCTAACGGCTAAAACCATCATGGGCGGGGTTTCCACGAGAGTGGCGGGGACGAAGATCTCCCTCCCGCTAGTGGGGCTTTCCGGAATATCATCTATAATGTAGACGTGGGTCATCCCAGCCTTGTAGCCTAGGAATGCTAAGAGCGTGGGTTTACCTAGATTTACCTCTGGCCACGACTTCACCCTCGGGACTAGCCTTGAAGCCCTCTTTCTAGGGGAGTATCCTAGGCTCCCCCTCTTAGGGGCACTCTTCTTTCTAGCACCCAATCGCAGACCCTCTAGGGGCTTATGTTCAACCCTAACCTTATAAGTTTACTATACACTGCAATCTCCCAGTCAAGCTTACATTTTGAAGTACTCTAGAACGTTATCTAACGCTGAGAGCGTGGCTATCATAGCCTCCTCGGTCCTAACAGTGAGCGCCCCCTGGAGGGGTATAGTGTTAACTATGAAGTCGTAGAGTTTCCCATCAGTATACTCGTAGAGGCACCTGTAGGGGCCCCCGAAGAGCACTAGGAGGCCTTTAGAAGTGGATAGCCTCGACTTCACGCCGTCGCGCGACTCATATATCCAGTTTCCATACTTACTCGCTAAAACTATGAGATAGCCTTTAACCCTGAAACTCTCTATTAAAGGCTCAACCTCCCGCCTCACTTTAACCTTAAACCCCGTATAAGCATCCCCCCACGTAGACGGGCTTAAGACAACATTGCCCCCCACAGACTCGACAACAGCTGTAACCACGTCGCCGGGCTTGAAGGAACCCCTTATAACGCTGTAGCCCCACCTCCCCATATAAGCCCTGCACTCGAAGCCCCTACAAGACTCTATTAGAACATCAAGTTTAACCCCGGGGCTCAAATCCTCGGGAATATCGTGGCTGTATATTCTCAAGGGCGGGAGGAGGGCGGCCGCCGAGAGCTCCCTAGTTATAGGGTAGAGTTTCCTCCTCAAATGGGGGGGTGAGACCATGTATTCTAGGAGGAGTTTGAGGAGTTTAAGGTCTCCCTCCCTAGACTCTGGGTCCATGAATATGACGGCTTGGTCCACCCTGTAAACGGCGAGTATCCTACCTATTATGCCGGCCTTTATGGTTTTAAGTTCTAGAGTATCCTCAGTTGCTAGGACGCTGGCTGGGAACGCTACAGCCAGCTTTTTACGCCTTCTCCTTGGGGGCCACTCGAAGGGGCTAGTCACTTTCCAGGCTTACCCTCAGGTTTCCTGGGCTTACCCTTACCTTTACCTTCGGATGCTTCGGAGCCCTTCTCCTTCCCCGTAATGAAGAGGGTTGTTTTCTGCTTACCTCCCAATACTTGCACCCTCTAGACTTGAGCTTAGCTGAACCTTAAAGGGTTTCTTCTATGTTTTAGCTTTTAGTCTTGGATTTCAGTAGTTCCTCAACGTGCTCCGCTATCTTAGAGTCTCTAGACTCGTATTCAGAATAGCCTATGAGCTCGTAGAACTCGCTTCTAGTCATCATCGCTTCTAGGAGGCTTACCTGTGTTCCCTCCCTCCGTATAGTCTCTAGCGCCCTCCTGGCCGCTCCGAGGGCTACCCTAAACACTGTCGCGGGGAATATCACTATCTTATAGCCGGCTTCTCTAAACTCTTGGACTTTAATGTATGGTGTCCTCCCAAACTCTGTCATGTTAGCGAGTAGTGGAGCCTTAACTCTCCTGGCGAACTCCCTGAACTCCTCTACGCTCCTTAGAGCCTCAGGGAACACTATGTCTGCGCCGGCGTCAACATATAGTTGGGCTCTCTCAACGGCGGCATCGAAACCCTCAACGTCCCTAGCGTCTGTGCGGGCAACTATAAGAGTATCCCTCCTCCTAGCCTCTACCGCCGCCCTAACCTTCTTCATCATGTCCCCCGCGGGGATGACGCTCTTGCCTGGCAGGTGGCCGCACTTCTTAGGCATAACCTGGTCCTCTATCTGGATAGCTGCAGCCCCCGCATCTTCAAGCTCCCTAACAGTCCTCACCACGTTAATAGCTTCCCCGAAGCCTGTGTCCGCATCTACTATCAAGGGTATCCCGGAGACTCTAACAGTATACTTTGTCATTGCGGCGAGCTCGCTTAAAGTTATTAAACCTATATCTGGGATAGCGTAGAAGCCTGTTAACGCAGCCCCTGAAAGGTAGGCGGCCTCAAACCCCATACTCTCAGCTAGGAGGGCGAAAACGGGGCCGAAGACTCCCGGGGCAACTATTATATCCCTGCTCTTGATAAGCTCTCTAAGCTTAGCCCCCGGGTCCTCTAAAGGCTCCCTATAGAGGAAAGCCAAACCCAACACCACACTTTAAATGAACCTCTAAGGCTAATCTAGGCTATCATGGCTGCAGCGGCGAAGCTAGATCACGCCCATGAAGCTCAGCAGTAGCAGTACTAGTAAAACTACAGCTGCTAGAGAGGCTAAACTCAGAACTGTGATAATGTTGATCGGCCTCTTGAAGGAGGCTATTCTGCCTTCGAAGTTTTCAATGAAGGCTGAGACTTTACTCTCCAAGCTCTCTCTAACCTCCTCTATTTTACTAGAGCTCTCTCTCGCCAGGTCCCCCACTGTTTTAATATATGTCTTCAGCTCCTCCACGGAGGATTCTAGGGATGATATTTTCCCGCCTAGCTCATCCAGGCTCCTAATGTTCTTGTTGAGGTCTGCTACTAAGGCTTCCATGGTTTCAATTTTAACGTTGAGGGCTTTAAACTCTCCTTTAGTAACTATTGACGATTCTATCCTGCTCGCCCTCTCCTCCAAGGCCCCCTCTATTTTCTTAGTGAGCTCAGCTAGGTCTGTTTTAGTGGCTGCTTCTCTTATTATCGCGTTGGCGAGGGCCATCCTCACGTCCGGCTCTAAGGCTATTTCAGCCAGGATCATTTTGAGGAATCTCCTCCTCAGCTCAGCGTTTTTCTCCATCTCCTCTATCATTTTCGCCGCTAGAGACATCCCCGCCACCTCCACTTACTAGTTGTTTTATAAGCATGTATTTATAATTATACGAGTATACCCTCACAGGGGGCCTATCGCCAAGCTTCATGAGGGCCTCCCCCACTGGGAGTTTCAATAGGAGATCCGCGTTGTCGAGGCCCAGCCTTCCAGCCAGCTCCACATAGTTCCTAGTAAAGCCCCCGAAAGCTAGTATGGTTCTAGTGTTGTCTAAGACAGCCCCGGGCACATCTATGGGGGATTGGGTAGCGTAAACAATGTGGAGCCCCCTACTCCTACCCTCCCTCAGAGCTATTACCATGTGGGTCGCCCGGCCTTGAGCAGCCCTCCAGGCCTCGTCAACTATGAGGGCTACCCTGCCTGGGAGGCCTACTTCAGAAGCCTCCACCGTAAGACTCGACACTATTAGGCTGGCGGCCACATTCCTATCCTCGTTGGGGAGCTCTGATAGGTCGTAAACTATGAGCCCCCTCTCTATTAAAGATCCAAGGCAGGGCTCTACACGACTCCTACCCCACCCAGTCTCACTACTCGACTTTATAAGCTCGGAGGCTAGACCGTCAAGCCTCGGTATAGGCACGCAGCCCCCCTTAAACCTGACAACTCTAGAGGCCACCCCTGAAAGCATGGAGGCGAGGTCTCCCTTAGGATCCACTACTAGGACCATGTAGGGGTTTAGAGAGCTCTCGCTCAGCACGCCGAGCTGCGCCGCCAGGCCGGCCAAGAGCACTGTTTTACCCCTCCCCGTAGGGCCAAACACCCCCATGTGCGCCTCGAAATCCCTGGGCCAGTCGAGAATCAGAACACCCTCCCTCTCAGAGAGCCTCCCAACGACAACCCCCCTCCCGTCAGCTAAGTCTCCCTCCCCCACTGTTATGGTTGGGATGTTGAGGGAGCTCTCGACGGGGGGTATGCTCGTTATAGCTGAGCCTAGGTCGACTTTACCCCTCAGGATCTTGAATGAAACCCCTGTTTCAGCCTCAGCCACGCTTTTGAATGCCTCCACGATCCTCTCATGGTTCTCCTCGTCGTCCGGCACCCAGAATATTAATGCTAGCGAGCCAAGGTAGGGCCTATGGTCTCTAGACACCGCCCTGTAAAGGTCTTGGAGGAGCCTAAGCCTCTCCGCGTATCTAATGTGCTTCGTCGCAGCGTAGGCTAGCTCAGCTTTCTTAATCTCCTCCTCTATGAAGCCTAGAAGCTTCCCCCCCTCAACCTTGAACATGCTCGACACGAAAGTAACGCTGGCCCTCATGGATTTAGCCACTTCAACAAGCCTTTCAGAAACTTCACGCCCTCCAGCCGGCGCCCTATCAGCCACCATTATGTAGCCTGAGAAGCTCGAGCCTCCAACGGTGATTTTGAGGCTGGAGCCCCCTTTAACCCTTATAGGGAGCCTTAAGTCCCTCGACACCATAAGGTTTCTAGCTATTAAAGCTATAGAGGCGAACGCCAGGATTATTATTAGGGCATCTATGGGGTTCACCATCACTAGGCCACCTTAACCGGGATCCTATCCCTCCCTCCCAGTACTCTAGCCAGGCTTGCTGTAGCCAGGAACAGTGTGAAAACATATATGAAGGGTACTGTGAGATAGTAGAGGACGAAGGCTTTAACAAGGTTTATGTCGAGGAAAGCGAAACTCCTAGCAAGCTCGTCAGCATAATCCTTAGAGTCCCCGTAGTTTGGGGTGCTCGTGGGGCTGCAACCGTGTATAGCCACGTTCACCTCATACTCGCCTTCGGAGCCCGCGGTTACGGTGTATGAGAACCCTGAAACCCCCCTCCACTCCCAGGTGCCAGCGTTTACATTAGCCCCCGTAGCTGTAACGTTTAGGGAGCATGTGGAAGGGGCTCTAACATCAACGTAACTGTCTCCGCCGAGCACTGTTGTTATGGTTAGAGAGCCTCCAGATTCTTTAAGCTCATAGTCGGGGTTTGAGACTAGTATCATTATTAGGGGCTCTCTGAACAAGGCTACATGGGGCGCTCTAAGCTCTATATTGTTCGAGCTTATAGTGTTAAGCTTGAGGGGGGAGGGGGTTAGGGGTATCATGTAACCATCATATTCTAGTATAGGGTAGAGGTCTATGTTTGACGGTAGCAGGACGCCTGAAACCTCATGGTACAATGAGGTGGCATAGCCGTAGGAGTCTAGGGGGTATGCTGCCACAACTCTAGCTTTATCATCAAGTATTTTCAGGAAGCCGTATGAGGCTGGGTGACCGTAACGTGACGCCACCTTAACCTTGACTACTGAAAAGCTTGGAGCCTCCCCGGGCGCGCTGGGCTCCGAGGCTAGGCTTACTATGAAGCTTGGCAGGAGGGGTAGCCCCACATTGAACACTAGTATGAATGCTATAAGCCAGGCCCCGGCGCTCTTAGCCAGCTTGAAAGGGATGGCGTAAAGGGCTACTCCGAGGGCTAGGAGGGCCAGGCCATAGCTTGTTACAAGCTCGATTATCCCTGAAAGGGTTACCATGAAGAGTAGGGCTAGGGTTGCAGCCCTATCTAGGGGGCCTGCTACTGCGTACGCGATCCCGGAGATTTTAGATATAACGGGCACAGCCCCCAGAGCTGCCAGGAACATTTTAATGTTAACTATGACCCCCACAGACTTCTTTATCCAAACATCTAAGAGGGTCCAGGAGCCTCCCAGGAGCCCCGCCAGGTTCAAGCTGGCGACGTAGAGGGTGCCATATATGAGGGCTATGAATAAAGCTTGAACCCCGTCCGAGAGGAGTTCTGGAGCCCACTTCTTTATAGACCTGAGGGGGAGTGGGAGGGCGTATACTAGGACGCCTAGGTAGAACGTTAATATAGCCAGTTTAATAGCTAAGATGCCCAGGTAAACAGGGTCCATAAAGCCACCTCTAAGAGCCTAGAGCCTGGGCGATCAAGCTAGCCAAGTAAGTTATGAACTTAAAGACTGTAACGCCAACAGCAAGCCAGAAAGCAGCCCAGACAGAGTCTTCGACAAGGCTCGACCCAAATCTTTTAATCCTACTGAAAGGGATTGGAGCACCCCTAAGGGCCCAGCCCACACTCCACGTTAACAGGAACAAAGCCCAAGCTAGCACTGTGATCCTAGTAGTCCAATCCTCTATAACCTGAACAAGGTCAACCATAAGCTAACCCCGCAACACCCGAAACACAAATATGAGACCTCCGGAGGCAGGCGACAGAAAACTTGAGAACCCGAAAGTTTAAAAGAGAACACCAAAACCCCCACGTCCCATAACGGGGGGGAACGCCCGATGAAACTCTAGGCAGCTTTCGCTGGAATGATGGGGGGCGCGTGGTAAGACTGGGATAAGACAGAGGTTTATCCTTAAGATGACCTGGCGGGTTAGAATTTAATGGGGGTACGTTTCTTTGACTAGGCACGGCTTAGAGGAGGCTAGGGAACTGTCTAAGGAGGAGGTTCTCGAATGGCTTAGGGAGAGAGTGGAGAGTTTAGAGTTTGAGCTTAGAGTTTATAAGGCGATATTGTCGTTCTTAGAGTCGGGCCAGCAGCCTCTCCTGGGGGAGAAGGTGGAGGAGGTTAAAGTGGGTAGGAGGCGTGTCGCCAGGGTTTTTATTGGTGAGGGTTATGTTAGGCTCTCCTATGATACTCCAGTAGTGCTCCCCAACGAGATTAAAGAGTATTTGAATAGTGTTAGGGAGGATATAAGAACCCTCCAAGTCAGGAGCGGGGCTGAGGGAGACCTAGTAAACCTTGTTATAAGGGAGAGGCCTGACGGCGCAGTGGTGGAGGTGAGGCTGGAGAATTTACAGTCTACAGTAGAGGTTATAAAGGCTAAGGCTGCCTTGAAATATGCTGTGGAAGCCACATACCAGCTTCTTAAAGCTAAAGAGAAGGAGCTTGAGGAGCTTGAAGTATAAGCTGGGGCCCGGCTTTTGTTTAATAAAACTATATTGATATAGTCGGGCCCCTCCTCTCCCGCTCCTCCCCTCTTGGAGCTGCCAGGTCTCTCAGCTGGGCTATGACAGGGCTTACCCGCCCCTCTTTCACCGCCTTCTCTATGAGGTTTCTGACTTCCCCAGTGTGTTTTATGTCGAGCTCTAGTAGGGCTTCCAAGATCTTAAGGGATGTAGACCAGACTTCAAGCAGTAGCTCTCTAGGTATATTACTTGATATGAAAGGATCCTGGAGCCAGTCGTCGAAAGCTTTCAGCGTCCTAACCATGTGGTTGAACGCTAGCCTCGTGTGTATTATTATGTCTAGCCTGTCTGAATCCCTAACTTTAACGTCCATCTGTTTAAAGTTCTCTAAGACCACCTTCTGTAGGGCCACCCATCTCTCGAGGCTTCTAACGAACTCCGTTACGTCCCTAGTTTGACTCAATACACTTACCCTCCATCCTCTTCTAGTATATCAGTTTAAATCTTTTATCTTAATATCTCAGGGTTTAGCGGTTAGCTCGCAGGGCTCGAGCCCATAGTAGAGTCCGTAGGAAAATTCTCGACCTCCCAGGGAAGCCGCCGAGAAACACTGCTATGACAGCTAGTGGACCTTAAATCTTGAAAGTTAAAATTTCATTAAGAGTGTGGGAGAGCATTAAGCACTATGATTTCACGTCTACCCATCTGATAACAGGCTGGCAGAGAAGGAGTTGCCTGGAAAAGCCGGGGAAAAGGGGAAACTAGCTATCAGTAAGGAAACCCCTTATAATGGGAAGATTGTTGTTGAGCGGCGATCATTATGGGGTGCAGTCCTCTAAACATTCTTCAGAAGCCTGGTTTGCATCATCCTGTGGGTCAGCGCTTTTAACCCTCAACATCAATTGAGAGAAGTGTTGTCCCAGCGGTTTTAAGGTTTCAGTTCTAGGTATTATTTACCTTTCCTCATGTTTAACTTCGAAGCCCCTAGTCTACCGTGGGGATTTGGGTATGGCGCTAAGCGATCTTTTTAATGTCTTAGGGGACATAGCTAGGCTAGCTCCATTCGGGGGTAGTGTTAACATTAGCTACTACATGATACTAACTGGTATACTAATACTTTCAGCTATAACGGCCTATGTAGGGCTAATCCTGGCTTTCAGGTCTGCTATTACAGTATTTAAGAAGCCTCCAAGCTTCCTGTTGAAGGCTGTTATAGTTCTGAGTATGGCTCTCATTTTAGTTGGCATTCTAATACCTTAACAGGGGCAATGTTCAACAGGTTTCTCCAGAGTGTCTTTCTCTAAATCTTCCTCAGCCAAGGAGAGCTTTTCTAGGCAGCCCCAGCTTCAACTGTTTTGGTTTCCATCTTTTTCTTGAGCGTCTTCAACCTTATAAAGTCCTCCCTCAGCCTCTGGTCTAGGACGCTCTTAATGTAGCTTATGGCTTGCGAGTAGCTTGGGAGTATGACGTAGTCGAGGGCGTTTATAAGCCTCTGGGTATCCTTAAGCTCCATTATGAGCCTCCTCAAAGTCTCCTCATACTCTGCTAGTTTAAGTATTGAGGGTGTGAGCTCCCTCAACTTCAGGAAACTCGATGCTAAGTGAGAGTTAGCATCTAAGGGGAGTGGTAGTGGGGGTAGAGCTCTCTTATCAACATGGAAGGCGGGGACTCTAACAGCGAATAGAACCCTAGAGCGCGTGGAAACCTGAAGAGTGCCGGCAACGTTACCAGTATAGCCCTCAACCCTCTCAAGGCCCTCGCTCGACAAGCCCAGGTAATACTCTAAGAACATGTCGTCAAGCCTAGCTAGAACCTCCCTCTGATACTTGTTATACTCTTCAGCATAACTCTTAATATAATGTAGGAGAACCTCCCTCTTCTCCTCCATGAGATTCCTAATCCTAACCATCATCCTATACTCCCTCCTCAATCTTATCAAGTTAATCTTAGTAGGCAGAACCTTCCTAGCGTCAACAGCCAAACAGTCACACCATCAAAAATCTTTGAAACTAAAACTTAAATCTGAAAGGCGTATTACAGCCAAAGGCAAACGGGGGGTTCCCCGCGAGGCAGAGACTTAACGGTTCTCTCGAGGGTTACAGTGGGAAAAGGAGCAAACTCTTGGCTGGCTAGAGAGAAGCTCTTATGAGCTCTAAAGGTCTCGATAGAGAGGAAAGCTTAGGGTGAGGTTGGAGTGAGATGGCTGATGAGGAAATGCTCTACATGTGGTAGGTATACCCTAAGAAAAGACTTATGCCCCTACTGCGGTAGCCCCCTTATAACGCCACACCCACCCAGGTTCTCTCCTGAGGACAAATATTTAAAGTACAGGTATAAGCTGAAGAAAGACGCAGGGCAAATACCTGAATAGCCGGGTTCAGGCCTCACACGATATAACGATGCTAGTAGCCGGGCCTTTTGGTTTCAGTCAAGGGTTTATTTTAGTTATAGGTTCTAGCGGAACCGCTTACGGTTCCACACGGCTATAACTGTTTTCCCGCCTTTTAGCTGCCGTCTAGTGTGCGCTCTTGAGCACGGCTTCTACCATGGAACGTCTTTGAGCCCCGTTTTATGCGCTATTATGTTGGCTGCTAGGTGTAGGAGGGCTGAGAGGATTGCTAGTAGCGTGAAAACCCATAGTGTGAACTTGAAGCCTGCTAGGTGTAGTAGCGCTACGGCCCCTATGTAGAAGTTTAGCTGGTCGAGTAGAGGTGCGGGGGCTCCTCTCGAGAGGCCGAGCCTCCTCTTTATGAAGGATGCTGCTAGGTCCCCTAACATTGCCCCCGCTGAGGCTATGAAGCCTGCATAAGCTAGTGTAAGGTTCCCTGTGAGGTATGCTATTATGACCCCCACTGTTATGCCTGCGAGCATGCCTGCCGCCAGCCCTTCCCAGGTTTTACCGTCTCCTAGGATCCTCCTCCCATCTATGAAGTTTTTCTTGAAGTCTACCGGTCTTTTCCCCTTGGTTAAGACTGGTGTGGCGTTGGCGAACATGGCTGGGAGTATTAGGAGGAAGCCTTCGATAATACTGTCAACATACTTGTATTCTAGAGCCATACTATGTTATCTCCCTCAATCCTGAAAGCCGCTAGGCGCTCTTCGGGCTTTAATATTTTCAAGTAAAACTTGCCTTCCCCAGCCTTGCTCGTAACCCCTACTATGTGAGCATACCTCCCTATAATACTGTAGCCCGGGCTCCCCAGCCTACCTTCAACCTCGGAGGCCTGGCCTAGGGCTAGCCCCCCGGAGATCCTCATGAAACTGCAGGCTGCCGCCAGCATCCTCCTAGAGTAATAGTCCGGGTCACCCCTATAATAGGAGTTTATAGTATCCACTACAACATAGCTCCCCGACAACGCCCCCGAGGCTACAAGCTTAGCCATCTCATCTATAGTCTTAGCGTAGTTTACGTTTAAGCCTAGAGACCTGAAAGCTAGAAGGGCCCCACTCTCCGTAGCCACTACTAGAGTCTTAAACCCCAGCTCCTCCGTCACCCTAACAATGTGGAGTGCCAGCCTAGACTTCCCGGTTCCCGGAGGCCCATATATGAAGGTTAGAGTCCCCTCCCTCAGTATCCTAGCCATGTATGGGTGTGTTTTCATCTCAACATTCCAGGCCTGAAACTGAAAGGCTTCCTGCCAGGTCTCTCAACCCTCCTCTTAAGCTGAAGGTCAACTTGGCTGTCTAATAGAGCCACCAGGTTCTTCAGGCTCTCCCTGTTCTCCCCCACAACTTTAACCAAACCTGGAGGGGCCCCATGCTTATCTAGGGCCTCCATGCCTTCACCTGTAACCCTATACTTTTTCCTGGAAGGGTCAGCCTCTACGAAGCCCACGTAGGTTAAAGCTATAACGTCGTTCTTAACGTCAAAACTATACATTGAGTCTCCCACTTTCCGGAACTCGTAGCCTAAGTCTGCCCCCAGATCTTTCAAGTGTTTAACCACATCTTGTAGCGTCCTCTCATGGAGGGGGCCTAGAGCGGATATGATGTAGAGAAGCCCCATCTGCCTCTGGTTTTTAACAACCTTGTCTCTGGTAACAACCTGGACAGTAACTATTTTAAGCTCCTTAGTGCCTTTAGTCGACTCCTGCTTAGCCTGACCTTTCTGCTCCTCCTTCTTAGGCATCCCCAGCACCTCCCTCACTAGTATTCTTCTAGCCTCTAAAATTTAAGCTTCAGGGAGCTCATAAGCTCTCTGGAGGCTAACGGTATGAGGTACGCTCTAACCCTAGCCTTGATACTAGTTATCCTAGCCTCCCAGGCTGCCCAAGCTCTAGCCCTTGAGGCTCAAACAGTACTGGAAGGGTGGGTTATGATCCCGGCGGTTGAGGGTAGAGGTGAGGGTAGCCTTATAAACGTGACTATAACCATAACATACCCCGGGCATGGGAACGTAAAGATCAAGACATTCATCGGCGAGGGCGGGGTAGGGTCGACCACGAAGGCTAGCATGACTATGGCTGTGAAGACTGGGAGTCTACTGGCGGGCGTGGACTGGAGGCTTCTAGACGCGGACATAACAATTAAAGTGAGAGACAATGTTGAGGGGCCTAGCGGGGGGTTCGCCATATCCCTTTTAACCTACCTTCTACTAGTATACCAGAGGAACATAGGCTTAAGAGACTATGCAATAACGGGGGCCATATCCCCCGAAGGCCTCTCCTCAAAAGTTGGAGGGGTAGACATTAAGTGTCAGCTAGCCCAGAAGGGAGGGTACACTCTAGTGCTCCCTGCGAGTAACGTTGAAGACCTGACGCCCAACTGCGTTAACAGGGTGCCGGTAGCGGGTATCGTGGAGGCTCTAGAAGTTGTTAAGGGGATGCCGAGGCTGTCTGTCAACGTCATGTACGAGCTGCCTGGGGGGTTCAGCTTAACCATGAGGGAGGCGGCTTTACACTTCATAAATGAGACTTCGAGGATTAGGAATAGCGTGCCCGAAGGCTATGAGCTGCCCGAAGTCCCTGCAGTCAATATTAGTTTAGTTTTAAGCATCATAGACGTCAACCCCTACGCCTCCGCTAGCATGGCTTTCACAGGCTACGTGCGCGCCGTACAGTCATACTATTATTACATGATTGAGAGGCAGGGGCTTCAGTGGGCTGCCGAAGAGGTTAGTAGGGTTGAGGGAGAGCTGGGGAAGGTTAAGAACATGCTGGACTCTATGGAGCGTAGAGGCTCAATATACTATGTGGAATTCCTGGCAACAGCTTACACGAGGCTTGCAGACGCTAACGCCTCACTAGCTATAGCGAGGGAACAAGTCCTGGGGGGTGGTAGTGTTGAGGAGGCCGCCAGCTACCTGGGGCTTGCGAGCGCCAGGCTGGAATCTATAAGATACTGGGTTAAAACAGCGGAGGCAGTAAAGGAGGAGAGGCCCATCATAGATGAGAGGGATGTTGAGAGGGCTGCCTCAATATTCGGGGACTACGTTAAGGTCTCAGCCTCGTACGCTGAAGCCCTCATAGATTACGTTATAAACGTCTACAGGCCCTTGAACTCCGCGGCTTTGAAAAGCCAGCTTAACACTGTTAAGGATATAGTGAAGGCGGCTCGAAGCGAGGAGGCGAAAGGAAACTATGTAGCTGCCCTAGGCTTCTACAGGGAGGCTTTCTCCAAAAGCCTCTACCTCTACTGGCTATTCATGAGGCCCGATAACGTTACCCAGGAAGTTGCCGACCGCTATAGGAGGGAGCTCTTAACAGTCCAAGCTCTACTAACGTCGCGCGTAGTGCTCAGAGGCCTCGTATCAGGCCTTGCACCCGCATACTCGGGGTATGGGGAGTTTAGATATGCTAGGGGCGAGTACTTAGATGCTATACGCCTACTCGAAGACGCTGCAGCCTCCACAATACTATGGTCAACCCTAACCCTCAGCCCTCCAGTAGCCTCAGGCTGGACGCTGCAGAACAGAGCTCCCCCCTCGGGGGAGGCTGCAGCCCCCGGATTCAGGGTTCCAAGCCTAGACTATTACATGTTAACAGCATCGATAGCTCTAGCTTCAATGTTCGTAGGCTTACTCTTAGCCCTCCTGGCTAGTCGTAGGCTCCTTCTTTCCCCTTAGCAGGAAATCTTCCAGCGTTTTGGTTTTCCCCCCCACCTGGGAGGCTACTTTAGCTATGCGCTCTCTGAAGTCTTCTTCAAGCTCCTCTCTGAGGCCCGGGTTATATAGTGCTGCTGCGGGGTGGTATGTAGCCACAAGCTTGAAGGAGGCCTCCCCTACTCTACACTTCACAACCTCCCTCCTGGCCACTCTCATGTTATGCCATTTAAGCCCGCACATTTCATATAGGGTTTTACCCGCTATCCTACCCAGGGCTACCACTATCTTGGGGTTAACAATGTTAAGCTGCCTCACAAGATAAGGGTTGCAGGCTCTCACTTCAGGCTCTTCAGGCTCCCTGTTTTCCGGGGGCCTACATTTAACAACGTTAGTTATGTAGACGCCGCCCCTCTCCAGCCCTATAGATTCGAGTAGAGTGTTCAAGAGTTTGCCGGCAGCCCCGACGAAAGGCCTCCCCTGCTCGTCCTCGCTCTTCCCAGGCGCCTCCCCCACAAACATGATTATAGAGTCTAGGGAGCCCTCCCCGGGCACAGCTCTAGTCCTAGACCTGCTTAGGGGGCACTTCTCGCATGCCAGGATCTCTGAGACTAGGGTCTCATAGTCCGAGGATTTCAAGGCGCCGCCCCCTATAGTTTAGGCACTTAAAGCTTATAGGCTTCTCGCCAGGCTCTAGAGTTCGGTGGCCTAAATATTGTGGCTGAGGAGTTTACAGTCACGCCTTGGGAGGTTAAAGGTAGGGTTGACTATGAGAAGCTCGTTAAAATATTCGGGACAGAGTTTATAGGGGACGAGCTGTTTAAGAGAGTTGAAGCCTTAGCTGGGGAGCTCCACGTCCTCTTAAGGCGTAGGGTATTCTTCTCCCACAGGGATCTAGACCTAGTGTTAGACGACTATGAGAGGGGGAAGGGCTTCTTCCTATACACTGGCAGGGGGCCTTCAGGCCCCATGCACATAGGCCACATACTGCCTTTCATATTAACCAGGTGGCTCCAGGAGAAGTTCAAGGCTAACGTTTACATAATGATAACTGATGATGAGAAGTACTTCGACGAGCCCGGCATGAGCCTCTCGGAGGTTAAGAAGTGGGCCTACGAGAACACCCTAGACATAATAGCCGTGGGCTTCGACCCGGACAGGACTTTCATATTCCACGACATAGAGTATATTGGGAAACTCTACCCCATGGCTGTAAAAGTAGCTAAGAGGGTGAACTTTAACACAGCCAAGGCAGTGTTCGGCTTCACAGGCTCCACCAACATAGGCCTCATATTCTACCCGGCCCTCCAAGTAGTCCCAACATTCTTCGAGAAAAAGAGGTGCCTAATACCGGCAGCCATAGACCAGGACCCCTACTGGAGGATCCAGAGGGACATAGCTGAGAGCATGGGCTACTATAAGACGGCAGCAATACACTCTAAGTTCATGCCCCCCCTCACGGGGCTCGAAGGTAAAATGAGCTCCTCAAAGCCTGAAACAGCCATATTCCTCCACGACGACCCTAAAACAGTCAGACATAAGATAATGAGGTACGCATTCTCAGGAGGACAGCCAACAATAGAGCTCCACAGAAAACTAGGGGGGAACCCTGAAATCGACGTTTCATTCCAGTGGCTCCACATATACTTCGAGCCCGACGACGCTAAACTAAAGAAGATAGAAGAAGACTATAGGGGCGGGAGAATGTTAACTGGAGAACTAAAAGAGTACTTGATAGAGAAGCTCAACAACTTCCTAGAAGAATATAGAGCCAGGAGAGAGCAGGCGAAAGAGCTCATAAGAACATTCATGTATGAGGGGGAACTCGCCAGGAAAATGTGGCGGGAAGGCCCCTGGAGCCCCGAAGACCTAGAGTAACCTTGTTTAGCCGTAGAACTCGCTCTTTCTCGTTAGGGCTGGAGCTTGAAGGTCCCCATTATTCTTTGATCCTCTCGAATTTCATTTCCACCCCTAGTTTCCTAGCTTTGTTCTCCGCTTCTTCTATGAGGGACTTGAGGGTTTCCTCTAGCGTTTTATAGTCGTGTCCTTCGAGCTCAACCCTGTATCTCGGGGCTCCCACAGTGTATAGTCTTAGTTTTACCTTGGTTTTTTCAGTTGCTTTCCTAGCGGATTCTAGAACTGTTTTGATCCTCTCAACACCATCTCCTGCCGTGCTTTTCAATGTTAGTATTCCTAGGACTCTTATTGTTTTAACTTCCACGTGGGTTTTCGCGAGTTCAACTAGGTGTCCAGCCCATTCTCCAGGGATCCCAGCCGCTTTCAACGCTTTCTCGCCTTCTAAGACCGCTCTCTCAAGGCCGGTTAGGGGGTCTCCGTACGCGTCTTCGAGCCTCCATATGACTTCCTCGTATGCTTTATCGACTGTCTTCCCAATCTTCTGGGCTAACGCTGTTATTAGGGTGGCTGCTTTAACGTACCGCTTATACTGCATCATCTTCCTCCTCCTCTCCCCCTCCATGACCCTTTTAAGGCTCACATCAACGTGCCCTTTACCCTTATAGACTCTTATGACTTTAACAACTACTTTCTGGCCAGGCCTCACAACCTCATCTATACTCCTAACAGACCTGCTCGCAACCTCGCTCCACGGCAGGAGAGCCCTGTGACCCCCGTACTCGTCAAGTGTTAAGTAAGCCCCGTACTCGTGTACTTCAGACACTGTGCCTACGACAAGGTCTCCAATATCTGGTAGGGGCCTCCTAGGCTTTAGCAATCGAAGCCACCCTTATTAGAAGCCCCAACCCGCCCCTAATATATCCAAGCCGCGTCCCGCACCTACACCAGACTGGAGGATTAGCGCTTAAGGGTTCCACTCTACAATAAACAATAGTGGAGGGTGGAGGTGATTAGGGTGTCTATTGACACGGTCCAGGCTAACGAGGCTAAGGTTAAATACGCTATGGCCCTACTAACATCTATAATCAACGACGCGGGCATACCGAGGAACATTAGGAGAGCCGCTGTTAACGCCCTCACGCAGCTCAGGGATACGAAGCTTTCTCTAGGCGTTAGGGCTGCCAACGCTGTGAGCGTTTTAGATGAGGTTAGCCAAGACCCTAACATGCCGTTCCACGCTAGGACTAAAATATGGCAAGTTATATCTGTCCTGGAGACCGTGAAAGACTGAGGTTGAAGGTCTTTGATGTGGAGGGTTAGGGTTAGGGGGATATATGCGACGGCGCTGACATGGATGCTGGAGGAGAAAGGGTTCCTACTAGCTGACGTTAGTGAAGCTATTAGGAGCAGGCTGTCTCAGCCTTTTTCAGAAGGCCCGGCTGACGTTACTGTTAAAAACATAGACACAGACCTGGACTCCCTCCTAGTAATAGGGAACCCGTGGGAGGCCGGGGTTAAAGTTGAGGAGGCGATAGTGAACGCTATTTCATACGCTAATATTAGGAGGGGGAGGCTGGGCCTCTACACTGTCGTCGACGCTGTTAGCCTGGGAGAATGTAGGGCTATGCTACCTGAAGGTTTAGAGGGCTTGGTTCAGGGCGAGTGCCCCCCTAAAGGAGAAGCTTTCAGGGGCTACGTGATTAAAGACTCGCTGTCAAGGGATGATAATCCTGTTGTGAGGCCCGGGGTAGCCCTCGTAGGTGTTTACGTGACTATCTACACGCCGGGGAGGGACTATAGCTTCAGCGAGCACCTGAAAGAGGAGCATAGGAGGGAGGAGCTTCTAGAGGCTGTCAAGGGGAAAGTGGACTTCTCCAGCATACATGTAAGGTTTAGGAGCAACAGTAAATATGGGAGCTCTAGCGAGGTGGCTTTAGAGGCTGAAAGCCTCGCAGCGAAGGCTGAAGCTCTAGCTGGCGAGAAGCCCTCAAACGCTCCAAGCATAGTGTCTAGGGGTGAGTATGTCTCCATAATATACATGCCCTCCCCCGCCAAGCAAATACTAGATTCCTACAGGTCCCAACTATACCCCACTGTTAAATTCCACCACTCCCTGAAAGCGGGGGGCTTCGAAGTGTCTACACTGGTAGACTATAGTGAAGAGTCTATAAGGCTCGGCTACTCGACGAGCGACACGGGGATGGCCATACTATCCTATATAGCCTCAAACCTCAAAGGGAGGAAGATAAACATAGACCACAGGCTCCCCAACGGGGACAGGCTGACCCTAGGGCCCTTCACAGTAGACAGCTTCTCACTATCAGAATCTGGGATAACGCTAACGCTGAGTAGAACGTTCAAAACCCGGGGGGTCCTAGACGGTTTAGACGTTGAGAAGAGGCCTGGAGACTACTCCAGGACCATAGTAGATACAAGCTCCTGGCATATAATACACGAATACTACAGCCTAGAAGACAAGCTCCTGGGAGTCTACGCTAACATAAACACCCCGCCAGAATTAGGGTTTAAAGGCCTAAGATACCTAGACTTGCACGTCGACGTCGTTAAGAAACCTGGAAGAGACCCTGAAATCATAGATTTAGGGGAACTAGAGAAAGCATATAGAGAAGAGCTAATAACCAAAAACCTCTACGAGAAGGCTGTCGAAGAAGCACGCAAAGTAGCCAGGAAAATAGCGGCAACATACCCATAAGTTAAAAGAGGACAGTTAAACCCCTCCTAGGCCCCCAAGCTTATAGGGGCCAAACTCTTCAAGCCCCGAGAGGGGCTAAGTTTGCGCTTGCCGAGCCTGCTTCCGGTGTTCGCCGTGGTGGCCTTGGTTAGGTCTTCGAACGCCGTCTTTATCGTTTCTCTGGCTTTAACGCTCCCCGGCATATCTCCTGTAGTTCACGGTCTCATACTTGCCTCTTACGCTCTGGCTGAGGGGTTTACGGGTTTCGTGATGGGAGGCCTCTATGAGAGGCTGGGTCTTCGCCGTTCTCTAGTATTGGCTACGCTATTGTTGGCTCTCGCCTACACTACTATGAATGTTTTCCTGGATCCTGTGGTTCTAGCTTTGTTAAACTGTGTTGGCGGCGTGAGCGCCGCTTTAACCCTCACTTCTAGCTTGTCTATTCTAGCTGAGGAGACTAGGGGTAGGTATGTTGGGAGGATTTACGGGTCGGGTTTTTTCGAGGCTTCAAACCTCGGAGGGTACGCTCTGGGCTTGGCGGTTGCCGCCTCGCTGGAGCTCCTGGGCGCCCTGAGGGGTTTTATGGTGCCGGCTTTTCTAAGCTTAGCGGCCCTGGCGGCTTCCCTCATGGCCCCCCAGGGTGGGGGGCGTAACGTTATTGTTTTCACTGTTGAGAGGGGTGCCTTAAAACTTTTACCGCTATGGTTTGGGATGGCCTCCCTGATAGGTGTTGGCTTCATGGCCCCCAAGGTATTAGTGGAGGCTGGGATAAAAGTCTACCTCGATGATCAGGGTGGGGGGGCGGTAAGCCCGGTCATCATATTAGGGTTAACAGCGGTATCCATAGGCCTCATAGTTGGAAGTTACATTGCCTCCAGGGTGGGCAAGGTTAAAGCTTTAATAATAGGGTCAGCCTCCCTATCAGCCGCTATTATCGTTGGAGGCCTCTTCTACGAGACCCTCCTAGACCCCCTATACATGCCGGTTCTAGCACTACTAGCAGCGCCGGCAATGACCCTACCCCCCGCCCTCCTAGCGTTACTAGCAGACTATACGGACAGGGGCCGCGCCCGGGGGCCCCAGATGGGGGTTTATGTGACCGCCCTCGCTCTAGGCATAGCCTTCGGCGAGTTCGCGCTCGGGGGTGTTGTCTTTAAACTTTACGGGATAGAAGTCCTGGCTTTAACGTCTGCAGCCCTTTTCGCCCTAGCCTCCGCGCCGACAATAGTTTCCGTTGTGCGTGATTGGGGTTTGAAGGCCTAGCCGAAAACTATCCTGCCCGCAAAGGCTAGTAGAGCTGCTATGACAGCTATGCCCGCTAGCGCGATTATAACGGCCGCCGGCACCCTCCACACTTCTTCTTTGAGTTTAACGTTTACGAATATGATCTCTCGGTTGTTGTCGGGGTAAGTATCTGGGCCTTCATAAATGACTTCTATAGCGTGCACCATAGACCACTCTTTGAAAATATAGAGCCTCCTAGGGTTCTCTGGAAGCTGGACGTAAACGTCGTGCGTAATAGTCCCCTTAACATTCACGTTAACCCTCTTAAGCTCGACATTTAAAGTCTTATCCCTAACTATTATAGTGCCATAGCCTTCAAAGAAGTTACTCCTGAGGGTCACCGGTAATATAAGCCATCCCCCCTCGAAGGCCTCCATTAAAGGCCTAAGCCCCCTAACCTCAACTCTAACTTCAGGGCTCACGGGGAGCTCTAACGTGGCACTGAGGCCCTCCAGCTCGCCGGGTTCCAGCACATTGAACAATACTATAACCTTGGGAGTCCATGGCACGGTGAAATCGACGTGCCCCAACCCAACTCCATCCTTAAACAGTATTTCCAGGAACCCCCCATCCAGAGTCCTCTCAAGACCGTTCGAGGGGTCCACATAGAGTATCATATAAGCTGTCTTAGCTCGAGACACTTGAACATCCGCTCTTAACATTACATTAACCCTGTAAAGGTCTCCCGGCAATGTTTTACCTTCAATAAGCGCTTTTACAGGCTCGAAAGAAACTTCCAAACCCTTTCCTCCACCAGCCCCGGCCAGGGTTTGCAATGCTGGGATTACTAGTAAGGCTACAATAAGAGCTAGGAGGGGTGTTTTAAAAGATGCTGGCGGGAGGCGGAGCGCCCAGCGCATACCCCATATCCCCATGTAACAGTTTAACCCCCTACGGTAATAAGTTCCAGTTAACATGTTAGTTTAACTCTAACATCCAAGGCTTTAACCTCGTCATCTAGAACTGCTAGGGGGTTAACGTCGACCTCAGCTATCTCAGGGTTGCTGGATATTAGGAGGCCAACGTTAACTATAGCCTCAGCTATCTTGCGGGCGTCAGCCCTAAAGCCCCTATAGCCTTCAACAAGCCTCCCAAGACTCGTCTCCCCTATCATTTCAAGGGCTTCGACCACACTTAGGGGAGCCTTTCTAAACGTGACATCACCTAAAAGCTCGACAAGAACCCCTCCGAGACCCGCCATTACTATAGGGCCCAGTAGGGGGTCTCTGAGGGCTCCAATAGAGGCTTCAAAACGTGTGGAAACCATCTCCTCTATAAGGACGCCTGTGAACCTAGCTTTAAACCGCACCGCTAGCCTCCGGAGCTTCTCATAAGCATCTATAACATCCTCGGGGCTCCTCAAACCCAGGATAACGCCCCCAACATCACTCTTATGCAGAACATCCGGGGAGACTATTTTAGCCACTACCGGGTAGCCTATGCTGTCGGCGAGAGCCACGGCTTCATTAACACTAGAAGCTAGCCCCCCTCTAGGAGTCTCAAGCCCATAGGCTCTCGCCAACGCTTTAGCCTCATGCTCCAGGAGGAACTCCCTACCTTCACGCCTCACAGACTCTATTACCTTTAATGCCTCAGCTCTAGCCTCAAGGGGGTGCTCTGGGGGCCTTTCAAGCCCCCCACGCCTGGAGGCTGATAGGGCCCACACCATTGCCGCCGCCTCTTCCGGGGTGGAGGCTACTGGGAGGCCCTTGAGTCTCAGGCGGTTTGCGAGTTCCCGCGAGTAGCCGCTCCCCTCTACCAAAACTATTACCGGTATGTTCAACCCTCTGAGCTCGCCCGCGAACTCTATGAAGTTCTCGGAGTCCATGGCTATGGTTTGCGGCTGGTTAACCACTAGGAGTACGCCGGCCTCTTGGGACTCTAGTATAGTCTTGACGGCTTCCCTGTAAATGCTTGTGGGGGCTCCCCCCGAAAGATCTAAGGGGTTGTTTATGGAGACGTAAGGTGGGAGAACCCTCCTAAGTTTAGCCTCCAAGCCCCCGGAGAGTCTCCCCAACTTTAAACCCTTAAGCTCCAGGGAGTCTGAGACTAGAACGCCCATGCCGCCAGTGTTTGTCACGACTATAACATTATCCTTGGAGGGTCTTGGAGGCTTCCTGCCCAGAAGCTCTAAGATGGCTATGAACTCGCTCATAGTCTCAGCCCTAAGGACCCCGGATCCTTTGAGGAGCCCCTCCACCACCCTAGCTGGGGCTGAAAGGGCTGCCACATGTGTTGAAGCAGCCCTAGAGCCTGACTCGCTCGCGCCGCCCCTTAAAACCACTACTGGCTTACGCTCTGAGACTTCTGAAAGCTTATCTATGAGTTTCCTCCCCTCGCTCAAGCTTTCAAAGTATAAGCCTACAGCCTCAGTTAGAGGGTCCTCCCCGAAAAACTCTAGGAGCTCCCACATTTTAACGTCGGCAGCGTTACCCACACTCGCGAACCTCCTCAGCCCTATAAGCCTCTCACCCATAAGATCCATTATTAGGGAGCCTAGGGCCCCCGACTGGGACACTATTGATATTGAGCCTCGAGGGGGCATCTTTTGCCTCTCCATAGATATGAAGGTAGCGTTTATGGGGGTCCAACCGTCTATTACGCCAACACAGTTAGGCCCCAGGAGCCTAATGCCATGCTTTCTAGCCACGTTTACAATGTGATCCTCGAGGTTCTTGAAGCCGGCCTCGCTGAAACCACTACTATAAACTATGGCAGCCCTAGCCCCAGCCTCCCCCGCATCCTCTAAAACTTCGGGGACTGTGTTTGAAGGCGTTATTATGAGAGCGAGGTCTACAGGCTCCCCTATATCGCTGACCCTCCTGTAAACAATCCTACCCTCAATAGACCCCCCCTTAACGTTCACGAGATAAACCTTGCCGGGGAAGCTTGAGAGCACGTTGAAAGTTAAACCCCAGCCAAGAGAGCCCCGCTTATCACTGGCCCCGACAACAGCTACGTTTCTAGGCTCGAAGAACGCTGTAGACATTCAAACACTAAACCCCCTATCCTGTGAGCGCCTGCTCCGCCGCTATGTCGGGGTTGAAGCTTACATACTGTATCATGCTACCCCTTATGAGAGCCCTCCCAATCTTGGCAACCCTAGTCTTCCCGCCTTTAACCTCCACAGTCTCGTCTAATATGAGGTTCATAGTGTTGTCTGTGACCCTTAAGATCCCCAGGTACTCGCTCCCATCCTTCAACTTGACATATATGCTGTTGTTAACGGCCTCCCTCAAATATTTTATAGGGTTAACTGTTTCAGACAAGCTAAACCACCAACAACAGGTTCCGGGTAGGAAGTTTATGAGAACATAACCTTAAATATTAAACTCTAACATTTCGACTCTCACGCTTTTATGGGCCGCCCCTCTATCCTCGAACCTTTAGCGTGCCAGCTGTATTATCTTAAAGTTATTAAGAATTGCTATTAACATTATTTAGGCTCCATCTAAACGCTATTTTATGGAGGGCTACTGTGGAGTATATACTTGTAGTAGACTTTGGGGGCCAGTATGCTCACTTAATAATGCGTAGAATTAGAGAGTTGAATGTTTACAGCGAGGTCGCCAGCGCCTACACTGGGCTTGGGGAGCTTAAGAACCTTATAAGGGGCTCTCTAGGCGTCATACTTAGCGGGGGCCCTGGTAGCGTATGGGAGCAGCATCATGATGATATAGTGAAGATAGCCTTGGAAGAGGATAAACACCTTCTAGGAATATGCTACGGGCACCAGCTAATAGCTAAAGTCCTCGGAGGCGTTGTAGGTAAAGCCTCTAATCCGGAGTTCGGCCCCACCCTTTTGACTATAAAGGTTAAAGACCCCCTCTTCGCCACGATCCCAAACTTTATCTCAGTATGGATGAGCCATAACGACTCCGTGTTAGAGCCCCCCAAGGGGGCTATTATACTAGCGTCGAGCCCTGGTAGTCCTGTGGCCGCTTTTAGGTTTGGAAACAGGGTTTACAGCGTTCAGTGGCACCCTGAGGTTGCCCACTCAATGTATGGGATAGAGCTTTTAAACAACTGGCTTAGAATAGTTGGAGCCCCTAGAAACTGGAGGCCCGAGGTTATGGTTGAAGAGCTTGTGCATAAAGTATGGGAGGCTGTAGGAGAGTCTAAAGCTGTGGCCGCTGTGAGTGGGGGCATAGACTCTACAGTGGCGGCTTTAATAGCGCACAAGGCTTTAGGGTCTAGGCTGTACCCTGTGATCATAGATCACGGACTCCACCCTGAAGGGGAGCCGTGGAGGTCTCTAGAACTACTTAGAAAGACAGGTTTGGAGGCTAAGCTTATAGATGCTAGCGACAGGTTCTACGAGGCCCTCAGGGGCGTTAGGGATCCTGAGGGTAAGAGGAGGGTTTTCGGAGCAGTCTATGCTAAGGTGCTTGAAGATTATGCTGAGAGTGTGGGGGCGGAATATCTCGTTCAGGGGACAATATATCCCGACGTTATAGAGAGTGGGGCGAGGCCGGGAGCTAGCATAATAAAGACACACCATAACGTTGCAGGGCTACCAGCGGCTTTCAAGCTGAAGCTCGTGGAGCCCCTCAAATGGTTCTATAAGGATGAAGTTAGGAGGATAGCTAGGAAGCTTAAGGTGCCCGAGGAGATCATAAAGAGGCAGCCCATACCCGGGCCTTCCCTAGCTGTGAGGATTGAAGGAGAGGTTACCAGGGAGAAGATTGAAATAGTGAGAAAAGCGGACGCCATACTCAGAGAGGAGATTGAAGCAGCAGGACTCCAAGACAGGCTATGGCAGTACTTCACGATACTCCTGGAATCTAAAGCCACAGGAGTTAAGGGTGACGAGAGGGTATACGGTAACGTAATAGCTGTGAGGGCTGTTGCGAGCGTTGACGCCATGACAGCCTCTATAGCGAGGCTACCCTGGGAGATGTTAGAGAACATAGCATCACGGATAGCCAGCGAGGTGCCCAGTGTCGTGAGAGTAGTGTATGACTTGACTAGCAAGCCTCCAGCCACTATAGAGTGGGAGTAGGTTAAATCTTCTCCCTCATAATATCCTCTATGTCCAACTCTATGACCTGAGGCTCCCCAGCCTCTAAAGGCTCCCCCGAGCCCGCCTCCCCCCCGCTCTTGAACCTCTTCATGGGAGCGTTCCATCTATGGCCGCACTCGCCGCATACTAATGAGCCCATTATCGTTATCGTAACCCTGCCCTGCCTATCAGGGATTGGGGACACCATAGTCCAAGTCCTTACAGGCTCTAGTGTTTTAGAGCCGCACTTGGGGCATGCAAGCTGCCCTTCCCCCCTAGTCCCCCTCCTAGGCATCCTAGACAGCCCTCGCTGTTAGGTATTGTATGGCTGCGATTTTAAACCCTCAACCCCCCTAACACTCTGAGCAGCATTTAACCTCTCCCCCTACAATGATTTCAGGGTGCTGTTATTGTTTGAAATAGAGGATGTTAGAGGAGGGTATGCTCTCGACTCGAGAGGGTCCCCGACAGTTAGGGTTATGGTGAGGACCGCCGGGGGCTCTGTGGGCGTAGCTCTAGCTCCTAGTGGGGCTAGTAGGGGGGTGAGGGAGGCTTTAGAGTTGAGAGATGGGGGTTTGAGGTGGGCTGGTAGAGGTGTGGGGCTTGCTGTCGGCAAGGTTAACGAGGTCATAGCTCCAAGGCTTAAAGGGTTGGATGTTAGAATGCAAAAGTATATAGACGGCCTGCTCCAAGCCTTAGACGGGACCCCTAACAAGTCGAGGCTAGGAGCTAACGCTACCACAGCCACAAGCCTAGCTGTGGCTAAGGCGGCGTCAGCGCAGCTATCAATGCCCCTCTACAGTTATCTTGGGGGCGTCGGCGCCTCAACACTTCCAGTACCGTTAATGAACATGATTAACGGGGGTGTTCATGCTGGGAACGAGCTGAGCTTCCAGGAGTTCATAGTTATACCTGTGGGTGCCGACAGCTTCATAGAAGCAGTTAGGCTTTCAGTAGAGGTTTACTGGAGCCTTAAAGAGCTTTTAAAAGAGAAGTATGGGAGGAGCTCTCTAAACGTAGGCGATGAGGGGGGTTTCGCGCCCCCCATGAAACTATCCTCTGAGGCTTTCAAAGCCCTCGAAGATGCTGTTAAACGCGCGGGCTACGGCGAGTCCCACATACTTCTAGGGGTAGATGCCGCTGCAAGCCAGCTATACGATTCCGAGTATAGAACTTACAAGGTTGATGGGAGAACGTGGACCGCTGGAGAACTCCTCGAATACTATTTAAGAATAGCCTCGGAGCACCCGTTAGCCTACATAGAAGACCCCTTCAACGAGGACGACCTGGAATCCACGAGGGAGCTTACAAGCAAGCTGGGCGGGAAAACGTTAATAGTAGGCGACGACCTATACGTAACTAACCCCAAATATTTAGCTAGGGGAGTAGAGTTGAAGGCGACAACGGGGGCTATACTGAAAGTAAACCAGGTAGGAACTTTAAGCGAAGCCCTAGACTTCGCCAGCCTAGCTTTGAAAGCAGGGCTCAAAGTAGTGGTCAGCCATAGAAGCGGGGACACCGAGGACACGTTCATAGCAGACTTAGCGGTAGCCCTAAACACGGGGCTAATAAAAACGGGGGCTCCAGCGAGGAGCGAGAGAACAGCTAAGTACAATAGGCTGATAGAGATAGAAGAAGAGCTAGGCCCCACAGCAAAATACCCTGGGGTTAAAGCATTCAAATAATAGGGAGGCTTCAAAATAGCCGTGAAGACATAATAGGTTGCTGGACGTAAAGGCCATATTAAGGCAACTCTAGCTCGGGGGCGCTCACTCTATATCGGTATTACCGGCGTTTCCCCAAACCTTGCCAGCTGTATTTTATCCCCGGGCCCCACCCCCTCCAATGGTATTATCCTAACCCCTAGGGGCTTCCTCTTAGACCTCGAGTAAGCCGCCACCTCCAGTATGAGGCCAGCCACCCCCTCCAAGTCTGCAGGTACTACTGCGAGGTCTAAGCCGGCTAAGCACGCCCCCGCCAGCCTAGCCAGGTCCCTCGCCGTCGTGTCGCCCTCGCTCACTCTAGCCTTAAGCTTCGAGTCTTCAGCTACTGGTAGCTGGAGCTCGTTGAACCCCACAGCCCCCACTTTTGAAGCCACTATTTCTAGAGCTTCGTTTAAGAGGCTTACTCCAATGGCGAAGCCGGGTTTCGGCATTCTAACGCCCGCTATTGTCTCCGCTAGTCCTAGGGAAGACTCCTCCATCCAGGGGGCTACGCTCAGGTCTACGCCTCCCGGCTCTGCTTTGACCGTGGCGGCAGCAGTGTTTAGGGCTTCGACCGCCACTGCCGCAGCTTCCTCAACCGCCTTCTTCAAGCCTTCAAAGCCCCCCTTCTGATAGGCTTCTTTCAAGTAGTTGGGGTATGTGAGCGCTACTGTCACACTATTCCCGTCTCCCGGGGAGTAGCTTAGGGGGTAGTAGGGGGTGTATATTGGGGAGCCCAGCGTGTTGACTCCCAGCCTGACAGCGTTATCTGGTGACTCTTCAGCTATCTCATGTACTAGTTTTGAAAGCCTCCTAGAGTGGCTCCACGAGGGCTCTTCTAGGAGTATTCCAACGTAGAAGCCTCTGGAGACAGCTTCTTTAACCTCGTATTCCAGGCTTTTACGCGCGCTCCCCAAATTCCCTATTGAAACTATTACATCCTCGGGTTTAACGTTTTCAACGGTGTCCATCACGCTTATAGGGTCTCCGGGGGATGGGGCTGTAACCCTTAAACTATCTACTCTAATGTTGAGGCTTGACTCTACAGCGTCTTTAGCTTCTAGAAGCCTATACATTAGTGTTTCGAGGGCAACCTCGCTTTCAACCGTGTCCTTTGAGAGGTGTAAGACTAGAGCCCTAACAGTAAACCCTGCCAACCCTATGTCGACCCCCAAACCCTCCTAGCTATATAGTCTACCAGTAGCCTGACCCCGAAGCCCGGGGCTAGCCCCTTATCAGGCCAGTATGGGGGGGCTATTTGCCCAGCCTCAGAGCCCATTCCAGGCCCGGCTATATCAAGGTGGGCGAAAGGCTTCCCGTGGGAGAACCTCTCGAGGAACAAGGCTCCATATATGGCGCCCCCGGTGCGCGTTCCGGAGTTCGCTATATCCCCCACTGTCTTCTGTGTCAGCCACGCTTTATAATCGTCCTCCATGGGCATAGGCCACAGTTTCTCCCCAGTACTCCTGGATGAGTAGAGGAGCTCCTCCCTAAGCTTGTCGTCTCTCGTGAAAACCCCTGCTATGAGGGGGCCTAGAGCGATCACTATGGCTCCGGTGAGTGTCGCGAGATTCACTATCTCCGAAGCGTCGAGGGCTTTAGCAGCGTAGGCTATGGCATCCCCCACTATGAGCCTACCTTCAGCGTCCGTGTTTGTTATCTCAACCCTCGTCCCATCCCACATCTTTATAATGTCGCTAGGTAAATAGGAGCTCCCGCTTGGAACGTTGATGACCGCCGGCAGCAAGCCTACAAGGTTAACTTTTAAGTTTAGCCTCGCCGCAGCCCACAATGCTCCGAGCACGGCGGCGCCCCCAGCCTTGTCAGCCCTCATGTAGAATATAGACTCCCCCGTCTTCAAGTTCACGCCCCCACTATCGAAGACCACAGTTTTACCTACGAGGGCTAAAGGCTTGCCCTCAGCCCCCACATACTTGACAACTATCAGCCTGGGCTTCTCCTCGGAGCCCATGCCAACGCTGACTATGCCGCCGAAACCCTCCCTAACAAGCCTCTCATAGTCGAAGACCTCGACCTCAACATTTCTAAAACTTGAGAAGAGAGTCCCCACAGTTTCAGAGAGCTTGGATGGCGTGAGCTCGTGGGGGGGCGCGTTAGCCACATCCCTAGCCAGGTATACGCCCTCAGCCACGGCAGCCGCAAACCCCACATGTATATCGTCTCTATCAACTAGAACCCTCTCTAAAACCCTCTTCTTCTCCCCCGAGAAAGCCTCAAACCTATAAGATGCTAGGAGGGCTGCAACAAGAGCTTCAAGGGCAGCCTTAGAATCTAGGCCCTTCAAAGATAGGAGGGTACACTGGAAACTCTCAACAGCAGACTTTAAACCAGCAGCCACCCCCCTCCTAACATTCTCCAAAACCTGGTAATAATCGCCATCCCTAGATCCCACCCCAGAATAGGTGACTAGTTTCCCGTCAACAACACTCCTATAAACCTCGCCCACGGAAGCCTTAAAGACCCCCAGCTCGACAGCACCCTTAAGCTGCCCATTCCTATCGAAAAACTTCACAGAATCCACATCAACACCCCCACCAGCCTGAAAGACGGGGACGACTATAGACTTACATTCTGAGCTAAACGGGTCCTCAAGGTAAACCTCTACAGAGGGAGGCCTACTATATAGCAAGCCAGACACCACCAAGTGAGACTTAAAATAAGCCTAAAAAACAAACAACACCAGCAAGCCGGAACACTGAAAGAACCGAAGGAACACCCCTGAAAACCGCCCTCCAGGGGTTGTGAAGCGCTTACAGTATTCGTGACGGCCTCAAGAGAATGTACCTGTAGAGCTTCACGCTTTTAAATATATAACTTTTGAATCCTAATTAGTTCATGGTGCGGGGCCTGCTGAGAGCCCCGTGCGGGGTGCTGTGAGGCTGGCTCCCGCGGGCGCCCTTTTCACCCACCAGTATCATGGGACTCTGGGTTTTCCGTGTACAGCTAGCACTATTAGGGTGGCGCCCAGGACTATTGTTGATAGTGTTAGCGAGAGTGACGCTGCCGAGACTATTATTATTGATGCGAGTATTTTCAAAATGCCCTCCCTACTTTTATAGGCTAGGACTTCAAGCCCCCTCCAAGCATTGAAGGCCCCAGCTAGTATTAAAGCGTATGAAGCTAGGAGGGCTGAGAGGTGGAACATGCTTAGAGACCCTATAGCGTTAACCGTTGAGGGGATAAGCGTCAACTCTCTAAACATGTAACCACCCACTATAACATTGTAGAGGCTTGAGACGTAGAAAATAAGTAAGCCGAGGCCAGCCATGATAACAGCCCGCCTCACATCATCCCACGCCCGGCTCTCCCCATAAAGTCTAAAAAGAGCCCTAAAACTCTGAAGAGCCAACAAAACCCCTAAAACACCTAAAACCAGAGCCACAAAACCCAGATTAGCCCAAAAAACCAATGGCACTAACAGGAGAAACAAACCCCCAGCGAACGCCTCAACCCTCCCAACCATAAGCCGGGCCAGAAGAGCCACCCCTCCCCGCTGTCTTCAGGTAGAGCAGACCAAGGACACTATTAACATTTAAAGATTAAATACTTTGAATCTTAGACTGTTTTCTAGAGTAAAAATCTCTGGGGTTTTCACAGTTAATACTGTTACTTAGAGATGCTTGAGAAATACGAGAGTTTAAAATTAAACTTTAAGGTCCCCTGATATACTCCGGTAAGCCTGCCTCTATGATTGGCTATCGGAGGCGGGCGCAGGCGGCCCCGTTAGTGCCAGCCTATGGAGCCCTCAACGGACCAAAGGGGGAGCCGGGCCCAATATCAATGGTATTGGGTTCCGGCGGCCGCTAAGCCTTTCACCCCATGTTCAGTCTCACAGTTTAAAGAAACTGTATTACCTAAGACTAGAGTAGCGTTTAAATCTCTTACACATATTTTAAGCCTCGGAGGGCTCTGGCTTGGAGCTCCTGGAAATTGTTTTGAACGAGTTTACCGGGTACTTCGGTGAAGATGCTGAAACTGTTGTTTCAGCCCCGGGGAGGCTTGATTTCCTGAACACCCACCAAGACTATAAGGGCCTCCCTGTAGTTGGTGTGGGAGTTAATCTTAGGATTTTTGTTGCTGCGCGGAGGAGGGCTGATAATATTGTGAGGGTGGCTTCAGGGAACTTAAAGGATGAGTCTTTAGAATTCTCTGACTCTTTTAGTCTTGATAGGTTAAGGCTTGTAGGCGGCCGTTGGTTTGGGGACTATTTCAGGGCTGCTTTAATAGTTTTAATGCTTAGGGGCTTCTCTGTTGAGGGTTTAGATGTTTGGGTTAGGAGCGGCGTTCCCATAGGCGGGGGTCTTGGTAGTAGTGGTAGCATGCTTGTTGCTTTCATAGGTGTTATTAACGAGATATTTGGCCTCGGCATGTCTAGGCGCGATATCGCTGAGGCTGCTTATGAGGCTGAGCACGACGTTATGAGTGTTCCTTGCGGTCGCCTCGACCAATACTCTTCAGCTTATGGAGGTTTGGTTATCATAGAGACTAGGCCCCCCTATAGTGCTGAGAAACTGGACTTTAACGGCTTGTTCCTCGTACTTGATTCGGGAATAAGGCATAGCACAGCTTCCATCCACCCTGTAAGGCAGGGGGAGATAAATGAGGCCCTTAAAGCTCTTTTAGGCGCAAACATCCCCTCAGATGTTAAGAGGCTTCTAGGGAGTAACTATTGGGAGCCTAGGTGGGAGGAGCTTAAGATCGACATTCTAGAGCCTTATCTCAAGTCTATCCCTAACGTTCTAGCTAGGAGGATCATTTACACTATTAAAGCCCACGAGTCTACGGTTGAGGCTTTAAAGCTTATTAGGGGGGAGCGCGTTAATGTTGAGGGTGTCGCTAACGCTCTTAACATTAACACTGAACATTTAAAGGATTATGTGAGCAAATATAGTGATGAGAGGATGGCCCTCATAGGCTACATAATGACATATCAACATAAACTCCTAAGCAACCTCTATGAAGTGAGCCTCCCAGTATTAGATAGGATCGTCGACCTGAGCGTGGACATGGGAGCTTACGGGGCTAAACTTTCAGGGGCAGGCCTTGGAGGGGCCGTTATAGCCCTCATACCATCAGAAGATGTGGGAGAAGCTATAGCTATGAGGGCTATGAGTGAGAATTTAATTAAGAGATGGTGGATTGTTAAAGTTGACGAGGGATTGAGAGTTGAAAAACGCTGTCATGGAGCTTAGATGGGACCCTGTACTTGGAGAGTGGATTATGGTTTCTAGCGTCAGACACGTTAGACCCTGGCTTCCAGAAAGTTTCTGCCCTTTCTGTCCTGGAGCCCCAGAGACCGGTTATGGGTGGCAGGTTCTAGTTTTAGAAAACAAATATCCAATGTTGACCCCGGAACCCCCTCAACCGTCAAGCCACCACTTCTACGTAAAATCCAAATCTTCGGGGGGGAATCTAATAATAGTTGAAACCCCCCAACATGACCTTGACGATATTAGCGATTTAGACGTTAATAGTATTAAACTAGTCCTCGAAGCCTTGAAAAACCTTGTGGAAGAGGAGAGGGGTAAAGATTATGCAAAATATTTACTATGGTTTAGGAATAAGGGTGTTGAAATAGGGGTCTCTCTAACACACCCCCACAGTCAAGTTTATGTAACCCCCTTTACCCCAGTTAAAGTTGAGAGGGAGCTCACCAACTCTAAAAGATACACTATAGAGTCTGGGGGCAAATGTCTGTTCTGTAACATAATTAATGTTGAGGAATCTGAGAAGAAGAGAATTCTCTACTCTAACAAAAGCTGGGTAGCCTTCATGCCGTTCTACGCACACTGGCCCTTTGAGGCCCATATTTATCCTAGGAGGCACTTACAGCTCCTGAGTGACTTGGAAGAGGAGGAACTCAGTTTGCTAGCTTTAACTTTAAAAGTTGTACTGTGCGGGTTTAAGAAGCTTTTCAGAAAACCCTCCCCCTACATAATGGTTATGCATCAGGCCCCTCTTAAAGGCGATTACAGCTTTTATCACATGCATTTCGAAATATATGGGGTTATGAGGGGTGAGAATGTTTTAAAGTATGCTGCCGGCATGGAGATGGGCGGCGGTAATTTTACTTTCGATAGCGTGCCTGAGGATAATGCTTCGAGGCTTAGAGACTCTATATCCACGTGTCTTCGGAGCTAGTAGTATTCAAGGAGCACGGGCTTAACCTTGGCCCCCAGTTTTTCCAGGCCCTCGTATAGCATTTTGAGGGCTTCATAGTCGCTCTTAACATGTATTGGGGGGTGTTTGAAGTAGAATGCTGAAGCCCATGGGACGCTCCCGCCTACCCTGTGTTCCTTGAGTATTTTAGCTATTCTTATAGCGTCTACTAGGACTGCTGTCGCCATCGCTTTATCGTCTACTTTAAGCCTCAACTCGATCTCCACATCGCTCCCGGCGAACGCCTGGACTCTTATGTACATGTGTGATATCTTAGTGTTTCCTAGGAATGGTATGTAGCCGCTGGGGCCCGCGTAAACCTTACCCTCCCTAACTAGTGTTTCAGGCTTCTCTTGGGTTGAAGCTACAGCCATTGTTTTACTCACTTTCTTACTCGACAGCCTCTCGAGCTCTAGCATGTTCTTGAAGTCGGTGTTGCCCCCTATGTTAAGCTGGTATGTCTCTAGGAGCTTGGCCCCCCTCATTCTTATGAGGCTCGCTAGAGCCCTATGAACTATTGTGGAGCCCAGCTGCCCCTTAATATCATCCCCAAGTATTGGGGCGCCCCTCATAGAAGCCTCCTCTAATATCCCGTTGTGGGAGCTTGCTATGAAGACTGGTATAGCGTTTATGAAAGCTACCCCAGCCTTGGCCGCGGCTTCAGCATAGAACCTTGTGGCTTCCTCGCTGCCTACGGGGAGCAGGTTCACTAGGACGTCAACATCGTTCTCCACGAGCTCCCTAGCAACATCTTCTACGCCAGGCTCCGGGTGGCTCTTTGAAGGCATGAAGTCCTCGACCATGTGTGACGCCACCCCGTCGAGTATCCTGCCCATCCTTACTGTAACGCCCAGCTTTGGGACTTTAACGGGGACCCTTACAAGGTTCGGATACTCGAGTATTGCTTCTGAAAGGTCTTTCCCAACCTTAGCCTCTGAGACGTCTATGGCGTAGGAGAACCCTATATCCTCTATACCGTAGCCTCCTATAATCTCGTGTATGAGACCCTCTCTGGAGTCTATCATCTTGTAGTATTCAACGCTCTGGACTAGCATTGAAGCTATGTTACCTACGCCAACTATACCAACTCTTATGCTAGCCAAGCCCTCCGCCCTCTTTTACAGCTGTAAATATCAGGGGTATTTAAGTTTTATGCCTGTAAATATTAGCTGGGAGGGCCTATGAGCGAGACGAAAGCAGTCCAGAGGCTTAAAAGGAAGATCACCGTGGAAAACCTGTGGATGTACATTATCAGAATACTCGCGGCGGGGAAACCCCTAAAAGCCTACGAGGTTAAGAAGAAGCTGGAAGAACTGGACATAAAACCCGCCACGATAACAGTATACATAGTACTCTATAAGATGACGAGGGAGGGCCTAATAGAGACTGTGAGCGTTGGAGGCGAAACACTCTACAAGCCCACTGAAAAGGGGCTCAAAGCCTTAAACGAGGCTAAGAACATACTAGAATGGGCTAGGAGCCTCCTAGGATAGATCCCTCACGACGTTAACAACTGTGGGCAACAGCTTGTAGCCGGCGTCTATGAGGCCTAGAGAGCCCCCCTTAAACTCGAGCTCCGAGAACCTCCGCCTCTTATCGCCCAGCCTAGGGTGAGAGATCATGACAGGCACGGGGTCGTCGCTGTGCGCCTTTAAATTCCACGGTGTCGAATGGTCTGAGGTCACTATTACTAGGACGTTTCGAAAATCTAGCTTGTCGAGCACTATCTTGAAGAAGTATCTGTCAATATCCTCTACAGCTCTAACTTTACCCTCAAAATCCCCGTCATGGCCGGGCTCGTCGGGGCCCTTAAGGTGCACGTAGACAGCATCTGAAAACTCGAGGGCCTCTATGCTTTTTAAAGCTTCAGCCTCGAGCAGCTGGGGTTTGCTCGCGTAGGCTTCAACATCTACGCTTTCAACGTTAATTGAGAGGGCTCTGGCTATCCCGATTTCAACGGGCATTTCCGCTATGGCTGTGAATTTGAGGCCAAACTTCCCACTAATAGGCTCTGCTGGCGGCCTCCTATCTCCCGCATCCCTCAGTAGGACTGCGTTAGCTTTGGGGAGCCCGCGGGCCTCCCTCTCCTTGTTGACAGCGTGGTCCTCAAGGATCTCTAGTGCTCTACGTGTGAACTCGTTAGCCAGCTCAGCCGTAAACTCCGCCTCCAAGGTATCCTCTAGAGGCTTAACCTCCGCCACTTTATTCTCGAAGGTTTTAAGGGCAACGCTTATCAACCCCCTCCTCTCATATGCCGGGTCACTGTTAGACACGCTAGCCGAGAGTTTCCGACCTCCACATAAAACCAGGACAGCCCTATGCCCTACAGTGGCTTTGAAGACAGCCCTAGCCTCCCCGCCTGAGAGGCTCATACCATCTAGAGCCTTAGCGATCTCCCTCGCCTCCCAACTTGAAAGACTCCTACCAACCCTCCTATCAATAATCCTTAAAGTCTCACGGTCAACAGTAGCAAAGTTAGCCCTGAAAGCAACGCAACCCTCATAAAACGAAACACCAGCCCCCAAAGCCTCGAGAGGGCCGCGGCCAGTATAGTAAACTTGGGGATCATACCCCAAAAGCGACATGACAGCAACGTCGCTCTCAGGGGCGACGCCGGGCCCCACAGGGTACATTAAACCACTGAGGCAGGCCGAAGCCAGAGAGTCCAGGTTAGGCTTATAAGCCTCATCCAAAACCCTCCTCGGAGCGTTAAAACCGTCAGGAGCCCCGTCCAAAACAACATATAAAATTTTCAAAATAAGCACCCAACAAACTAGCGCCACAAAAGGCCTTAAAAACCTTAAGGAGTTCCCGCAGCTTCACAAGGCTTGGCTGAGTGGTGTTGAACTCTAACCTTCAAGATCTCGGAGAGCTTTGCGAAAGCTTTAACCCACCGCCACATAGCCTCGTCCCCGGCTTCAGCCGCCCTCTTGAAGTCCGAGTAGTATCTTCTCTTTAGGACTGCAATCCAGACTCTGGCGTTACTGAAATCTTTGAGGCTCAGCCCGGCGCTCAGCGACGCTTTCACGGTTTCGTGGAGGGTAATTAAAGTGTGAATGTCCTGGGGATCCCTGTAGAGGTTGTTGAGAGCGTTGGCAACCTTAGCTGCTAGGGTTGTTTTAACGTCGGGGTAAAGCGTTAAACCTAGGTCTTCACCTAGTTTCAGGCCCCCTCTAACTCGAGCCCAGTCAGGCGAGGGCCTGGAAAGTTCTTCGAGGAGTCTCGTGTTCAAAGCGTAGGAGAGTGTTGCTTTCAGCTCTCCCGGCTCCGGGAGTCTTCTAAGCCTGTAGAACTTGGCTATGCTAGTTAAACTTTGGAGCCAGCTGTCGACGGGCGGAGCTATGCTTCTTAAAACTTCACTGGCAGCTATCCCGGCGACTAGGGCCTGCTCGTCTGCTGGGAGTTCCTGTAACGTATATACGTTGGGCTTGAAAGCCTCTTCCAGAGTGTTGATAAGCTTAGCTTGGGAGCCCTCCTCTAAAGCCCCCACAGTTTTCCTTAGGAGGTTCATGTAAACCTCAGGCTTGTCCAGGAATCCCGTGCCCACGTAAATATCCGTGGGCCCCAGTTTTACAAGGGCATAGTGTATAGTGGCCTGGTCCATTGTGGTTAACGATAGAACATTAATTATCCCTAGGTGGAGGTCGTTGAAAGAATCCCTCCTAGTCTCCGAGAAGCTAAAAGAGTATAACATCATCTCCCTGCCTGCGAGCCCCACGCTCCTCCTGACAGCGTAGATCGCGGCGGCTTTCAGGAGGTCAACCCTATGGTCTTTAGCCTTCCTGTATAAGGTGGCACCCCGCTCTCCAGTGTTACTTGAAGCTTCTCCAATCAGGGATTTGAAAGCCTCCTCAACATTTGCGTAGTCCAGCTCCTCCAGGAGCTCTATAGTTCTAGCCGCGTGCCTCAGGACTTGGAAGGGCTCGGGCCTCCCGAGGTCCTCGAAAAACCAGGCGTCGCTGGACTGCGATAGGAGGGAGTGCCTCACTGCTTCAAGTATTTTCAACGCCTTGATAGAGGGCTCTAGACTCTTATCTTTAAGGTGAAACTCCAGAAAACCTGCTAGAACCCCGGGGCTCCTCAGGGATAAGACCATGTAGTAGTTTCTGAGGGCCTCATAATGGTCTTTGAAAAGTGCTGGTCCAAGCTCCTCGTAGGCCTTCAAAGTTTCGGCGCTCAACATGTCAATAGCTTTCCTTAGGGGGGTCCTCCACGTCTGCCTCCACCCAGGCCTAATCTCCGAGGCGCACCCGCACTCCGACCTCCACCTCTCCACCCCGTGAGGGCAGCTCCACGAAGTGTTAACCGCTATTTTCGCCTTGACCCTTGGAGGGTTTACCTCCAGAAACCTCGCTATGCTCGTCAGCCTAGCCTCGCCACTACCCTCTATAATGTCGAGGGCTTTAGCTAGCTCTATAGCTCCGCCCTTTTTATGGTGGCCGAAAGCCTCCCCGTCCGAGGCTACTGTAATAATCTGGGGTTCCTGGAGGAGATCGTTGAAAGAGCCTAGAATCCTAGAAGCCAGCCTCCCCCCATCTTCTAGGAGGTCGCCGAAAGATACCTCCCTCGATATCTCCCCATCATAGACTATAGCGGCTATACTCCTCCCCGATGGTAGGAGGATCCTGTAAGCCACTCTAGGGTCAGCCCTGCCGTATTCAAGCCACCTCCCCCCAACTTTAACCGTGCTGATCTGGTGGGGTGCTAGGATGACGAACTTTATCCCATTATCAACCAGTATTTCGAGGGTTTCATAGTCAACAGCAGCCTCAGGAAGCCAGAAGCCCTCCGGGGGCCTCCCAAAAGTGTCCTCGAAAAACCTAACACCCCAGTATATAGCCAGCTCCCTGTAAAGTCTCGAGGCTAGAGGCATGATTATGTGAGCATAAGGCTGCGCTATAGCCGCACCCCTCCCATACCTCGATATAGACTCCGCGTCAGCCTCAACTATAGCCTTGTAAACCTCAGGGCGCCTCTCCCTCAGCCACGTTAAAAGTATGGGGCCAAAACTAAAGTTTATCCTAGAATAGTTGCTAACAACACCCTCAACCCAGCCCTCAGCCCCATAAACGGGGATCCAAGCGTTAGCAGTGTAACACTCAAAGTCAACCCTCTCATTCCAATCGTGGAAAGGGTAAGCTGTAGGATCCAAGTCCACATGCTCAGTCCAAGGATTAAACCTCGGAGGCTGGTAAAAGTGGCCGAAAAACGCTACAAACCTTTCAATCAAGGCAACTCCAAGCACTTAATAACTCGAAGCCCACCTTATAAGCTTTAAACCATAAAAGGGAAGACTGCTTTCTAGAGTAAAATCTCCGGTTTTAGTTAACATGGCTGCTTAGAGATACTTGAGAACATAAGGGCGCTTGAGAACTATGAGAACTTAGAGTTAAACTTTAAGGCTTCTCCTACTACCCGATAGGCTTACCTCTATGGACTGGGGGCCGGGCCCAATACCATGAATATTCATGGTATTGGGTTTTGGCGATCATGCATTTGAGTTCGGAACTCTTAAAAACTTTTACTCAGCCTAGAATCTGGGGTTCAGCTTTTGAAGCTCTTCGCTCCTGTTAGTATTGATAAAGTGTGGCTAATATCTTTCGAGTACTCGGGGCTAGCGAGCCTGGGGGGTCTTGGGGAGGCTGTTAGAGGTAGGGCTGAGGCTCTTGCGGCTGCGGGTAAGAGCGTGACTGTTCTCATGCCTTCTCATGGGAGGCATTTAGACCCTCTTCTAAGGTTTAAGCTCGGCCTTAGGGACTTGGGGTTCTCGGACTGCGGTTATAGGAGGGGGGTTGACGGTAGGTTTTACGGTTACTGCCTTGGGGCTGATGAGGTTATATTGAACGGTGTCCGTATTGTGGCGTTTAAGGGTCTTGATAGCGCTACTAGGGAAGTGTTCGATGTGTGGGATATATATAGGAATATGGAGGAGAAAGCTTCCCTCCTAGCTAGGGCTGTGAGGGCTTACGTTCAGAGGGTTCAAGAACCCCCTGACATTGTCGATGTCAACGACTGGCACAGCGTCCTCGCAGGGGTCGCGGTTAGGCAGGAGGCTGAGAGGAGGGGGTTCGCCCTACCCCTAGTATACACTATACACTTGTCTGGGTCTCCGAGTTTCCCCTGGCACTACGCCTCCCAGGACTGGTCTGGCCTCTCTAACGGCCCACACCTTGTCTGGCGGTTTTCAAGCCATGAGATCGAGGATTATAGTAGGGTGTGGGATAGTGTTGGGGGTAATGTTGAGGCTTTCGGCGTTAACGAGGCGGACACTATAGTCGCTGTCAGCCTCTCTTATTTGAGAGAGGAGCTCCTCCCAAAATATGGAGGCTGGATATGGGGTAAGTCGTGCGTGGCCTACAATCCTGTAGATGTTAACGTTGAGAGTGTGGAGGCTTTCATAAGAAGTAGGTTTGAAGGTCAAGTTGAGGGGGTCGAGTGGAGGGCTGTTAGAGATTTGAGCGGAGGCTTAAAAACATGGGGGCATTTAGAGCCCGAGGGCGTCCTCATGACCGCAATAGGTAGGCTTACATGGCAGAAAGGCTTCGACATAGCGGTGAAAGCTTTAGACTATGCTCCCAGCGTCAAGCTCCTAATCCTAGGGATACCGGTGGGGGACCTCGGATACGAGGATCTAATCAGGAGGCTAGTCGAGGAAAGACCCGGCAGAGTATCAGTGGTTGCCGGGAAGTTAAGCTCGAACTCTAAGCTTGCCCTCATAAAACTATCTAAAGCCCTCGTAGTCCCCTCAAGGTGGGAGCCTTTCGGTCTCGCGGCAGCTGAAGCCACAGCCTTAGGGGTCCCCGTAATCGCCTCATCAGTGGGCGGCCTCAAGGAGATAATAGTGGATTTGAGGGCTAGTGCTGAAGGCACAGGGCTTCTCGTTAAACCCGAGGACCCCTGGGAGCTTGGAATAGCTATGGAGTCTATAGCTACAATAGAGGGAGACCCTTCAAAGGCTCCAATAAAGGATCTCAAGGTTTTAGGGCCGGGCTCCCGCGATAGGATCAAAGCTAACTGTTTGAGGAGGGCTAGGGAAATGTTCAGTAAACCCGCAGTATACAGCCAGCTTGAAGCATGCTATGAGAAGGCGAGGCTTATGGCCTACTATAGGGCTATAACTTAGGGTGTCGCCTGTGCGCACCGTCCTATTCTTCGAAGTCCATCAACCCCTCAGGATCAAGCCTTTAGCCAGCGCCCCCCCAGGGGCCCTCCTAGAGGGTCCAGAGGAGGTCTTCAACTGGGATGTTAACGACCTAGTGTTTAAGAGGGTTTCAGAGAGGGTTTACATTAAAGCCTCTAAGGTTCTCTTAGGGGCTCTGAAAGAGAATAGGGATTTCAAGTTTACATTGAGCGTCTCCGGCATCACCCTGGAGCAGCTTAGGGAGAAAGCCCCCGAGGCTCTGAGGCTTTTCGAGGAGATGGTTGAGAGTGAGAGGGTGGAGTTCGCGGCCCAAACATACTATCACTCGCTGGCCTGGCTGGTAGACAGGGGGGAGTTCGTGGAGCAGGTTTTAGAGCAAGCTAAGCTGCTAGAAGAACTCCTCGGCTATAAGCCTAGCTCCGCGGAGAACACTGAGTTCATTTATAACAATGACGTGGGCTGCACACTTTCAAACATGGGCTTTAAAGCCGTGGTTACGGAGGGGGTGGAGTGGGTTCAGGGGTTTAAAGGGTATAACCATGTCTATACTAACCCCCTATGCGGCATAAGAATACTCTTAAGGAATTATGGGCTAAGCGATGACTTAGGGTTCAGGTTCAGCCTTAGAGACTGGGACCAGCACCCGCTGACAGCCTCAAAGTATGTTTCATGGCTCCAGGCTTCTCCCGGGGAGGTGGTAATGGTAGCCTTAGACTATGAAACTTTCGGGGAGCATCAATGGCCGGAGACTGGGATATACGAGTTCCTAGAATGGCTCCCAAGGGAAGCTGAGAGGAGCGGGCTAGTATTCTCAACAGTAGCGGAGGCAGCCTCGGAGGTTGAACCCCAGGGAGTCTACGATGTGCCGCCCTGGAGTACTATAAGCTGGGCTGATGAGAGGGATTTAAGCGCGTGGGTCGGCAACGACTTCCAGAAGGCTGCTCTCGAGAAACTTAGAACCCTATACTATTATAGTAAAGCATTGGGGGACAGGGCTTTAAGGCTCTGGAGGCTCTACTCTATGAGCGACCACTTCTACTACCAAGCCACTAAAACGGGGCCCGCTGGGGAAGTCCACAACTACTTCAACCCCTACGGGAGCCCCTATAAGGCTCAAGTAACCTACATTACAGCCCTTGAAGCCTTCTCCAAGTGGGTTGTCGAGAGGGCTAGGAGAAACTACTGTAATTTCCTGTCGAAGTTTACAGCCCCCGAGGAGCTCTGTTTCTACTTTAAAACACCCGGCGGGTCTTATACCGGGTTTAAAGCATGTAGTATGAGCGAGCTCCTCGAATCCCTGCAGAAAGCGCCGGGGGAGTCTATAGAGTACCATGAGGGCAGAGGCGACATAGAGAGGTGGGCTAGGGAGGTTCTCCTAGCTAGGGAGGGTTTCAAGGCTGCAGCCTCTAAGTGCGGCTTGCTGGGGGGTTCTCGAGCTTAACAGATATAAATCCACGGTAAAATATTATATAGTGGGGTTTAGTCGATGTGAGCCTCACTAAAGCGTTTGTCCCCGTAGGGGGTCTGGGAACGAGGCTTTATCCTTTAACTGTTGAAACCTCCAAGGCCATGATAAGGTTTATGAACAGGTTCCTAATAGACTTTATAATGGTTAGCCTCGTGTCACAAGGGATAGAGGAGCTATACCTGGGGGTTAGCGGCTACTTCAACTACAGGGCTCTACACGACCACCTAGGCGGGGGGTTTAAGGTCAGGCTCGCCCCCGGGGTTAGCAAGCTAGTCAGAATCAGATACCAGCCTAACGAGGACAGCCTGGGCAACGCCCACAGTGTTAAGATGCTCGCTGAATACTATAAGATCAGGGAGCCTGTTCTAGTAGTTCAAGGAGACACTGTGGCGGGCATTAATGTTAGAAAATTCTATAGGAGGCATAGGGAGGCTGGGGCGTTCATGAGCATAGCTTTGAAGGAGATAGCTAGCGTGGAGGAGTTGCGCCGCTTCGGCGTAGCCGCAGTAGATGAAAACATGATGATCAAGGGTTTCGTAGAGAAGCCTAAGAGGCTTGAGGATGCCCCCTCGAAACTGGCTAACACCGGGGTCTACATACTATCAAGAGAGATGATAGAGTTTCTACTCTCAGAAGAATTTGAAGCCATGGTCAGGGAGGGTAAAGCCGATTTCGGGGCCCACGTCATACCCAGGATAATAGGCGAGGGTAGGCGTGTGGCAGGCTACATTATGGAGGGCTTCTGGTTCGACATAGGGACCCCTGAGAGTTACCTTGAGGCGTCACTATACCTTCTCAGAAACCTGGAGCCTGAAAAGCTTGAAGTGTCCATGTCTTATAGGGGCGTCAAGTTTCAAGGTTCAAGCCCAGCCTCTAAGGCTCTCCAGGTCGACATTATAGAGAGGGCTGCCACTAAGAAGCTGACCCTGGAGGGCGACATATTAATAGGGAGGCATGTGAGGATAGGGGATGGGGTTAAGATAGCCAACTCTATAATAGACAACTACACCATAATAGAGGGTGGCTCGAGGATCGAAGACAGTGTAATAATGGATAGGAGTTACGTGGCTGGAGAGGTCCACATAGAGAATAGCATAGTTGGGAGGCACGTGAAGATTATGAGGGGGTCGAAGATAATTGGAAGCTACATAGGAGACGATGTTGTTATTGAGGAGAACGTTGAACTAGTAGGCTGTAAAGTATGGCCTCATAGGAGGGTGAAGAGGGGCTTAAAGTGCAGTTACGAGAACATCATATAAGCTACTTGTAAACATTGAGGTCTAAGACCCCCCCATCCCCCCGGGAAGCCTTAACAATACTAGACTTCCCGGGGATCGCCCGCTCTATAGCCTCCTGTTTTAAAGCTATCACGTAGGGTTTCCTCCCATAATCTACTGTTTTCAATAAGAGCTCCTTGGCCTTAGTGCTCGCCTCCCTAACACTCTCAGACCCCGGGGCTAGGATTACGTAGGCTATGGACCTCGGCTTGACAGCCCTCTCGCCCCCCACTATTACTATAGGGTTCTCTTCAATGTCGAGGGCCACCCCTAAGGCTAAGAGTGGTTTAACGCCCCTCAAATAGTTCCTGGAACCGTAGACCATGAAAGCCCCTGTTTTCAAGTATTCCCCTGGAGGGGCGCTTTTAGATACCTGGCTTCCATAAACCCAGTAGACGTCAACACTCCCCAGCCCTGCTTTCCAAGCCCTGCTATAGCATGCTGCTAGGATAGCGGCGTCTTCCAGGTCTTCTCTGGAGGGTTTAATGCTCCCCGTTCTCAGTATTACTGTGGAGCCGCCTTGTATGTCTGCGTGTATGAATATGTCCTCGTCCCTCAAATACCTCCTCACGAGGCTCTCGTTCTGGCTCGCGTCCCTCCCTCCTATTGCTAGGAGCCCGTTAGAGGTTAGTGTCCACCTGAACCTCTCAAACCAGGCTACTTTCCTTAGTGAAGCTCTTGAAGCTATGATCCGGGCTTTAGCTTTAACCTCGAGCTCCCCCAGTTTTCTTAGGGCTTCCTCGGAGGCTGCCCTAGCCCTCTCCGCTTTACCCTCAAGCTCCCCAGCCTCCCTGTAGAGTCTAACTATAACGTTCTGGGCGCTCTCCCCATAGTAGACTTTAACCTTATAGTCTCCGAGGGACACTGTGAAGTAGCCTTCGTTCACGTTAACCTCTGAAACGCTGCTACACTTGGAGAAGTCCCCGGACCTCCACAGTTTCACAACACAGTCTATTGTGGAATCTAAAAGTTCATAGTTTGACGCCGCAAACTCCGCCACCCTCCTAAGGTGCTCAGCCTCAGCCCTGTACCTAGACTCGAGCTCCCTAGCCTCAGCCAGGCTCCTCTCAAGCCTGGCGATCTCGGCGTCCACAACACTCCTCCCGGGGATCCTGGAGGAGAAGAGGTCGTCGAGAGCCTCATCAAAACTATTGTAAACCCTAACCCCACCCCCCGGGAAGCGTCTAGGCTCAAAGGGGGTAGCCTCGACTGGGAGCCCTTCACTCGAGAACGCAAGATAACCCCTACCCTCGAGGGACTCTACATAGAGAGACTTCAAAGCCTCCAACAGCCTCTCCACATCCCCCCAAGCCAGGCTTTCGGGGCTGGTTGAATAGCTGAGACCAGCCCTATAAACAGCCTCCTCAGCAGCCTCCCCGGGAACACCTAAACCCCTCACAAGCCCCCTAACACCGCCGGGTCCGCTATGGCCCTCAAGACTACAGGGGTCTCAACAGTAGTATTGCCTACCTCGAACCCCCTATAGAATACCAGAGTGTAACTTAGGGGCTCTAGGGGCTTGAAGCCGGCCATATAATTTATTAAGCTCGTGTTCCCCGGGCTCTCAAGCCTTAATAAAACTGCAGCCTCTAGAGCTGAAGCCCTCAACGGGGTCTCAGTCTCGCCACTAGCTTTCCCCCCCAGGTATGAGAGGCCGGAGTCGGCCATGGACATGAGCCAGTGGCCCGGGCTACCATCATCGACTACCAGGTGCACTTCAGGGCCCCCGAAGGGGCCTCTAAGGGTTACAGTCTCGTTTGAGAAGTTTATTAGTAGGATCTCATACTCTATGGAGGGGCTCCAAACCTTAAACTTGACTGTCACAAACACCTGGAGGGGCTCAACATCCTTCAAAGCTTCAGGGCTCGGGGTTAGCTTAACTGTTAAGAGTTCTGTGGTGTTAGCTACAATGGTGTAGTTCCAGGGCTTATAGGCTAGCGTTGAGAGGGGGACGCTGAGCCTCCTACCCTTATATGTGAACTCGTAAACCCCCGTGAGGTTCTTGGTGTAGGCGTTTAGGAGGACTGAGGGTAGGAAGTCGCCGCTACCTATAAGGTTAACCGGGCCCCCTGGAGTGTTTATAGTCCAGTTTACTATGGAGGCGCCCCTCCTAAAATCCATGACTATAGTGTAGAACTGGTTGGAGACAATGAGCTTCCCATCCCTAACCTCTGAAGTTAAAAGTTTAACCTGCCCCTCAACAATGCCGGCCTGAACGCAGGCTAAAGCCACTAGAGCCGCTAGAGCCAACCCAAGCATCGCGCCAGGCTTAAACCTCAAAGCAGCCACCAGGGTGCCAGTAGGTCTCTCATGCTTATAAACATAGCTTACAAGGCGTGAGCCCTCCCAGAGCCTACAACTTTAAACCTCACTATATCACCGTCAGACAGCCCGAGCGCCGACCTTATATGGGCGGGCGATAAGAGCTCGACAACATCAGCCTTGTAAACTGTTATAGCAGGCCTCACTATGTAAACCTCGACCTCAAATAGCCTGGCAACTTCAGCCTTATAAGCGTAGACAGAGCCCAAGCGGGCTCCAGGTATTCTCGGAGGCTCTATTAGGATGGGTTCAACGCTATCAATACACGCCTTATAAGCTTCAACATCGCTACTGTTAAGCTTCAAATTAAGAGTTCCAGGATACGGTTTAAACCCCAGGCTCTCCAGGAACTTCCTGGTGTATATGCTGACGTAGAAGGCTCCCTCCCCGATCCCGCTGAAAACAGTGCCCTCGAAATAGCTGCTACAAGGATCCCCCAAAAGCTAGTCCCCCACTTTAACAAGTGCGTGAACCTTTTATTTCCAGGGTTTGTTAACGTTTAAAGTTATGTTTAATAGGTTTGGCTTCAATAATAATAAAATTAAAGCTAGCAGATTCGAGCTCGCAGGTGTCTAGTTTATGGGGCTCATAGAGGCTGACATTGCAGTAGTGCATGGGAGGATCGTTGATAACTTTAGGATACCGTTCGGGGAAGACTTACACTTCAAAGTAGTCTTGATACCTGGATTTAGCGATGGCCACGCTCATCCCCAGGTTGTTGATGGTGGTTTAAGGCCCGGGGTTTTATGGAGGGATTCTTATGATTGGATCGAGAATAGGGATCTCTCTGTTGACGAGGTTATGGTTAGGAGGGATCTGGGTCTAGCTTCAAAGCTAGCCCTCCTAACCTTTTATAGGGCCCTCCTCGAGGGCACCACCCTCATATCTCTAACGGGTAGGCTTGCGGCTAACGTTAAAGCCTGGGTATCTATGACCCCCAGGCCTAAGGCTGTGATGCTACCTACAGTTATGGATAGGGAGGGGTGGACTGTGGGGGAGGTTAAGAGGGATTACGAGAGGGTTAGCATGATGGTGAGCGAGGGCCTGACCAGGCTCGGGGTTTTCGTTCACAGTATTCGCCTAGCCGGTAGGGAAACCATAGCTGAAGCTGTGGGGCTCGCCTCCCAAAGGGGGGGACTGCTGGGGCTGCACATGGGGGAGGGCAGGCCTGAGACAGGGGATTTCAAGGCTGTTTTCGGGGAGCCCCCCTACCCCTCCAGGATAGTCCCAGTACACTGTATAGACGATGACGTTGCCGCCATAGGCTTACAGTGCGTCTCATGCCCCCTAACAAACCTGCTACTATACGGTAGAACAAGGAGCAGCCTAGCGGGCGTTGGGAGTTTCGGGAGCGACTGGCCCCTCCTCCTGGGAACAGTGCCGAGACACCTCCCAATTATAGCTGGGCACTTCAAAGAACCCCCAGACTCTATACTTAGAATAGCAACCATAGGAGGATACAGGGTATATAACATGCCCCCCGACGGCGACATAGTAGGCTACGACGACAGCCTCCAGAAAATACTCGAAGGCAGAACAAAGCCCAAATTCGTGACAGTCAAATGGGAGACCGCGGTCTACGAGGGAACACTAACAAGCAACGGGCTAACCCTCGAAAACATAGAGAAGGCCATAGTAGAAGCGGTGAGAGAAGCTACAGAGAAATACGGGAAAGGCGGGATGCCCTATATCCCAAAGCTACCCAGCATGTAACACAACACCACAACGCACACCAGCAAACGCGTAGATAGAAAACGCTCCCCCAAAGCCCACCATGTTAAGCTTAACGCGCCCCAACAACATGGGCGAAACTAGGAGGTAAATGTTAACACTCACTAGCTGAGGGCGTCGAAGAGCACAGCCCAGAACGCTAGGAAAGCTAGGAGCTGAGCCACCCCACACTCTATTAGAACCCCCCAAGACCATGTAGCCCCCGAAAGCCTCGAATAAACCCTAGATAGCGCCGCTAAAACTATTATATTAACAGCAACGCCGGTAACAGCTAGAACCGCCGGAACCCCAGGGTCCGGGTAGGAGAGCCTTAAATAAAGGGATATAAGGGTGAAGATGAAGCCTAAAGCTAAACCCACAGAACCCGCCAACGCTATACCCTTCCTAAAATATCTAAGCAAAGGGCACCCCCAGACCCAGCACTAACCACGTAGAGAGCTTCCCGCGCCCAAGCTATTAAGCTTGTCACGATAGCATCACTTATAAATTGAAACTTACCCTTATAGAGATTTAACCTATAAAAGGGAAATTTTTAAAGTGGAAGCTTCGATGTTAGAGCTGCTTTAAGGGATGTAGTGTGGCTAGGAACTCTATGAGTAACCTTGATGTTCACGTTTGGGTTAGGGGGGCTTCGAGCTTAGCTGGATGTAGGGTTGATAACTTGTATGCCTATGGTGGTGGTGTTCTCTTAAAGTTTAGGTGTCCTGGGAGGCTTGAGTTCATAGTGTTAGAGCCTGGTTTAAGGGTTCATAGGACTTTTAGGGTTCAAGGGTTTGAGGAGGGTTTAGGGGGGTTTGTTGGGGTTCTTAGGAGGCACTTGAGGGATCTTAGGCTTGAACTTGTTGAGCAGCTCGGCTTCGACAGGGTTGTGAAGTTTACTCTGGGCGGTTACAGCCTTTACGTTGAAGTCCTGCCTAGGGGTGTCACCGCCCTCGTGGATAGTTCGGGCTCTATAGTGGCTTCTTCCTCTAGGGTTGAGATGAGGGATAGGGTTGTTAAGCCCGGCGTCCCTTATAAGCCCCCGCCTCTCCAGACTGTCAACCCCTTCGCAGAGTCTACTGTTGAAAGTTTATGGGGGGGTTTGAGGGGGGGTAGGGATGTTGTTAGGGGGCTTGTGAGGGGTTTAGGTGTTCCCGGGGAGGCTGCTGAGGAGGCTGTTTATAGGGCTGGTCTCTGCTATTCAACCAGCCCCGAAAGCCTGGCTTGGGGGGATGTGGAGAGGCGGTTGGAGGCTTTGAAG
>JARJMZ020000023.1 GCA_029335875.2 Thermoprotei archaeon | reverse complement strand
GTTTATTATTGCTAGTCTTACGTCCGGCTCTGTTACTAGGAGCTCTGCTAGTCTTTTTCTGGCTCTAGCGTCTTTCTCGAAGAGGTCTACAATGTCGCTGGCTGCTATGGAAGACAACGTGCACACCAGATTAAAGTATATCGTGAAAGCTTAAATAGGCTCCTCTCCAGGGTTTGAGTCTTATCGAAGTGTTTCTAGGTAGTGGGGTTCAGTCTCTTTCTCTTATTGTTCTCGCTGTTTCCAGTACTTTGGCTTCTAGGTTTACTAGTTCTTCTAGTAGGTCTGCTATTTCCATGAGTTTTAGTGCTGCCTCCGCCGCTTGGGGTGTCACGTCTTCTTGTAGGTGGCTTACTGGCGTTGTGTGGGTGCTTGCCGGGTTTGCTAGTAGTCTTATCCTTGCTGTTATTGCTGAGGCTACATAATGTAGTATCATTGCCCCCGCGGGCGCCTCTTTCGCTAGGAATTCTGGTAGCCCCGTTATCTCGCCCCTCATTATCTGTGCTATCCTCCTCTCTATAGAGTTAGCTATGTGGGCAGCAGCTATTGCTAGCGCGTCAGCTGCCATGGCTATGTGTGATGCGTAGAATGCGCATGAATGCACAACTTTATCCCCTAGGATTAGAGGGTTTGTTGATGGGCTGCAAGCTTCACGCTCAACAATACTCTTAGATAGCTCCACAAGCTCAATTACTGGAGCGTATATGTAGGGGATACACCTGAGACTGTAAGGGTCTTGAAGCCTCACAGGCCCGCCACACGCGGGGCTCCCCAGCTTTTCAAGGGCTAAGGCTATTCCAGGATGCCTCTTAACCCCAGCTATATCCCCAATGTAATGCTCAGGGTTGCACCTACAAACTTCTAGAGTCTCCCTAGCTTTAGCTAGCGAATAGCCTATCAGCCTCTCAAGCTTAGCTATAGAGTATGCTAGTAGAGCAGTACTCCAAGCGGTGGAATTAATGAGGGCTAGAGCCTCCCCAGACTCTAGGGGTAGGGGCTCGAGCCCCCCCGATCTTAAAGCCTCACCACAGCTCATAGCCATACCGTTTTTATAGGCTGAACCCTCGCCATAGTAGATGCATAGGAACGCGTGGGCCGCCGGGACCAGGTCACCACTAGCCCCAAGACTACCCCTCAAAGGAACCCTAGGGGTTATATTAGCGTTCAAGGCTTCAACAATCCTCAAAGCTACAACAGGCCTAACAGGGTCAAAACCCAAAACCATCTGAGAAAGCCTAATAAACATGAAAAGCCTCACAAGACCGGCGGGAGCCTCAGGGCCTACGCCAACAGCATGCTCCAAGAGAACACTACGCTCCCACCCAGGACCACAGAAACCCCTAGAATCGTAAAGAGCGCCAAGACCCGTACAATACCCGTAGACAGGCCTCCTAGAAGCTTCAGAAACCAGTACGCTCCTAGCCTTCACGAGAACACCCTCAACTCCTTCAGCTAGAACAACAGGCTCTCCACCGACAACCCTAAACATGTCATCGAAAGAAGGGCAACCCCCACCTACAATAACCATAGCCCACACCAGGAACATAGGCTTGGACGAGAAGAAAAATAAAAGTCCTAAGCTAACATGGAGAGCTTTCGATGAACCCCTGGTTCTGGGGGGTTTAGCTTTTAAGGGTTGGGGGGCTAAACCCTTAAATACCCCCTCACCCTCCTCTTAAGCTTTAAACGGCTATGGTGAGTGGAGTGTTGAACCCTAGGATTATAGCCTCAGCTCTAGTGTTAGCGTTGTTCATATTGCCCCTAGTAGCGCCTTTCACAACAGTCATACCTGCGAGCGCTCAGCAGACTCCATTAAACGTTACTAGCAAAGTTGTGACACCTGGAGGCGAGCTAGGCTTCATACTAAACAGGACTGTGTTAATAGCTGGTCACCCAGTTCAGGGAGCCCCAGTCTTATATGCGTGGATAAGCAAAAACCCCGAGACAGTGCTAGTTAAAGACGAGTTTCTAGTAGCAACCTTAGAAGTGGGTACTGCGGCCACCGTAATCTTTGGCACACTCCTAGTTAGCGATGATATAAGCGGCTGGCTTGGAGCCCCCGCAGGGAAAGTATACCTAAAGATAACATCAGCCACACAAGCCGGGGCGGTAGCGGTAGTTTCAGACCCGTTCTGGCTAGTAGTAGACCCGGCTATTATAGAGAAGGCTTTACAAGTGTTAGACAACAAGACTAAGAGGCCTGTGACTGAGTTTGCCTATTATGAGTATTTCGGTAGATCCAACACCGTTAGAATACTGTTAAACCTGACATCGTTAGAAGCAGTTACCGGCCCAAATCTAGGAAGGCTGGATAATATACTTACTTTTAACGTTATACTTACGTATAAAACTGACATGCTCTATGTAAAAGTTGTAAAAGCGGCTCCGTGGAATATACACACGAACTTCCTAAGCAATACTAAATACGTGACTGTCGCAGGTGGAAAAGTTGCTAACTTAACAGGGCGGATAGGAAACTTCACATTAAACTTCCCAGAGATTACCAAGGAGGTAGCTCCCGGTTATAGAGCCGCCTACGAGCCTTTCAAATTGAATGTCCTAGTAGCTAATGGAACAAAAACGCTTAACGGGACCCTAGTTAAGGCTAACGAAGTCAAAGGAAGTGTAATTAACTACACGTTTAACTTTACAGTGCTCAGCATAGGCTGGACTAAGACTTTCAACATATACCCCACAGTAACATACATTTACTCTAATGTTGGCGGTGATGCCGAGATAGAAGTAGGGGATAGTGTATATCTGGAGTTTAGAAACTTTAAAGACGGAACTTATACGCTTATAATAAGATTCCTAGCGATGCTACCAGACGGTAGCTTCACTCCCCCCCTCCCAGTACCAATAAAAACTACCGTGTCCATCACTGATGGATATGGCACCAAAACTGAAGCAATACGTGATAACCCCTATGGAGGCAGGCTCATACTAACCACTGTTAACGTAACAAAAGCGGGAGATCTAGCCCTAGCTAAATATCCGAGAGACCCATATGATAGGATATGGCCTCGCATAGACTTTATGTCAGGTTTCACGCTTTATGGAGGTTTAGAGGGCAACAGCACGGCTAGGTTCGTTCCTGGAGAGTTTATATTCATTAGGGGTAGGGGCTTCCTAGTTGAAACCCCAACTATAACGCTTATCAACGTCACCAACGGCGTCGAAATACCCGTGTCTCGCATAGCTTTCACCGGAGTCTATGCTAATGGTAGTTTTGGAGCTATAATTCAAATAGACCCTACTGCGACCCTCTACAATGACAATTTGGTGCAGCTCCGCGTATACACGGGAGTCTTCGATACAACCTTCAACAAAGACTGGAAGACTGGAGAAGTAACTCTAGGTTATGTTAGGGTTTTCATAGAGCCGCGCCCTGAGAGAACAGTCATAACCCGGATACTACCAGTTCCAGACGCTGAGATACAGCTGGGAGCTACTAGGTATCCGTACAATGCAACATGGCTCCCTGAAGGTCAAAGGACTTTCACAGTGTTAGCCTACGGTATCCCAGCTACCTACTTGAAGTTCGACGTCACAATGAGAACGAGGCCCTATGTGTTTACGCTGGGCCTAAACATTGAGAGGACTGGAGTGGGCTCTCTCCTAAAGACTTTCAAGGTGCCCGAAGCCCCCTATGCCTTCTACTGGATAAGGGTAGCGAGTGGCACAGCCTACTGGGACTCTCTAGATAACCTTCAGGTTGGAGCGACTGCTGCCGCCCTCGACCCCGAGGAGAAAGTGTATAAAGTTAGTTTGTTCCTCCCAGCCCCCATGAACTTAACCATTACAGGCTACGGCTTCATCCCTAACGAATATGTATGGGTCGATATACCTCAACTAGGCTTATACAATATACCTTTACCCTCAGGGCCTGCTATAGCGCCCGTGCAGGCTGAGACCAACGTGCGGGGCACTTTTGAGGGCTGGCTAGACCTTGCAATGTACATAACCGCCCCCGGAACTTATACGCTCAGTTTATGGGCTGGCGTCGAGGCTGAAATAACAATAAGTATACTTGTGCCTCCACCCTTCACGGTTAAAGTTACAGTTAACGCTGCTCAGTTCGGAGACCTGCCGTCTGAAGTGTGGGTTGTAGCTTTCTATGGAGGTAGCGTAGCTGCCAGCGGCCAGGTTGTCAGCGTTAGTGTTGCAGTATATCTGAGAGTTGGAGATGAGACTAGGATATTCACCTTAACGCCCGTAGTTGCGGTTCCAGGTCAGGCTATATTCTACGCGAGCTTCACTCCGCCGGGCGAAGCTCTAGGCAAGAACCTCCTAGTAGTAGCTACAGCTCAAGGCAGGTATTCCTCAATAGCCCCCACAGACACTGCGTCTGACATAGCTAGCTTCACAGTGCCCCCAGTAACTTTCGCCGATATTGTTAAAGCTATAGCTGCCGGAGCCGCTATGATGGATGAGGCTCTAGCAGCTCTCAACAATATTGACGCTAAGCTAGGGGCTCTAACTACCCTCGTGAATTCAGGGTTTGGAAATGTGATGAGCGGTATAGCTGCTGTTAGGAGTGATATAGCCGATGTTAGAGCTTTAATCGTTACCGTAGACTCTAAGGTTGGAGACGTTTTAACAGCGTTAGTAGCCATATCAGACCAGAACAGCGCTATACTCAACAAACTATCAGAGCTTGAAGCTACAGTGTCTGGAGGAGTAGCATCAATAAGGACCGACATAATGGGTCTATCGGAGCTGCTCAAGGCGGCAAACCTCAGCATAGCCAAGATTGTCGTAGACGAGGGATGCAGGGTTAGGGCTGCAATAGCTGATAGCGAGGGTAGGATAAGGGCTGTTGTTGAGGGTAGCGCTAAGGCCATAACAGACCTTGTAACAGCAACCAGGGGAGACATAGCTAAAGTGTCAGCTAGCGTGGGGGCGCTTTCAGACGCCCTAGCAGCTTTCAGGACAGACACCGCAGGCAGGCTAGACTCGATATCAGCTGCTGTAGGCGGCGTGGGGGCTGAACTAGGGAAGCTCAGGACAGACCTAACAGCAGCCGCCACAGTACTAGTGGACATAAGGACTGGCGTGGAAGCGGTGAAGAATGACCTTAGAGCCCTAGGAGACACTGCAAAAACGATACAGGGCACAGTTAACAGTATAAATGCTGCAGTCCCAGACCTAGCCAGGAAGGGCGATGTGAGCGGGGCCCAGACAACAATAACAGGGGCTATAAGCAGCGCTCAAGCATCAATAGAGGGTAAGATAGCTGGAGCGCAGGACGCCGCAACTACAAGCTCTAGGAACTGGGGCATAATCAACGCCATACTAATAATCATAGCCATAGCAGTGCTAGCCTACCAGTTCTTCGTGAGGAAGCCTTAAACAACGGGATAATACCCTACATAACCCCTCTTTTTAATACTCTTTTTCCCTCCTCTCTCTTAGGGTTTCTTAATTAAATTTATATCTCCTGGACCCAGCCTCCTATTTAGAGGCTTGAAGGTGCAGTCTTTTGGTTGTTAGTGTTGAAATCTCAGGCTTGCCCGAGAAGAGGCTTAGGAGGCTTGTAGACTTAGGCTTCTACTCTAGTGTTGCGGAGGCTGTTAGGGACGCTGTTAAACTCCTCTTCGAGAAGGTTAATTTGAGGGATGCTGCTTTAAACCTGTACACTAGCAGGGATGTGAGCCTCAGCTATGCGGCCGAGATCTCGGGGGAGCCCCTTGAGTCTTTCATAGACTATATGGTGTCTAGGGGTGTAGCCCCGGCCCTTGGGGCTTTAACCTTGGAGGATGTTGGGGTTTTGGAGGGTGAAGTCCTCCTAGACCCCTCGAGCGCCTTCGTAGTCTACAGGAGCCTCCTATACAATGTGGCCCTCAAACTCTCAGGGGAGGGTTTAAAACTTTACGCCCCGAGAGCCCTAGCCCCCCAGATCCACATTTGGGAGGCCATGAGGGTTAGGAGGGGGCTCCCCGCCGGGGGCTCCATAAACTATATCACTATAGAGCCTGTGGAGAGCGAGGACTCCCCCCTGTTGACGGGGCTCGAGAGGGGGGTTCTAGAGTATGCTTCGAGGTCCGGGCTGACGCTCTTATCAGACGATTATAGGGTTAGGCTTGCAGCCGGGGCTTTCGGGGTTAGAGCTTTGAGCAGCCTATCTCTAATAGCTACAGCAGCCTCCAGCGGCGGCGTCGGCGGCTTGGGCGAGTTGATCCTGTCTCTTAAGGCGATACCAGCACTTATACCCCCGGAGCTTGAGGATAGGTGGCTTAAGGGTGTATGGTAGGGATTACTCGATAGCCCTAGACATTTCGCTTAGCATGGGGGACTCTTATAGCGACATGATACCCAGCAAGCTCTCAGCCTCCAGGGAGGCCCTGGCGCTCTTAGCCTTGAGAGTTCTAGATGGGAGGAATAGGATGGCCCTAGTGCTATTCCACGAGAGGCCCATACCACTACTCCCCCCGACAGGAGACTATAAGACTTTCGTTAAGGCTCTCTCAGAGGTCAACTTCACCGATGAGGGTTCAGCCCTGGGGGATGGCATTGTAGAGGCTGTTAAAATGTTGAGGGGCAGCTTGAGGGGGAAGACCGTAATAGCTTTAACTGACGGGGGCGTTACTGGGGGAGTCCCGGTAAGGGCTGCAGCCCTATACGCTAAGTATAGTGGTGTTAAACTCTCAATAGTAATACTGGGGGGGAGGCTGGAGGGGGGGGCTAGAGAAGATATTGAGGCCGCCGGGAAACATGGGGCCGAAGTCTACATGGCTGACTCCAGGCAGAGGCTCCAAGCTATAATACTGGGGCACGCCCAGCCATGGCCATAATAGTTTTCACAGCCGAGAAGACTAGGGAGGCCAGCGTTCAGGTAACAGAAAGCCTCCTGGAAGCAGCAGCTAGAATAGGGGAGCCTCGAGGGTTCAAGGCAGCCCTAATAGTCTACGGTGACGGGGCCACACCACTAGTAGACCCCACAGAAGACTGGAGCCCCATACCTAAAGCTTATGTTGAAGCCCCAGTACTAGGGAAATCCCCAGACCTACTTGAAGCCCTAAGAGAAACGCTGGAAACGCTAATGCTCGAGCCCGGCCACGAGCCTAAAATAGCTGTGATAACATGGTCAGCCTCCGTAAAGCCAAGATATAGAGTAGACTTAGCGGTTAAATCCCTGGAAGCCCTGGGGGCGACAGTGAAAATACTCGCAACGAGGCCAAGCCTGCCCGGGTGGATAAAACACCACCCCATAATAGCTGAGAAAACACTAACATATAGGGCTAACATGAACGTGGAGAAACTATACGAGAAACTAATAACACCATAAACAGCCCCCGCAAACATAGGTATGACTCTCTTTAAAGCCCCCCACTAACCCATACATGGGGGGTGCCCGGAGTTTGGCTAGGCTTCGTTTCGGCCCCGCGGGGGTCCCGGTAGATTATAGGGGTCCAGTTGAAGGTGTGCCAGCTTTTCTCAAGTCTATTGGTTTAGACGCTTTCGAGTATGAGGCTGTGAGGGGTGTTAGGATTAGCGAGGAGAAAGCTAGGAGGCTGGGCTCTCAAGCTTCAAACTACGACATATTTATGAGCCTCCACGCTCCCTACTATGTTAACCTTGCCAGCCCCCAGGCTGAGGTTGTTGAGAGGAGTGTCGCTAGAGTGGTGGAGTCTATGGTGGCGGCTGAGTGGATGGGGGGCGAGGCTGTGGTGGTTCACTCCGGCTATTATAAAGGTAATAAGACTAGGGAGGAGGCTTTGGAGAGGGTTGTCGGAGCCTATGTTGAAGTCCTTGAGAGGCTCCCGGCTTTCGTTAAGAAGCCTTTCATAGCCCCTGAAACTATGGGTAAGACAAGCCAGGTGGGGGGGCTCGAGGAGACTGTAGAGATATGTAGGAGGGTCGGGAGGTGCAAGCCGTGCGTAGACTGGGCTCACATGCACGCTAGGAGTGAGGGGGGTTTCCCGAGATCCATAGATGACATAGTTAAATCCATAGAGTTCATCGAGAGGGAGCTCGGAAGCCACGCCGTCAAACCCCTACACACGCACTTCTCCAAAATAAAATACGGTAAAGGGGGGGAGAGGGAGCATGTAGTGTTGAGCGACGAGAAACACGGGCCAGACTGGAGGCTCGTATGCAGGGCAATACTGGAGACTGGAGTTGAGACAGTGGTCATAAGCGAGAGCCCAATACTAGAGAAGGACGCGATATTAATGAAGAAGATATGCGGGGAGGAGGCTAAGATAAAAGGTTTAAGATAAAGCTAAACCCTAGGTGAGGAAAGCTTGCCCAGAATAGTTAAAATAATACTAGACACGGCGGAATTCCACCCACTACACAAAGACTGGGTGAGGCTAGCGAGAAAACTAGCAGAGAAACTAGAAGTAGAACTTGAAATCAAAAACGAAGACTACGTATACGCGATAGAACATGGGGAAACAGACGACCTGGGAATGGCTTGGCTACCACAACTATTCGCCCAACTAGAAGACGGGACAGTGAAACTAGTGCTGAGCAGGTACCCCTTCAACCCCGAGACAGTGAAGCCGAGCGAGGAGCTGGCGGTTAAAGAGGCTGAGGAAAAGATAAGGCAAATACTGGAAAGCTAAAGACAGGGCTGCCACGCTCCGAGCTCAAAACATTTTTAGTTAAAAACTGAGTCTTCCAGTTATTAGTCTCCAGAGGTATACTTATTATTAGGGTTGGGGGTTTGACTGAAGAGCTGTCTTTCCAGGTTCTGGACGCTAGCTACGAGGTTATTGGGGGGGAGCCTAAGGTTCTCCTATGGTCTAGGCTTCACGATGGGAGGAGGGCTGCCCTCATCTATGAGGGTTTTAGGCCCTACTTCTACGTTATCCTCGAAGATGAGGCTGACCCGGGGCTTGTGGCTGAGGCTGTTAAAAGGGTTTCCAAGCCTTCTAGCCCCATAGTTTCAGTTGATGTTGTTGAGAGGCTTTATTATGGGAGTCCTGTTAAGGCCCTCAAGATAACTACTGTTGTCCCCGCTAGTGTGAGGGTTTATAGGGAGGAGGTTGGCGAGCTCCCCGGGGTTAGGGGTGTTCTGGAGGCTGACATAAGGTTTGCCTTGAGGTTTCTAATAGATAAGAACATATACCCTATGAGGTGGTATGTTGCTAGGGCTGAGAAAGCCCAGAACCCGGGGTATTATGGTATTAGGGATGTCTACATTGTTAAAAGCGAGATAGAAGAGGATCCCGGGAAGGTTAACGTTGACCCCCTCGAGGGCCTCAGAATACTAGCTTTCGACATTGAAGTCTACAATCCCAGGAAGACCCCGGACCCTAAGAGGGACCCTATAATAATGGTGGGGCTCTCGAGCTACCCGGGGAGCGGGGAGCCCACGATAATAGAGGCTGAGGGGGGAGACGCTAGGCTGATAAGGGCTTTCGTCGAGGAGGTTAAAAAACTGGACCCAGACATAATAGTGGGCTACAACCAGAACAGGTTCGACTGGCCATATCTCATGGAGAGGGCTAAAATACATGGGATAACCCTGGATGTGGGCAGGAAGAGGGGCGGGACCCCCCAGAGTAGCGCCTACGGCCACATATCAATACCCGGGAGGCTCAACGTAGACCTCCTAGACTTCGCAATGGAGATCGGCGAGGTTAAAGTTAAGAGCCTCGACGAAGTGGCGGACTACATGGGAGTTATGCCTAAGGAGAAGAGAGTCCTCCTAGAATGGTGGCAGATAGGAGAATACTGGGCGGACCCGGGGAAGAGGAGGATCCTAAGGGATTATTTGAGGGATGACGTGGTTTCAACAATGGGCTTAGCCCTTAAATTCCTACCCTTCGGAGCCCAGATGAGCCAGATAAGCGGGCTACCCCTAGACCAGGTTATGACGGCTAGCGTAGGCTATAGGCTAGAGTGGAGGCTTATGAGGGAAGCCTATAAGAGGGGGGAGCTGGTCCCCAGCAGGGAGGAGAGGGGCGAGGAGACTTATGAGGGCGCCATAGTCCTGGAGCCTAAGCCTGGAATACACGGTAACGTTGCAGTCCTAGACTTCGCCAGCATGTACCCGAATATTATGGTTAAATATAACGTGGGGCCCGACACTCTGATAAAGCCTGGAGAGGATTATGAGGGCGAAGTTAACATAGCCCCGGAGGTGGGCCACAAGTTTAGAGTAGACCCTCCAGGGTTCTTTAAGAAGACTCTCGAGAGATTCCTCAAGTGGAGGAAGGAGATCAAGAAAGCTATGGAGAAAACGCCCAAAGACAGCCCCGAGTACAGGCTCCTCGACGAGAGGCAGAAGGCTATAAAAGTCTTAGCTAACGCCAGCTACGGCTATATGGGGTGGCTTTCAGCAAGATGGTATTGTAGGGAGTGTGCTGAGGCCGTAACAGCCTGGGGTAGGAACCTGATAAAGTCCGCTATTAAGAAGGCGAGGGAGCTGGGGCTAAACGTCATATATGGGGATACTGACAGCCTATTCGTAAGCTACGAGCCTAGCAAGATAGAGGCTTTGATAAGCTATGTTGAGGGGGAGCTGGGGTTCGACATTAAAGTAGACAAGGTATACTCTAAGGTTTTCTTCACAGAGGCTAAGAAGAGGTATGTGGGGCTAACGATAGAGGGTAAGATTGACGTTGTGGGGTTCGAGGCCGTGAGGGGGGACTGGAGCGACCTAGCTAAAGATACTCAAGCTACAGTTGCTGAGCTAGTCCTCAAAACAGGGTGCACATCTAAAGCCGTGGAATATGTGAGGGATGTAATAAGAATGCTTAGGGAGGGGGTTATAAACATGGATAAACTCGTCATATGGAAGACTATTACCAGGAGGCTTGAAGAGTATAAGGCTGAGCAGCCCCACATAACAGCTGCGAGGGTGATGATAAAGTCCGGCATTAGAGTAGAGCCGGGGGTTAAGATAGGCTACGTGATAACCAAGGGCTCAGGCCCCCTATACACAAGGGCTAAACCATACTTCATGGCTAACCCCGAAGACATAGACGTAGAGTACTACGTGGACAAACAAGTAATACCGGCAGCCCTGAGAATACTAGGCTACTTCGGCATAACAGAAAAACAGCTCAAAGCCGGGGGCGCGCAGAGGAGCCTCCTAGACTATTTCGGGAAGAAAACTATGTGACTATGTGAGATCGTTGAAAGTCAAAACCCTAACACTCGGAGGCTTAAAGCTAAGCTTACCCCCCAGCCTAGCCCCCACCAGAATACTCACACCCTTCTCAGCAGCAGCCTCGAGAAGCCTCTGAGTCACTATACCGTCAAATACTATGGCGAAAGCCTTCCCCGGCTCCAGGCTCTGAAGGCTGGCAAACAAGTCTTTAACCTTAACCCTAGATATCTCGTTCCACGAGCTGTCGTACATGACAGCTTCAAGGGTGCCCTTAAGCTTCTCAATATCAGCAACCACATTCCTGGGTATAGCCACCGTCACAGTCTCCACCGCTACAGCCTCGGCTTGAGGGGGCGGCTGCGCCTCCTCCACTTGAGGCTTAGGCTCCTCTACCGCCGGGGGCGTGACCCCGGCTTCGGGCATTGTGACCTGGGCTGGGGGTTTAGCCTCCTCCGGCTTCAGGCTTTTCATGAACTCTTCGGCTGTGACCATTTCGCTTAGAGCTTTAGCTATCTCCCTCCCAGTGAGCTGCTCCACCTCCCTCCCTCTGGGGGCTCTGGCTACATAGTCGACTTTAACATTGCCTATTATATTAGAGGCTATGAGCTCCCCGCCCCTGTCCCCGTCTACGAATAGTATAACTTTCTTGGTCTGGGCCAGCCTCCTTATAGTCTCGGGAGCCTGCTCCTTAGCTCCCTCGAGGGCTACCACGTTAGTGTAGCCGTATTTAAGCAGGTTTACAACGTCAGCCCTACCCTCAACTATTATTAGGGTGTCTGAGCTTTCAACATCCGGGCCTGCTGGGAGCCTCTCGGGCCCATACTCTATGAGCCTTGGAACCCTCCCAGTCTCAGCCTCCACCTGCCTTATAACCTCTTTAATGTCAGGCTCCCCCTCCCTGATTTTCTTCAATATCTCCTTAGCCCTCTCAACTATGACCTTAATCTTCTCAGCCCTCAGGTCTTTTATCTCCTCCACTATAAGCCTTGCAGAGTAGGGGCCAACCCTGTCAACAGTCTCCAGCATAGCGGCAACTATGGCCGTCTCAACCCTGTCAAGATTGCTTGGAACCTGAAGGACCCCCATAGTCTTATTACCCACATGTTTAAACTCCACCTGAACCCTCCCAATCTTATCCTTCTCCTGCAAATCCTCAAGATCAAACTCTGAGCCGAGAAGACCCTCAGTCTGACCGAAAACAGCCCCTATAATATCGTGTTTATCAACCTTACCGTCAACCTCAAACCTAGCCTTAATAAGATACTTCAAAACCAACACCCCTTAAACCCAGCTCCCCCACTAGCCACTGTGAGAATATCAAGTTAAAAGCGTTTCCCCCAAACAACACCCGGCACGCCATTAGCTCTGGCCAGCCAAGCCTCTAAGCCTCAAGAACCGCCCCCGCCAGGCCTCCATGAGTCAACAGTATAGCTGGCCGCCGGGCTAACCCTCTTCTATTATGGTTGCCGAGGTCTCGTAGGGTATGTTCTTGACTAGGAGTTCTACGATCTCCTCTTTGGCTTTATCTTCGTTTCTCGGGTTTAAAGTTTTAGCTTCCACCATCATTATCACTACTTTCTCCGCGTCTTCATCTCCTACTCTTAGGAGTTTCACTGTGAGGTCTCTTTTATCTATGGTTTTACATTTTTCCAGCGTAGATTCTACCATGTGGAGGACGCGCTCTACCGTGAGATCTCCGCCTTTAACCTTCAGTTTAACCCTGATTAGGCCCCCAGTCATTTTGACTATTATGGAATTGTTTAATATACTGTAAGGTATGTGGATGGCGTTCCCCCTATCATCCTTTAGTATCAGGTAGCCCCCGCTACTCGATAAAACCCTACCCTCATAGCCTCCGGAGCCCAACTCGATCTTAACATACTCGCCCTCTCTTAAAACCCCCTCTGAGACTATTAGAAGCTGTGATATAATGTTTGAAGTATAGCCTTTCACCGCGAGGGCTAGGACTAAGCCTGTAAGCGCCAAAACAGCTATAGAGAAAAGCATGGCCATCTGGTAGCCTACGAGGATAGAGAAAACGAAGGGGACAGCGACTATGACAATAACAGCTAGGGCCAAGACTTTAATAGTGTTCTCGAGACCCCTCTCAATAACCCTCCTAGCCCTCAACTTGCCGAGAAAACCATTCAGGAGATAGTAGGTTAGCGCGAACCCTAAGATAACCACAAGGGATAAGCCTAGGCGGGCCACAATGTCATAGTAGCCTCTGAGGGCCTCGAAATCCAAAACGCTCAGTCCCCGCCCCCTTTAAACACTTGAACAACTAGAGGCTATAAGGGCATTAATAGCCCCTATTAGCGGCCGTGCGGGGAGATGGGGGTGTGGGCTTGATTAAAGCTCTCCAGCTACTAGTAGCTTGGCTGATTCAGGCGTGTACTCCCAGTCTCTCGGTAGTTTCCCTACTCTCTTATAGTATTTCACTGCCCTCCTTATCTTAGACTCTAAGTCTATTAGGCCTTTCTTGGCAGCGTAATCCTTGGGGTACTCTTCAAGGTGCCTCCTCAGGTTTACAACCTTCTTTAGGAGGCTTAGGAGGTCTTCGGGGACCCTGGTCTGGAGGCCTTTCTCTTCGAGCACTTCTGTTATCCTCTTACCTAGTATAGGCTTAACTAGGGATATTCCAAACTGGTCTCTAAGTATGACTCCTATCATGCTTGGCTTGTAGCCTTTCTTAGCTAGCTCCTCTATTATAAGCTCTATCTCCTCTGGAGTATAGGCTAGCCAGCTTGGCGGTATGGGCCTCGCAGGCCTCGTAGACCTAGACTGCCCCTTCCCCTTCTTCTTATTCAATACACCCACCAGCTCCTCTCTTCAACCCTTGAATCTACGCCCACGGTTTAAAAGCTTTAGAAGAACTAGCATATTTAAGCCTTCAAACCTTACGATCCCAGATGGTGCCCCACTATTGTACCGGGCAGGTTCAACCTAATAGTAAGGAACACCCTGGAAGTGGTGACGGGAGAGGAGCTCGAAAGAGTCCTCGAGGGGGGCGGCACTATTAAAGGATACATAGGCTATGAGCCCAGCGGCCTCTACCATGTAGGGTGGCTCGCGTGGATGTTCAAAGTCTCAGACATTGTTGAGGCCGGCGTGGAATTCACGATCCTCGAGGCTACATGGCACGCTTTTATAAACGATAAGCTAGGGGGGGACATGGAGCTGATAAGGGGGTCCGCCAGGCTCCTCAGAGAGTTCATGGGAGCCCTCGGCCTCCCAGTCGACAGGGTGAAGTTCGTGGACGCGGAGGAGCTAGCCTCAGACCCCGACTACTGGGCCCTTGTAATAGGGGTGGCTAAGAGCTCGAGCCTAGCTAGGGTTAAGAGGGCTCTAACAATAATGGGTAGGAGGGCTGAAGAGGCTGAGATAGACGCTTCCAAACTCATATACCCGGCTATGCAGGTTGCAGACATATTCTACCTAGACCTCGACATAGCCCTTGGGGGGATGGATCAGAGGAAGGCCCACATGCTAGCGAGGGATGTAGCTGATAAGGAGGAAATGAGGAGAATATATGAGAGAGTTACGGGGAGGAAGCTCAAGAAGCCCATAGCAGTACACACGCCAATAATAACCGGGCTCCAAGGACCCCAGAAGATCGAGGCTGGAGAGGTTGACGAGGTTTACTCAGAGGCTAAGATGAGCAAGTCCAAGCCGGAGACAGCGATATTCCTACACGACACCCTCGAAGCTATAAGGGAGAAGATAAAGAGAGCATACTGCCCCCCAAAGATCCTGGAATTCAACCCTATAATAGAGATAAACAAGCACATACTAGCAGCCAGGGGCGGGTACAGGCTACAAGTAGATAGGCCGTCAAAATACGGGGGCCCCATAGAGTTCAACAGCATAGAGGAGGTGGAGCAGGCATACGTTAAAGGGGAACTCCACCCCCTAGACCTTAAAGAAGCCACAGCCCGTGCCCTAATAGAACTACTAAAGCCTGTGAGGAGCCTTGTAGAGTCGAGGAGTGACATAAGAGAAGCTATAGAGGTTATAGGTAAAGCAGTTACAAGATAGCTCATATAGAACACTCTTACACCCTTAAATGGAAACTTTAACTGTCAGAGAGCGCGGTGGGCGCTCTTGAATTTAAAGGCTGTAGCTAGCGGTGTCTCAGCCCTCCTCCTCGTGTTCTCTCTAATGGCTCTAGTCAACGGGATCGCCTTCTTACTATTTTCGGGGGAAGCGTGGAGATGGGTTAGCGTTAAGTTCACCCTGGTTTCAGCTTTTCTCTCAGCCCTGTCACTTTCACTATACCTTGTGTTTAGAAAGTTTACAGCCACGGAGCTCGAGGAGGCCTTCATTGTTGTGAGCCTCTTCTGGCTCCTAGCGCCCCTATTCTCAGCTATACTCTACACTGTAAGTTTCAACATGAGCCCTATAGATGGCTACTTCGAGTCTATGAGCGGGCTGACGGGCACGGGGCTCACAATGATTTCTTCTCTCGAGTCAGCCCCCCCAGTAGTGTTAATGTGGAGGAGCCTGACCCAGTGGATTGGGGGGCTGGGCATAGTGGTTTTCGGGGGGGCCCTGCTACCGTTCATATACCGTGTTATAAGGTCAGCCTACATTGTTGAGAGGGGCCCTAAGCTAGCCCCAACCCTAATATCGAGTATGAGGAGGCTTTTCACCCTATACCTGGCTTACACACTGTTAGGCGTGGCTCTGCTCTACGCCTCTGGAATGAGCTTCTTCGAGGCAGTAAACCATGCCATGACTGGGATAGCGACTGCGGGCATGACCACTAGAGATGGGAGTATGACATACTGGTATGAGAGCGGGAAACACGGAGTCCTAGCAGCCACGGTTATAATAATGATCCTTGGGGCCACAAACTTCACAGACCTCTACAACATGAGCAGGGGCAGGGTGCGCGCTTTCCTCTCGTCAGTCGAGGTTAGAGGCTTCACAGCGATCCTAGCACTCCTAACCCTGGCTGTCGCCATAATATCAATAGCCTCCGGCAGCCCAGACCGTTTCTGGATAAGACTATACAACCTTGTCTCAGCCCTCACAACAACAGGCTTCCAGGTAGGCAGCCTGAAAGAAGAGCCGGAAGCTTACAAGGCTATACTGGCTGTAGCCATGGCTATTGGGGGGGCTACTTTCTCCACAGCAGCTGGCATTAAAATTAAAAGGATAGTAGTAGCTGTTAAGGGCATATTATGGGAGCTGGAGAGACCCTTAATACCCAGGGGGGCTGTGATCACGAGGAGGGTCGGGGACTTAGAGGTTAAACACGAGGACATAACCGCTGTATACGCTTTCATATTAATCCACGTAATAATGGCGGTAGCACTATCAATAGCGTTCAAAACAGCCCTAGACTACTATAACATAGGGGGGTTCTCTTATGCCGACACCCTAGTAGAGACCCTAACAGCAGTCTCGGACATAGGGTTATCAGTAGGCTTGATAAGCCAGGACTCCCCAACCATAATTAAGATACTCGCGATAATAGCCATGTACCTAGGTAGAATAGAATACCTACCCCTCTACATGATAGTAAGCGCTTACTACAGGAAAAAGATAGCTCTCTAACTAAAGAAATTATAATCTAACATTTCGCCCGCCGCGCCCAGCCCCGGCACGGCAGCTGTCGCGAGGTCGTTTAAGCGTTCCAGGAGCTCTATTTAAATCCTCCGGGCTGAAGCTCTATAGTAAGTAGAGGAGTTTAAGCCTTGGGCTCCAAGTATTTGGACACTGTCTTGGCTGCTATAGAGGTTGGGAGGCCTGTTAACGCTTTAATGGGTGTTGCAGCCCTCCTTCTAGGATCGTCTATAGTTGTTGGCGGTTTTCCAAGCTTCATACCTTTCAGTAGCTTGGCGTCTATAGTTGTTGGCGGTTTTCTCATAGTCTTCTCCATTATGGTTGTCAACGATATTGTTGACTTGGAGGCTGATAGGGTTAACGTTCCCTGGCGCCCCCTGCCTTCGGGGAGGCTTGGGGTTGGGCTTGCTTGGAGGCTTGCCTTAGCATATGCTCTTCTAGGGGTTGCTGTCACCTTCCTCGTGGAGCCTATGCCTGAAACTACTCTTATAGCTTTATGGTTTCTCGCCCTAGCCCACTTTTATAATTTTATGGGTAAGAGGGTTTTAATAGCGGGCAATGTTATAGTGGCTTTTCTGACAGCTTTCCCCCTAGTCTATGGTGTTTTCATAGCTAGACACTATTTAGGCCCCCTGTGGGGGTTCGACGATTACCTTAGGGTTTCAATATTCTGGGCCATGGTATTCCTCTCAGTGCTCGGCCGCGAAGTCGCTAAGGGCATAGTGGATGTTGAGGGGGACAGGGCTGTGGGGGCGAAGACTATAGCTAACACCTACGGGGAATCTAAGGCTGCCTCCCTATCCTCCTCACTATACGCAGCCTCAATAGCTCTAAGCCTCCTACCCCCAGTCCTAGGGCTTGTAAACGCCTGGTATATCGCTATAATACTGCCTGTTGACGCTATGGTGGCTGTGGAGGCTGCACGCCTAGTTAGGTCGCCCACGCGCGACACTGCTCTAAGCCATAAGAAGAGGGTTCTAGCCCTAATGTCCATATCTATGGTGGGGCTGCTAGTAGGCTCCATGGAGATCTAGGGTGATGGGAAGATATATAAGAGGTGGTGTTTTAAACCCTAAACATGCTGGTGGGAGAGGTTTCACAGCTTGGAGATAGCTTTCGAGCTGGGGCCTACCGGGGACAAGGCTAAGCTAGAAGAGAGGCTGAAAACTCTCAGCGACATTGTAGACTGGGTTGACATACCCGACTCCCCCATGGGCACGTCGCGGTTCTTCTCCCCCATAGTTAGCTGTATTGCTAAACAGTCTTTCAGAGACGTTAAAGTCATAGCCCACGTTAGGGTCATAGACTTGAGCAGGGTTGCCCTAGAGGCTGTAATTAAAGGGCTCAGCCTCTGCGGTGTCGAGAGGGTTGTTTTCGTTAGGGGGGACATTGTTGAAGGCTCGACAATAGTTAGGGATCTAGAGCCGGAGCAGGCTCTAAACACTGCTAGGGCTATGGGGGGCCCTAGCCCCGGCTTACTCCTCAGTATGAGGAAGAGCCTTGGAGAGATAAAGTCGAGGCTCGATCTTAAAGCCGACTTCTACCTAGTCTTAAACCTTAACAGTAACACTGTGAAAGCCTACGAGAGCGTCGTCGAGGAGGCTGGGAAGGTTAACGCAAAACTATACCCGTACATAGTCCTGCTGACAGAGAATAACAGGAGCATCATGGGGGGTCTAATAAGCAGGGATAAAATGCACACCCCAGAAGAAGCGGTGAAACTCCTGGAGTCTAACTCGAGCCTGATCGATAGAGTGCTCGTATCCTCACCCATGGACTTCAAGGGGGGCCTAAAATTTGTGGAGAAACTCAGGAGAAAATGACATAAAGAGGAGTAAGGAGGCTCTAAGGAGTAAAATATGGAGGTTAATGGTTGAGAAAGGGGTAGCCAGGCCCCCATTCCCAGTCTACGGGAGAATACCAAACTTCAAAGGCGCGGAAAAAGCTGCGGAAACACTAGCTAAGACCCTAGAGTGGAGGAGAGCGTTAATAGTGAAAGTGAACCCGGACAGCCCCCAGGCCCCAGTAAGGCTCAGAGCCCTCGAAGAGGGTAAAACGCTCGTAATGCCCACGCCCAGGATAAGAGAGGGGTTCCTACTACTAGACCCTAAAAGGATCCCGGGGAACCTCTACAGGCAAGCCTCAACTATAAGGGGGGCTTTCGAGTACGGGGTTAAGCTGAGAACACTAGGTGAAATATTGAGGGCCCTAGACCCTATTGACCTTATAGTTGAGGGGAGCGTAGTAGTGAACCCCCTCGGAGAGAGACTGGGAAAGGGGGAGGGCTACGGGGAGCTCGAATACGCCATCCTCGTAGAGCTAAACCTCATAGAGCCCAGTGTGGCTATAGCGACAACAGTACATGATATTCAAGTAGTCGAAGAAAGGATACCTCAAGAGCCTCACGACGTTCCAGTAGATTATATAGTGACGCCAACGCGCACTATAAAAGTTGAGGGGAGAAGAGAGAGGCCCCCGGGGATCCTCAGAGACTCCCTAGAATCTCGGAAACTCAGGGAGATCCCCTTGTTGAGGGAGCTCTTAGAGGGAAGGGTTTAAACCAGCTATGCCCCCCGCGGTTTTCTCCTCAGTTCTAGTATTTTGGATGCTATGAGTTCTAGGGTTTTGTTTTTGGGCATTTTCTTGTCTACTATTACTCTCCCAGCGGGGGATAGCCATTCTCTAGGGTATCTTTTATCGTTTTCAACTATGGGGTTTAAGTTTAGGAGTTCTGCCGCTGTTTTCACTTCTTCGAGGCTGGGTTTTCTTACTGACTTGTTTCTAGCTATTTTCCTGCCCCTGCTTCTAGGCAGGGTCTCATCTATGTAGTGGGGCCACACTATTATTCTCGATCCCTTAAACTCTCTCCCTATAGACACTTGTTCAACCCTCGACTCCCCGCTACTTGCCTTTCTCTATGAGTACAGCGTTCACTACCCCATCCTGTCCCGGCCTCGAGGTTACTATGGCCCTGCCCTCGCTAGTCTCTATTATAGTGCCTTTAGTTATGATCCTCTTCCTAGCGTACTCCCTGTTGGCGGGGCTCTCAACAACAGATATTATCCTAGCTTTCTTGGAAACCCCGGTTTTAGGATCCGAAACTATAGCGTGCGCCGCCCTGACAACTCTAACCTTAACATTACCCCCCCTAGCCCTCTCAACCCTAACTTCATCCTCGCCAGAAGCCCTGGTTAGCGTGGGCTGGCTGCCCATCAAAGCTTTCCTTTTAACCCTAACATGCCTACCTCTGAAGCCCCCGCTGGGCTTCCTGAGATCCCTAGCTTGATACACGGGCACTAGGAAACCCCCTCTAAGCTAGAACTCTAAGTTTAGGGTTTAAATATTCTGGTTAACTTTCAAGCCCCAGCAAATCTTCACCCGGGCTTGAACCCCACCTCCTATATAGCCCGGCGTCCACCCCGAGGGCGTCGAAGACTTTCCCAACCACGAAGTCAACAGCGTCCTCTAGACTCTTAGGTTTATTGTAGAAGGCGAGAGTCATAGGGACTATTATGGCGCCCATTCTCGCCAGCCTCAGCATGTTCCCCAACTCAGCAACCCCGAGCGGCGTCTCCCTCGTGGCTACTACTAGCCTCCTACCAAGCCTTAGAATAGCCAGGGCCGCCCTACTTGTTAGAGTTGAAGGTATGCCATTAGCTATTAAACCCACCGTTTTCATGCTCGCAGGAATTATAACCATGGAGTCGGGCTGGCTGCTGGAGCTAGCCAAGGGCGAGGAGAAATCCTCATCCCCGAATACTGGAGCGTAACTTGAAATCCTAGCCTTTAAATCCCCCTCCCCCAAACCCTCCTCGTAAAAAGCCACTTTATAAGCCCCCCTAGACACTATAACCCCCACAATTTCAAGCTCAACCCTCCTAGCAACCTCCAGAAACCTGAGCGCCACCCTAACCCCGCTAGAGCCGGTGACAGCTACAGAGACCCTCCTACCCATAACCCTTCAAACCACTATTAATATCGAGTGTGCAACGTTAATTTAGCTATGTTATTAACAGGGGTTCTTAGGGAAGCAGCATTTAGGAGGCGCTTAGAGCCCCGCTAGCCTTAAGCCCCCCGGGGAATAATCCTAGTAGGTCTCTTAGGGGGGCGTCTGTTCTGAGCCCTGTGGGGGCTAGGTGTGTTGGGGCTGCTTTGAAGCCCCTGGACCTCAATGTTTCAATAGCCCACTCTCTTCTGGGGGTTTCAGTTTTCAGGGTTGACGCTATAGAGTCGAGCCTCTGGTACACGTGGCCCTGTAGTTTCGCCTCCTCCCTCGCGGTTTTGAGTGTTTTCAGTAGGGTCCTGCCTGTTCCGAGGTAGTTGAAGGGGCCTTCTACGCTGGCTATAACTTTCTCTAGGAACTCTTCGTTGAACAGGTCTCCAGTCCAGAGGGGGCCCATGTGGGTTACTTTGGAGCAGTAGCCTCTAACATCGTTTTCTCTGAGGGAGGCGTATTTAAAGTCTTCACAGTAGTAGAGGGGGCCTAGGAGGCTCTCCACAGTCTTCCGGGCCCCCTTAGACCCCCTTCTGACGAGCATGTATAGCCTCACGTAATAGTCCATGTACAGGGATATTAGAGGCTCAACCCACTTATCCATGCCGGCGGCCACCCTAGCTATATAGCCTATGAGGACCCTCAACGCCATCTCCCTAGACTGGGGGATCCTGGCCACCCTAGCCTGATACCTTCGAAGAGCCTTGGAAGCCTTAGAACCCTCCAGGACAGCAGTATCGGTGGCTGTGACCATTAGGAGCCCCCCGTCGCCTATAAGGTTTAAGGCAGCCTCGATGAAAGGCGTTGGCGGGCCGAAAGGGTCTACATCCACTACGAGCACGGGGACCCTCCTAAACTTTATACTGTACATTAGAGCGTTAGCGTCGCCCCACGAGGCCTCTACAGAGTGCCATGCACTGTTAAGGCCTATGTTCGCAACTATGATCCTGTAAGCTTCATAGTCTACATCCCCACAGTAGACCCTGCCCACCCCCTCAACCTCCAGGGCATACCTTAAAGCTCTAACCCCGGTGGCTGAAAGGGGCTCAACAACGTTGACGGGCTTGCGCGAGGCGTAATAGTCTATGTAAACTTGTAGGGCCGCAACGCTCAAGTCCCTGTTCAACTCCATCCTAGGATTATAGAATACAGGCAGCCAGGCGGGCTCAAGCCTCCCCCCAGCCCTTGCGCTTGAAGGGTCGGGCATGTAGAACAGTACTTTACCCTCTCTGGCCACAGCCAGCCGACCTGGCAATCTTTAAAGCCACCTCCCCAGCCCTAGATAAGAGGAAGCCTCTATTATCGAAAGTAACCTCAACGGTCACGCCCGACCCCGCCACCAGCCTGTAAACCTCTGGATCCCTACGTTTAAGGTCTCTGTGAACAACAGCTAGGAGTAGCTTGCCTGACTCGAGGGCTGATATAATAGAGTCTCTAAGCCGGGGCACCATAAGCTCCATAGGCCCTATCTCATCCACGGCTACAATATCCCTAGTCTTTAAAGCCTTCTCTAAAGCCCTAACGCCTACTCTAACAGCATCCTCCTCCACTACAACGTACTTGCCTATCCTCAGGTTTCCGGAGCCTCCGACCCTAGCTAGCCAGCCCCACTCCCCCCCATCTATATCAACTATCTTAAACCCTACTCTAACCCCCCTCTCTCTAACCTCTGGAGCACATATGCCCCCCACAGTGCACCCTAAAGCCTTGACCTCCCCAACTATGCGAGTGAAAATAGTGGTCTTCCCTACCCCGGAGGCTCCGGTAATATAGTAGCCCCGCTTCCCAGACAGTTCCAATCCGTGTATCCCTTAGGGGCTTCTATGTTTAAAGCTTTAAATCCCTCTTCTTCTCCTCAGCTATCATTAGGAACTCTCTCATCTCAACACTTTCTAAGCCCTCTTTCTCTAGGGCCCTCTTACTCTCAGAGCTATCCACTACTACATAGTTCTCAGCGTTCGACAGCCTACTTATTTTAATAGAGTTTACAGCCTTGTTAATCATAGTGTCAAGGCTCTCCCTTCCATGCTTCACAACTATGATCATCCCGCTTCTAGGCCCTAAGCTCACAAGGTCTGCAGCAGTCCTCTTAACGTGGGCCACCTTATACCCCGAGCTTCTCAGCTTCTCAGCTATAATATTCTCAGCTTCCACATCACAATCTAAAGGCTCCCTAGGGGGGCTCTCCGCCTTCAGGGGCTCGAGGAAATTCACTGGCAGGAATATCTCCTCCCCGAAGATTTCCGCAAGCCTCTCAGCCTTATCAACACTAGGCTCTATGGATCCCCTCTCATACTCGTATATAGTCCTCCTACTAACCTTAACGTGGCTGGCGACAGCCCCTAAACTGAGGCCTCTCCTAACCCTAATCTCCCTCATAAGGCTTCCCCTAATCTTCGCCTTCAAAGTATCGCCACTCTGGTAGACATATATACGCTCCCTCCCGGAGAGGCTCCTCTCCAAGCTCCTCACATTAATAACCTTAACACCGTGCTTCTCGTAGACAACGCCGCTCACAAGCTTCGAGCCCCCCGCCCTGTCGGAAACTATGAGAGCCCCGGAGCCTATGATTGAAGCAACTTTCTTCAGGTCGTCGACATCGTTTTTTGAGATGCTTTCAATATCATCCGTAACCTTGATAAGCGCCAGCCTCCCATTCTTAAACCTCGCCACAATATCTATGCTCCTCCTAGAAGAGCTCCTAGGATACTCGAGAACAGCGAATCCCTCAACGTGACGGTATATCGCCCCAATAACCCTATAAAGGATCTCCTTAGCCTCATAGCTCATAGCTCTACTACCACACTCTACTCCCATCCGCCACTATTAAAGTATATAAGGGCGCTTTTAAATATTCCCCTCCAGAAACCTAAGCTTATAGAAGCTGAAGCCGTAAAAGCACGTTAAGAAACTAGGGAGAGTTAATGTCGCGAGCGCTATGTTAGAATGTTTTCTAGAGTAAAATCTCTGGTGTTTCCTGGCTAACATGGTTAAAATGTGAAATGGTTGTTTAGATATATTTTAAGGATCCCACGCTATGCAAGCCTGCCCCCATGATTTGCATTTAGAGGCGAGCGCAGGGCGGCCCCGTGGTGTCAGCCTATAGAGCATCTGATGGGCTTGTGAGCTGTGATCGGGCCGGGGGGCCCAATACCATGGGAAAGGAATGAATCAAAAACACTCATGGTATTTTCTCAGCCTATAGGGTTTTCGAACCAGGTCCTCCCCCTAGGGGCGTGTCGGGCTGCTAGCCCCTAATTTAAATCTTGTGCTCCACTGTTTTTGGTGGTGTTAACTTGATGGTTGAGGCTGGTAGGCTGGGCGAGCTCCTGGATAAGCTTAGGGAGTTCATGGTTGGGGAGGAGAGGGTTAAGGCTTACCTGGGGGGTAGGGGTTTAAGGTTGGGGGGTGTCGTTATCGTTGAAGACTTTAAGGGGCCCCTGGCGGTCTTAGGCGATATTCACGGTGATTACGGCACGTTTTCTAAGATTCTCGACGATGTTGAGGGGGAGGGCGTTATTGACTCGGGCCTCCTAATCCTCCTAGGAGACTATGTTGACAGGGGGCCTCCTGAGGGTCAGGTTGAGACTTTAATGAGGATAGCGGAGTTGAAGCTTGAGATGGGCGACAGGCTTGTAGCTTTAAGGGGGAACCATGAGCCCCCCGAAAACCTGGTACCCTACCCTCACGACTACCCTTACGTTCTAGAACAGCTTTTCGGCCGGGATAAAGCCCTAGAGCTTTACAGGAAATCCCTCGCAGTTTTCAACTCCCTACCCCACGCCCTGGTCCTTAAAGGGAAAGCCCTCCTGGTACACGGGGGGCCTCCCACGAGGCTTGCCGGAAGCCTTGAAGACTATCTCGGGTGGGATAGGAGGGTTGAAGTGATAGAGGAGATCCTATGGAACGACCCCTCAGAGCTCGTAGAGACAAGAGCCCCCAACCCCAGAGGTGCGGGGAGCCTGTGGGGCCGTAGGGTTACGGACAAGGCTTTAAGCCTCTCAGGCGCATCCATCATAGTTAGAGGTCACGAACCCGCCCTTGAAGGCTACAAGTTCAACCACGGGCGCAGGGTTCTAACATTATTCTCCAGGCTGGGGGAGCCCTACTTTAACATAGCTGCAGCCTACATAGTATGCGGGGACGTCGAAGAACTGAGCCCCCAGAATGTCGCCCTATGCTTGAGGCGGGTGCCGGCTAATATTTAAGCAGTCGGGCGTTTCTCCCAGACTTCAGGCTTAGCTTCTAAGCTGCCCCCGTTGAAGTCAAGCGCCGGGCAGCCGTTATAGATTGCGACCTCATTAACCTTGCTGCAAATACTGCAGAAGGCGGCCTGGTATATCTGGTAGCTTACATAGCCTTTCTGGCTGTAGTCGTTGAAGAATTCTTCAGCCATTTTCCTCACCATCTGGCTTATTTCGGGGTTGGAAAGCAGCTTAACCGCATACTTATCCCCCCTCCTCTTCTCCAAGTATAGGGTTACGGCTGCAGGGGTCATCCCCAGAACTTTAGCTACGCTGTACCTGCTTAAGCCGTACTCCTCGGTTAGGATCCTAGCTAGGATAGCTCTTATCGAGGGGAACACTGCCCTAACAGCCCTCTCGCAGGGAAGCTCGTACCTTACTTGTGTTCCACTATAAGCCCTCATAGCTTTCAACTCCCAATTTCACTTATGTTAAGTGAAACTTTTATTTGAGAGCATATATTTCTGGTTTAATACTGGGAAGTCCTCATGTTCTAGGGGGGGCTTTAAACGTGGGGACCCCGGTCGAGCTCCTCCGCTCAGCCATCACCTCCCTCAATATATTCTTCTCTCTGTGGCTTAGATGGAACACTATGTCAGCCCCCCTCCTCCCCATGCTTGGAGGCTTTATCTCACCGTCATAGTATACGAAGCCGGCGTTCAAAGCCTCCGCTATTAGTTTTTCATGCCATTTCACTGCCGCTTTTCTAAGCTCAGCCTCGAAGCCCATACTCCTCTTAACCTCCCCCTCTTCAGGGGTTGAGCCGCACACTATACAGTAGAAGTCGGGGGTTAGGGCTTTAAACCCGCATTCCGGGCATGCCAGCAGTGTGGGGCTCCCATGTGTCTCCCATAGTCTCCTGAGAGTTTCAACCAGGTATGACAGGCCCTTCTCCCTCGCCAGCCTATAGAGTGTGGGGGCTGTCTTACCCGCTATTTCAGGGGCGTAGTTTACTATGAACTCGAGCTTCGCGCCATCCAAGTCCTCCGCTTCAACCATTATTTTCGAGGCTACATGCTTGTAGAGGGCTTCCCTGTGTAGTTCCAGCCTCTTAACTATGAGGTCCACGTCAGCCCTCTCAAGCCTAGACTTACCCCTACTCTCAACATAGCTCGCGACAACACCCTCCACAATGTCTAAGAGTGTGGAGCTGTCCGCGAAGCTCCTAATGCCCAGCCTCTCCGCTAGGACATTTGAAACCTCGAGGGCTGCAGCCCTAACCTCCTCAGGGCTGGCTAGAGCCCCGGTCCTCTGAGTCTTCGGGGGCTTCGACTCTTTAATCCTCCCCCTCGGGGCCTCTTCACCACTATCCTTCCTGGCTCTTCCTTTTCTCAACGCTAACTAGAACCCCTTAGAGTAATGTTGGAGGCCTAGAGTTATATCGCTAGATTATCTTCGGGGTAAAGTTTAAAAATATTACTTGGAACAATAGAAATATATGGGGAAAGCGGGAGAGAGGCCTCGGGAAAACATGGGTCAGGGCAAGCTGGGTAATACCGTTGGGGGAGGCGGGAAGCCGGGGAGTTCTAGGAAGCCGCACACTTCAACCTTACCCCCATCTCCTCCATTTGATACAGGGGAAGCCGTGGACAGTTTAATCTCGGGAATTAAAAGATACGTCCGCTCCTCTCCCTCTCTCTACTTTGGCTCAGAAGTTGAGCTAAGAGCCCGCCTCATGCTAAGCGGGGTGACTTTCGTGGAGGAGGAGAGGGAGCTGAACCTGATAAGGGAGTCTGTGGTTAAGCCTGAGAAGGAGGATGAGGCTAAGTTAAGCCTGCTATCTAGGGTTTACAGGCAGGTTCTCGAGGGCTATGATGGGAGGGCTTCTAATGGAGGCCTCCTAGCTCCTTTACCCGACTGTGTTAAAGCTTATGTTGAGGGCTTAGGGGGCCCCTGCCGTGACGACATGCTCCTCACCTATAACGCTATTAGGGTTCTCATGGCCAGGTATATGAGCAAGAATAGGATGGGGGCTTACGTTGAGGCGCCCAGCATGGTGTTCGCCAGGGTCGCCCTCGGGTTTAAAGACAGTGTTGACAGTGGTAGGCTGTACAGGCTTCTAGCTGAAGGCTACTTCATGTTTAACAGCCCAACCCTTTTCAACATGTATGCTGACGGCGCCCGGGGCACTCTCTCAGCATGCTATGTGACCCCTGTATACGATGATATGGGAGCTATTCTTGATGCCGGCGTAGTTCAAGCTATGACTTTCAAGTATGGAGGGGGTCAGGGGTTTAGTTTTAGCGAGCTGAGGCCCAGGTGGGATATAGTTAAGGGTACTGGGGGCTTCAGCAGCGGCCCCCTAAGCTTCATGCATCTCTATGACGTGATAACTGAGACGGTTAAACAGGGGGGGAAGCGTAGAGGGGCTAACATGGGGATAATGCACGCCTGGCACCCGGACATTTACACGCCGGGCTTCGACCCCTACATAGCCTTGAGGAACAAGCTCCCACCCCAAATAGTCGGCCTCATAGAGGCTTTAAGGAGGCTTATAGAGGATGTTGAAGCTGAAGGCTACGAGGTTGACAGGAGCCTCAAGAGCTTCGTGGAGAACATGAGTAGGGCGGGCTGGTGGAGCGTGGAGGACGCCGGCTTCGTGCAGGCTAAAGAGCCCCCGCTACAGGACGCTAACCTCACAAACTTCAACATAAGCGTTGGGGTCAACGATCTCTTCATGAAGGCTGTGCTTGAAGACGATTACTGGTGGATGGTTAACCCCAAGTATAGCGATGTGGGCGACGGGGTTTACAGGATACATTATAGTGTGAGCAGGGCTACAGGGCTGGGCATTATAGGGAAACTAGCCGAGAAACACCCCAGGATCCTCGAGAACCCCTATCTCAACATATACGAGGATGTGCTGGAAGAAGCTAGGAGGGCGGCCCTCAAAACCCTGGAGGAGGTGGCTAAAGCCCTGGGATCCCAGGCTAATGTGGACTCTAAAAACGTCCACACATGGAGGGTCAAAGCTAGGGAACTGTGGGAGGAGATAGTGGAGAACGCCTGGGCCGGGGGAGACCCTGGAGTAGTATACTTCGACAACCATAATAAGTGGAGCCCAACCCCATGGCTTGGGGCTGTGGTGTCGACTAACCCGTGCTCGGAGCAGCCCCTATACCCCTTCGAGAACTGCAACTTGGGTAGCTTCAACCTGGCTAAGTATGTTTCAGAAGGTAAATTCGACCTCGCAAAGTTCTATGAGGATGTCCACTTCATTGTTGACGCTATGGATTCAGCTATAGACATAAACAACCACCCGGACGCCCGGCACTATGAGGTGAACCTTATGACTAGGAAGATAGGGCTGGGGGTTATGGGGTTAGCGGACGCTCTAGCCTCCCTCAACATTCCATATGATAGTGAGGAGGCTGTAGCTTTCACTCTAGCCGTTACGGCAGCCCTTGAAGTATTCTCCTGGAAGAGGAGCTGGGAGCTCGGGGCTGAGCTCGGCCACGCCCCGGCTTTCGAGTGTTCAGCCTACGACTGGAGGAGGCTTGAATGCGTGGAGAAGGGGGATCCAGAGCTCCTCTCAAGCATTCACGTTCCAGCTCTAGTTAAAGCCGGCCATGTTATGGTCTTCGAGGACGGCTGGGTTAAACTCAGGTACCACGAGGATGTTAGGATACCCGGGGATGTTAGGGGTAAGCTTGTGGGGTTATCATCCTCTAGGGTTGAGGATGACGGTAGTGTTAGGCTTGTGGCTGTGGAGGCTTTAGAGAGGGTGCTATCCAGAATATTCGGGGTCACCAGGGAAACCCTCTGGAAAGCCCTAGAAGCTAGCCCCCTAGAGGTTGTTAAGAGCCCCCAAATGCTCCTAGCCCTAGCAATATACACTCCTGTCAGAGCATGGGAGGTTTTAAGGATATACGGCAGAGCCCTCGGAGCTAGAGCTCCAAGGAACACTGTCACAACAACGGTGGCGCCAACGGGGACAATCAGCATAATATCTGGGACTAGTAGCGGAATAGAGCCCTACTTCGCCCTCACATTCAAAAGACAAGTAGCTATAGGGACTTTCCTAGAGGTCAACAGGGCTTTCAGGGAAGACCTCCTAGCGCTAGCCAGGAAACACGGCCTACCCGAAGAAACAATAATGAACATTTATGAAGCAGTGAGGGCAGCCCGCGGAAGCATTAGAAGAGCCCTCCCAACATTAGAGGAAACGCTCAAAGACAGGCGCGAGCTCCTCGAAGAGCTCAAGAGGCTCGCCGTGAAATACGCTACTGCAATGGACATAGACCTCTGGTACCACATAGCCCACCAGGCAGCCTCCCAAGTCTACGTAGACCAGGCCATAAGCAAGACAGCAAACCTCCCGAAGGAAGCCACTGTGGACGACGTATACACGGCATACATGCTAGCGTGGCTCTCAGGCCTCAAAGGCTTCACAATATACAGAGATGAGAGTAAGGGAGCCCAAGTAATAGTCTTCGGAGGCCCCGAAGACCGTAAAACAAAAAGCATCATAAGAAAAAAGTCTAAAACCCCAGCAGCCAGGATGACCATAGTTAAGAAGAGCCTAAAAGAACCCCAAGCATCCGAAGACTCTAAACTCAGGGAAATATTCGAGGTCGATGAAAAGGAAGGAGAAGAGCTAGTCCTAGAAATAACCGAGAACTCTCAATGTAAAACGTGCGAGAGATAACCCCATTTTCTCATTAAGGGGCTCCTGCCAAACCGGTAGGGGGCACGCCTTACCCCAACCTTGTTAAAGCCGTTCCCAGCAATCTCGGCATATTTAACTTCTAGCCAGCCTCATTTGCTGGGTGTCTTCTCTTGGATCTAGGGCTTCGGGGCAGGCTTGCCCTCGTGACCGGGGGTAGTTCGGGTCTTGGGCTCGCTTCCGCCCTAGAGCTTGCCCTGGAGGGCTGTAATCTCATATTGTTCTCTAGGAGTAGGGCTAAGCTTGAGGAGGCCCGGTTGAAGATATTGAGTGAGGCTGGGGGGGTTTACGTTGACGTTTTCCCCGGAGATTTAAGGGTTAAGGGGGATGTTGACGCCCTCTTCAACTATATAGAGGGGAATTATGGGAGGCTCGACATACTAGTCTATAGTACTGGGGGGCCTAAGCCTGGGGGCTTCTTCGATGTTAGCGATGAAGACTGGGAGGACACGTTTAAACTCTTAAACCTAAGCGCTATAAGGGCCGCCCGGGGGGCTTCTAGGCTTATGATGAAGAACATGTGGGGTAGGATGATATTCATAGGTTCAATAACCATAGTCAGGCAGATCGAGAATCTAGCCACAAGCAACATAATGAGGCTCCCCATAGCAGGCCTCGTGAGGGCACTAGCAGTGGAGCTAGCCAAGTATAACATAACGGTTAACGGCATAATGCCGTACGACGTGCTAACAGAGAGGGTTAAACAGCTGGCGGAGGCGGACGCTAGGAGACTGGGGATAACTCTAGAAGAGGCTATTAAGAGGAGGGCCTCGAAAACACCCTTAGGGAGAATGGGGAACCCCAGAGACCTGGGAGCCCTAGTAGCTTTCCTAGCCTCAGAGAGGGCTTCATACATAACGGGGGCCCTAATACCTTTCGATGGGGGCATGAGCGTATACTATTAATGGTGCGGGGGGTGGGATTTGAACCCACGCAGGCCTACGCCAACGGGTCTTAAGCCCGCCCCCTTTGACCCAGCTCGGGCACCCCCGCCCATAAAATTGATATAAGGGGACTAGCTTTATAAATGTTGACTCACTTGAAGAAACCCCTCAACATTCTTAGGAGAAACCTTAACGGGGTCCTCTTAGGCCTCTCTACACCTATATCTTCAAGTAGAGTTCTCGCCGCCAGGTAGCCTGGCAGGCCCGTGACCCCCCCTCCCGGGTGTGTGCTGGAGCCGCATAGGTATAGGCCTTTTATGGGGGTCCTGTATTTTGAAAGTTCTGGTAGGGGCCTGTTTATCCACAGCTGGTCTAGGGTTGCTGATATATGGAATATGTGGCCTCCAGGGGCTTTAAATAGGTCTTCATAGTCCCTGGGGGTTAACACTAGGGTTTTCTCAACCCCGCCTTTAAAGTTTTCAAAATACCTGTCTAGGACTTCGAACACAGTGTTAGCAAGCTTCTCCCTAGAAGCCTCATCCCACCCTCCCGGGCTGTCGTACCTCGTGTACTGTGTGAACAGCGATATTATATGCCACCCCTCAGGGGCTACTGTAGGGTCTAGGTATGACTGTGTGTTAATGGAGATCCACGGCTCGCGGCTAGCCCCGAAAGCCAGGGCTTCCCTGTAGGCCCTCTCTACGTAGTCCACGCTTTCTATAGTTAAAGCGGAAGACCTGAAAATCCTGTCGGCATACTCGGAATACGCGCCTCTAAGCTTCGGGAGCCCCCTCAGGGCTGCGACAACCTTAGATGACACGCCTATAGATTTGAGGCTTCTAAGCCTCCTAACAAGCCTCTTATCGAGGCCCGCCTCATCCCATTTAAGGAGGTCGAGCAGCGTCACCCTAGCATCTACGCTGCTCAAAGCGAACTTAGCCCTGTAGACTCTACCATTAACCCTAACCCCGGCGAGGGAGCCGTTCCTAACTATGATCTCTTCAACCCTAGAGCCAAGGTGAACGTCGACCCCCAAGCTTCTACACCGCTCGGCCAGGAGCTCTGAAAGCCTCCCCATACCGCCTTTAACATAGGCCCACTGGCCCCGGACACCAGTAATGTTCCCCATATAATGGTGCGCCAGAACTAGGGCAGACCCCGGGCTACTTGGGCCTACGAGCTCCCCAACTACAGCGTCCTCCACTAGTAGAGCCTTAACCTCCGGGCTCTCGAAAAACTCGTCTAAAAGCCTTGAAGCGGGGGCTGTGAGGACCACTTGGAGGTCTTCTATGAGGCTGCTCATCCCGGTTATTTTCGAGGCTTTGACAGCTTTAAGGGCTAGGTCTAGGGCTTCAGCTATGTCCATTGGGGGGTTCAAGTAAATGTAATCTAATACTGTAGTGGCGAAGCCCCAAAACCTAGACCATTCAATGTAAGCTTTAGAATCCTTCTCCGAGAACCTGCGGATTTCCTCCACGGTTTTATCGAGAGAGGACCATGTGGATGCGACCCTACCATTATCGAGGAGGACAGTCATCCCGGGGTCTTTAGGTATGAGCTCTAAGCCAGCCTTGAAAAGACCCAGCTCCTCAGCTAGCCCCCTATGAAACAAGCTTAAAACATAAGCACCCACGGGAACCTTAAAGCCCCTCCACAATTCGGGAGTAGAAGCCATACCCCCCAGAAACTCGTTAGCCTCGAAAACGCCGACCTTCAACCCCCTAGAAGCTAGATAGCAGGCAGCCACTAGCCCGTTATGGCCGCCCCCTATGACAACAGCGTCATAATTATACATGGGTAAACATGCACCCCGCCAGTTACTATTTCAGGGGCAGCTTAAAAATGGGCGATGTCTGCCCTAGTTTTGCCAGCTAATAATCTATTAGGTCTAGCTGTGACATGTTTATCTAGGCGGCGCGAGTTTGATAGTATACGAAGACTATGTTAAGCTAGCAGAATACTATGGGCTTGGCAGGGATACTAGTGATAGGGTTTACAGTAGCATCATGGGGTTGAAAGGCTTGAAAACAGTGTACTGTACCGGGTTAAAACCCCTCAACCCCCCCAGCCTCCCATTCCCGGAAAACGTGAAACCCCTAGATGTGGAGAAGTACGCTAAGAGGATCAAGGCTTATATAAGCATCCTCCTCAGCTGCCGCGATTTCGCTGAGAGTGTTTCAAAAGTTTATGGGGGCCCTGAAGCTTTCTACATAGCGCATCTCTCCTGGATAGCCTCCACAAGGCTTTCAGGGGCTCTCGCCTTGAGAATAGAGAGTGTTCCCGAGGGTGTATTTAAAACTATGACACTAGACTTGAAGGGCGTTGAGATCAACATGTTCAACACTTTTAACGGGGCTAGGTTCCTTTTAGGCCCTCTGAGGGCGGGGGCTGAGCAGTCCCAGGCTTACAGGGACATATTAAATGCTCTAGCAAAGCTAAACGTTAACATAGACGAGGTCGAGGCCTCCCTCTCAGACGTCAACTATCCCAGGGTTGGAGACGAGCTTATAGAGTGGGTGGTGAGGGAGAAGGCTCTCATAGCTCTAGCTACGAGGCGGACGGCGAAGAGGAAGTCTAAATGGATCACGGTGAGAGCACGCGAGGACATAGAGGCTGCGGTAACATCAATAGCCAACGGGGTTTCGAGGCTCTTCGGGCCTTACAGGGTTTCAAAAGCTAGGAGGAGCCTTTGGAGCCCCTCGGGGGACGTTAAAGTTAGGGGCTATATCCTCTGTGAGGCTGCAAGGAAGGCTGCGGACATTTCGGGCCTCTACCCATACCTCCTCTTGTCTGCGAGGCCCCTGAGCTATATAGAGTATGCTTGGAGGCCCTCCAAGTGCGTTCAGAGCGGCTTCAAGTGGGCCCTTGAGAGCATAGTTTTAGGGTACGCTAGTGGCGGCATATCTGAGGGTCAAGCTTTAGAGGCTATATTTAAAACCGTCGGGGCAGCTGTTAAGGGGCACGTGGAGGCCCCAGAGGAGGCTCTAAACTCTTATGCCACAATAGTCCTCAAGCTCTTAAACCTCATACACGCTAGGCTGTCGACACCGTAAACACATTTAAACCCCAGCCTCAAAGAGGAACGTCTAGGCTGGAAGCCTTGAAGACCAGGCTCCTCTTCCAGGAAGACAGTTATCTTAGAGAGTTCACAGCTAAAGTCTTAGAGTCTAGCGGCGGCCACGTCATCCTAGACGCTACAGCATTCCACCCCACACCATACGGGGGCCTAGACACGGACACGGGCTACCTAGAGTCTGGGGGTGTTAGGGTTAAAGTTGTGAGGGCCGAGGTTAGGGGTGACGTTGTAGCCCACATAGTCGAGCCCCCAGCCCCCTTCACCCCAGGCTCCGAGGTTAGGGGGGTTATAGACTGGGATAAAAGATATAACATGATGAGACTGCACACGGCAGCCCACATAATAGCCTCGGTAATGTACAAGAGATATGGAGCCCTAATAACTGGAGGCCACATAACGCCGGAATACTCTAGAGACGACTTTGACATAACAGTGGAAGAATGGAAGAAAGCCTTCGAGGAGGCAGTAGCGGGGTCAAACGAGATAATAGGGAGATGCATTGAGGTCAAAGTATACTGGCTGCCGAGAGGGGAAGCCCTAAAAATAGAGGGAATGGTGAAACTAGCGGAAAAACTACCGCCAGAAGTGGAGAAACTAAGAATAGTTGAAATACCGGGAGTAGACATTCAGGCGGACGGGGGGCCACACGTGAGAAACACCTGCGAAATAGGGGAAATAAAACTCCTAAAAATAGAGAACAGGGGGAAGAGAAAGAAAAGAATATACTACACACTGAAAGAGCTAGCGGATAAAGTCAAAATCTAAAACCACCAACCCCCCACAAACTAAACGGGGGGCCCGTAGCTCAGCCAGGATAGAGCGCCGGCCTCCGGAGCCGGAGATCCCGGGTTCAAATCCCGGCGGGCCCGCATACCCATGATCCTCAAAGCCCACTATTACCCTAAACTACATTTAATAGGGTGAACATGCAGACACGGCTTTCACTGGACTAGGCATTTGAGTGTTTCCAATGTTTTTAACTCTAATATTCCATAGAGGTGGGGAGTAAGGATTCTCTTCTGGAAGCGCTTCAGCACGCCAGCCTATGAGGGTCTTAACGAGCTTATGAATAGTAGTCGGCCGAGGGAAGCGCTCAACCTAGATTGGAAATCCTAGGCATTCTGCATGCCTGGAGTGTTAGGCGCGGCGGCCGCTATTTAATGATGCGCGCGGCTAGTTTAATGATGAAAGACACTATAAATATGCCTACCAATCCTATTAGAATAAGAATCGGGCTAAAAAGAAGTTCGGCGAGGAAGCCGAAAGCGAAGGCTTCCCCCGTTAGCCAGGTGAGTAGGAGGAGGATGGGGAAGCTAAGGGCTATGCCCAGTAAAATTGTAAACACGCCCACTATGGCTATCGATACCGTCCACCACATTCTGGTTAAACCCAGCTTAACTATATGGCTCCGTGTAAGTAGGAAAACTACTGTCGAAGCAACTACAGGCCTTACAAAATACACCAGCCACCACGCGCCCCCCAGCACCTCTTCGGGCTCCGGCCATACTAGTCCTAGCAGCCAGGGCAAATTATAGACTACAGCCCCCGCCGCGGCCGCCGCTATAACCCTCACTATAACCCACTCCAAGACACCTATAGGTGGCCTACCGACAAAACCCCCTACAGCCCCGCCAATCAAGCCTATGGGGACCCAATATAGAATAGTGAACGCGACGAGACTATACCAGCCCTCAGGTCCAACAATTCTAAACGGCGCCGGCAAAGCGGTCAGGGCGAAGAAGCCCACGCCCAACAATACTGTCAATAAACCTATAATCACCCCAAGTTTAACTCCACTCCGTGAAACTGCAGAAACTAGAAAAGGAGCTATGAAAGGCATAGCAATGAACAGTAAAAACCCAGGATTATCCGGCTCCAGCAAATTGAATAATGACAATAACAGTAGTATGCCGCCATAAATTAAAGCCCCCACAATAGACGCTACTATGACTCTTAAAGCCCTGCCCATAACTGTTAACCTCCCATATTCACCAGTTTAAAGGTTAAAAATTTTATTTAAATAGTTAACGGCTTAACATTTTATCATAGCCTGATTATAATCCAGCCAGGTCGTTTCAACCCACCCTATAACATTAACATAAACCATAGTGGTTCGCTTTACGAGACCTTCACTATATCAATGTTTAAGGGGCCCTCTAGCCTACTGTAACATTGTGTCGGAACCGTGAAGCCGGCTAGGCGTGCTCTAAGTACACAGTTTTACTTCTAGCTGGAAAGCTGTGGGGGCCTTCAAGGTTAATGTGGAGCGCTTGGCCATATTTTGTCGTCCGCCTTACATCAATTATCTATGGCTAGGGTTTACTTTAATTGCGCATGTAACCGTTTATAGGCTTCAGTTTATAGCGTTGTTTTGGTGTGCTCTTTTTGGTTTGGGTTTCTGCGGGTTTTGGCGGTGTTGTTGCATGTGAGGCTCCTCTCGCCTCCTATGTTGGTGTTAGGGTTTTGGATTCTGGCGGTAACGCTGTTGACGCTTCTGTCTCAGTAGCTTTTTCCCTGGCCGTCCTCGTTCCCCATCTTGGTGGTTTTGGCGGTGATTTCTTCGCTTTAATCTCCTATCCTGAGGGTAGGGTTTTGTTTCTCAATGGTTCAGGCTACTCGCCTGGGAGGCTAAGCTTGGACCTCCTCGAGTCCCGGGGTTTAGCCTCGGCCCTCTTGAGGGGTCCTTTAAGCATCACTGTCCCCGGGTTCACCGGGGCCGTTCACGAGATGTGGAGGAGGCTAGGTAGTGTCGAGTGGTTTAAGCTTCTGGAGCCCGCCCACATCCTAGCCTCTAGAGGGTTTCCAGCCCTCCCCAGCCTAGTTAAGGCCATCGACATCGGATCTAAAACCCTCGAGCTTGACCCCGGGTCTAAAGCTACATACTTAAACCCCAAGCCTTCAGCCTGGGGGCCCTTCAAGATGGCTGGGCTCGCATCCCTCATAGAGGAGCTCCGGGAGGACCCTGAAGCTATTTACAAGGGTGAACCCGCCGAGGCTATAGTAAGCTATGTTTCAGAGAGAGGCGGGGTCCTCGACACTGGGGATATGAGATCCTACGAGCCTGAGTGGGGGGAGCCTCTCACGGCAACATACAAGGGCTGGACTGTTTATGAGATGCCGCCCAACACTCAGGGTGTCACGACACTCCACACGCTAAAGCTTCTCGAGGAGCTCCCCGTGGAGCCCCAGCCTCTGGGGCCCGAGAGGTTTAAGGCTATAGTGGAGGCTGCCATTCCAAGCTACAAGTGGCGCGACCTGAATATAGGTGATCCTAGAAGCATGAGGGTTAGCCTTAAGGAACTCTTATCAAACAAGACTATAGAGGATATTAAGATGTTGAGGGGGAACTTAAACCCCAAGGGAGCCCCCGAGAGTAACGGTGACACAACGTTCTTCGCAGTAGCCGATAGGGAAGGCTTAATAGTAGCGGGGATACAAAGCCTCTACCACCCTTTCGGCTCAGGGCTAACAGAGCCCAGATTCCAGGTAACCCTAAACAATAGAGCAGCAGACTTCACGACAGTAAGGGGGCTACCGAACACCCTGGGCCCCCTGAAGAAACCCCTCCACACACTCTCAGCCGCCATCATAGAACAGGAGGATAATAGAGTAGCCCTTGGAGCCTCAGGGGGACACTATAGGCCCCAGCAACACGCAATATTCATAACAAACATAGTAGACTATAACATGCCCATAGAAGAGGCCATAAACACCCCAAGAGCAGCCTGGGACCCTAAAACAGGGAGAATAGCCGTGGAGCCCGAAGTTAACATAGAAGAGCTCCTAGGGATAAAAACATTCAAGGTCGAAAAGCTAGGCATAGCTAACGCCGTTCAAGTCAAAGGCGGCGTGAAGAAAGCAGCAACAGACAGAAGGGGCTACGGGGTCCCTGTAGCGGCACCCTAACACGTAATCTAATCCCCCCGCTTTTAACATTTAAATGGACTACCCTTTAAAAGCCCCCTCTAACGGGGCTTAGCGATATCCTGTTAGTTAGGGTTGACCTTAGCCCCTTTACTCTCCTCAGGAAGGTGTGGGGCCTCGTGGAGCTCGACAGTGGGAGTCTCCATCTTTAGGGGGCTTTAAGTATGTTAGTGGCGGCTATAGGCTTATTGCCGCCTACTGGTCCTTAGGGTTTAAACTTGGCGATTCCTTATTGTAGCCTTTTAACCATTATGTACGCGTCTTCCCCGTCTGCGTAGTATCCTTTGACTATCCTCGCTTTTTTGAATCCGAATTTCTCGTAGAGTTTTATTGCCGGGGTGTTGGATACTCTGACTTCGAGGTATACGGATTCCGCCTTGTAAAAGTCTCTCATCACCCTTATAGTCTCTTCCAGTAGTTTTGACCCTATCCCTATTCCCCTGTATGGGGCTCTCACAGCTATTGATACTAGGTGGCCTACGGGCTTCAGTTCCACCTTTTTTAGGGATTCCATGATTCTCCTTATTAGGCTTCTCTCTCCTCCTTCTTCGATCTCGCTCGCCCGGCCTAGGAGTACCGGGTCTCCCTGGTCTTCGACCCTGCTCATAGCGTATCCTACGAGTTTCCCCCCGACTTCAGCTACTAGGAAAGCTTCGCCCCAGTTGTCTAGGATGTGCTTGTAGAACCCGTACCAGTAGTTTTCTGGGAGGCTCTCCATGTTTATCTTCATAACCTCATGTATATCCTCCTCTCTAGCTCTCCTTACCGTAAACTTTAGCGGCATAAGCTCCGCCCCCTTCCAAGCTTCAAATTAACGGTCTAAACGTTATAAAATATAATTACTCTAGAGAAGAGAATCCTAATACGGGGGCTTGGGAATGTTCAAATCACCGGTAAGCCCTGTTAGGGATATTGAAGGCTCCGTCAACAGGTACCTTGAAGGTAAAACCTTAATCATAGGCTTAACCGGGAGCGTCGCAGCCTACAAGGCTGTAGACACTGCTAGGTGGCTCATAAGAAGGGCGGCCACAGTAATCCCAGTTATGACGTTCGAAGCTAGGAGATACGTGGGGGTAGACCTCCTACACTGGGCTACCGGGGTCAAGCCTATAACAGAGCTTACAGGGGAAACGGAGCACATTGGCCTTGTAAGGGCCTCCAGCGCCATGCTCGTAGCCCCAGCAACCCTCTCCACAATGTCTAAGATAGCTCACGGGATAGCCGATAACCCTGTAGCTTTAATGGCAATATCAGCCGTAGGCTTCAAAAAACCCACAGTAATAGTGCCGGCAATGCACTCTAACATGGCTGAAACCCCCCAGTATAGCAAGGCTGTAGAGGCTCTAGAAGCCTTGGGAGCCCTCATAGTGCCCCCAAAGCTCGAGGAGGGCGCAGCTAAATATCCCGAGCCCGAGCTCGTAGCTAGAGTCGCGGCCGCCGCCGCTAGCAGGGGCTTCGATATGAGGGGCCTTAGAGTCCTAGTTACCGCGGGGCCCACTAGGGAGTGGATAGATAGGGTTAGGTTCATATCAAACCCCAGCTGCGGTAAAATGGGCGTTGAGGTTGCGGTGGAGGCTTGGGCCCGGGGGGCTAGGGTAGACTTGATCCATGGACCCATCTCCGTGAGCGCCCCCCACATGGTTAACACTTTGAGGGTTGAGACTACAGAGGAAATGTATAGAGCAGTATCCAAGCTAACTGAAGAGAGAGACTATGACGTGATAGTGGCAGCCGCAGCCCCCGTGGATTTCACGCCAAAAGAGTCCTATGAGGGTAAGATTAAGAGCGGGGTAGAGCTAACCCTAAACTTAAAGCCCACGCTCAAAGTGCTTGAAGGCCTGAAGAGGAAGCCCAAAGCCCTAGTAGCTTTCGCTGCAGAACACACCACGAGCACCGAGAAGCTCGTGGAAGCAGCTAGAGAAAAAATGGCGAAATACTCGGCTAACATAGTCATAGCCAATATTGTAGGCTTCCCAGGAACAGGGTTCTCCTCAGACACGAACACAGCCCTAATAGCTAAACCGGGAGAGGGAGAGAGACTCCTAGGCACCATACACAAGGAAGTGCTAGCCAGGCTCATACTTGACGAAGCCCTCAAAATAGTTAAAAGAAGCCCCTAAAAGAGGGGCGCCCGCTTGACACACGCAGGTGTGAGGGTTTTGAGCCCTGTTGAGGGCTCAACTGGGAGGGCGGTCCCCCCTCGTTTCTGCGCCTCCTCTCCGCATCATGTGACCGCAATCTTTAAACCATATTATGGGGTTGACATCCCCTCTACGGGGTCTGTCGGCGCCGGCTTAGTTTTAGAGCCTAGGGTTAGGGTTTGCGCCCCCGGGGGGGTTCAGGTTGAGTCTATCGGTGTTAGCACTGTTGGTAGGGTTCTCGAGCTTCTAGGTTATAAGGCTCCCCTCGACATAGTGGCGCCCCTACCCCCGGGGGTTGGCTTTGCTGTTAGCGCCGCCTCCGCTATAGCCTCCTCCCTCGCTGTAGGGGCTGGTTTAGGCTTCTCCTATAGGAGGCTCTTGAGGGTGGCTCATGAGGCTGAGGTTTTGGAGCGCACGGGGCTCGGGGATGTTCTCGCCATATCTTGTGGTGTGGGCCTTGCAGTTAGGGTTAAGCCTGGGGCTCCCGGTGTTGGGGAGGTAGACTGCACGCCCCTCCCCCCGGGGGTCTCGATACTCGCGCTAGTAGTGGGCGCCCGGCACACTCGGGAGCTTATAAGGCTCTATGTTGAGAGGGGTTTAGATGTTAAGGCTGAAGCCTCAATAGCTAGGATAGCGGAGTCTATGAGCTTCTCTGTGTTCGCAGAGGAGGCTACCAGGTTTAGCCTCGAAAACGGTCTCCTGAGAGAGCTCCTGGGAGGTGAGGGGGAGCACACTGTAATGAAAACCCCCGGCATCATAGCAGCATACGCTAAGAAAGGCGTGGCCATAATTCTCGTGGAGTCCGACCGTGTGGGGGACGCTATAAGCCACCTTTCAAGCCTCAAACATAAACTCTTAACCCTAGAACAGTCACGGGGAGGCCCGGAAATATGGGTGCCCTAAACATGCGCTGGCACATACCCAGAAGCCACCCCCGCTACGAGTCCCTAATGCTGAGGGAGAGGCTCGTTGAAGCCTTCGAGGAAGGCATAGTAGTGCCCCAGGGGCTCATAGCCCACGGGAGGGGGGAGGCTTTCGACTATATCCTAGGCGAGAGGAGCCATGAGTTCGCCGTTGAAGCTGAGAGGGTAACCGCGGCCCACCTTATACTGTCAAGTAAACCTATAATATCGGTTAACGGGAACTATGCGGCCCTAGCAGCTGAGGAAATAGTGAAACTATCAATAGAAACTGGGGCCCCCATAGAAGTTAACCTCTTCTACAGAAGCGAGGAGAGGATAGCTAAAATAGAGAAGCTGCTAGTAGACCATGGAGCCCCCAAAGTGCTCGGAACAAAATGCGAGAAAACACTAATACCGGGACTAGAAAGTCCAAGAGGCATAGTATGTAAAGAAGGAATATACACTGCAGACTTCATACTAGTAGCCATAGAGGATGGAGATAGGACACAAGCACTCAAGAGGATAGGGAAGAAAATAGCGGCAATAGACCTAAACCCCTTCAGCAGAACAGCTCAAACAGCAGACATAACCATAATAGATGAGGCCCTAAGAGCTACAAAAAACATGGTAAACATAGCTAAAGAATTCAAAACATTGGAAAGGGAGGCCGTAGAACAGTTAACACTGAACTATAACAACAAAACAATACTTTCAAAAGCATTCAAAACTATAATGCAAAGACTGGAAGAGGCGACAGCAAAAGGATTCATAATAGAGTTTTAAGGGGAAAACGGCTAGCCCCCATGTTCTTCAACATTTATCTGAAGACTTTAACCTCGCCTTAGGGACTCTGAGATCCACATAGACCCGTAGATGTTCGTAAAGCGTGACTAATGAAACTCCTATTTAGGGCTTACTGGGATGTTCAGAGCATTGTGGCATTAGCGAGAAGAACGGCTCGGAGCGTTGGCTCATGTAAGTTCTCTGGGCTGTATTAAGGTGTTTCTCAGCCCACGCCCTTCAATAAACATTTTTAAAGATTCATCTATGGTTAATAGGTTAATTTCACGTGAAACAGATATTCCATATAAAATGTTGTCTATCATGTCCCTATGGCCTAAAACGTACATTTTCAGCGCGATGGCAACAGCACGCTCGTCTATATCAGCGTGTTTAAACGTTCTCTTTAAAGAGTCGACTCCGCGGGACACTACTGTAAATACTTCTTCCTTTCCAACTGTCTTAGCTATTTTCCAAAGGGCTTCAAGGATGCTTATATCATTATAGTATATTTCATACTCTCTCAGTATGGGTAGAGTGTTCATGACAATGTCATCTGTTTTAAACCCGAGAAAAGGCAGTAGGAATGAGGTGTCAAGTAGTATTTTTAAGTTTTTCTTGCTCATAGAAACTTTCCCTCTCAAGCTCATTGAAGCTTATAAATCCTATTTTGGGGCCGTGAAGAGCATACCATATAGCGTCTCTAACAGGCTCTATAACTAGTCTTTCATCTTCAACTATAATCTTAACCCTCGAACCTTCTTCAAGCCCTAACCTTTCAGCAGCAGCTTTAGGTATAGCTAGTAGCCTCTTTTTACTAATTTTTGCTTCAAAAACAAGCTTATCATCCATGCAAGCCACCACATTATATTATGTTTATTCTAAGATAATAAACTTAGCTGAATAAAGTAAGGTAAGCTCGAGTCTTGGGCTAAGAGTTTCTAACCTAGTTTGGGTGTGGGGCGTTTTAGTTTTAATTTTATCTGTCTATGTTTTCTATGTTTAGTTTAAGCTCATCTACGTTATATTTTTGGTTGGCAGCTGTTTTTTGTTTTGAGTTTATTTCAGCTGCTTTTTCAGCATAAATCATTATTTTTTCTATTGTTTCCACCTCTTCTTTTAGGGCTTCTTCTAGGTTGTTTTCTTTAATTTCTTCTAGTATTTTTATTAGTAGTGGTAGTTCTTTGAAGGCTATTTCCCTGAGTTTCCTCTTTTCCATTTGTGTTAGGTTGTTTTTTGCTGTTAGCTTGTTTAGGGTTTCCAGGGTTTCATGGGGGTTTAGTGATAGGTACTGTATCCTTAATAGTTTAACTTTCGGGTCTTCATCTTCCTTCTCGCCTTCCTCGTATTCTCCCAGTATTTCCTGGACGAGCTTTTTGTCTAACACCTTCCACCATCTCTGTGTTGTCGACCTGTATGTGGTTTCTATGGCTCCAATCTCCTTCTCCAGCTTTAATAGTAGGGGTACGGGGTTGTATTCTACGCCCATCATCTTGAGCCTCGCCCTTAAGCCTTTGACGCTGAAGTCTCCTAGTTTGAAGTTTCCCCCTTCCCTGCTCTCCTCTATTATAGCCTTGAGTAAGGCTAGAGCCCTCTCACCATATTCTGCTATAAAAGCTCTAAGCATCACTTCCAGGTTCAAGGCTTGGGGGCCCCGAAACGTATAAGGGTTGAGTGGAGGTTAAAGTTAAACTGGGGGCTCTACAAGTCTACTACTGTTTCCACTAGGTGAATAGCGTTTGGAGGCGGCTGTGGAGGCTGTGGGGGTCTGGAAGACTATTGATGGGAGGCCCGTGCTTAGAGGCGTTAACATTAGGGTTCCAGACGGCTCGGTGTACGTGCTCGCGGGCCCTAACGGGTCCGGTAAGACTACTACTATAAGGGTCCTCCTGGGCCTCGTGAGAAGGGACTCTGGAAAAGTTAAAGTCCTCGGAGTAGACCCTGAAAGTGGTGACTGGCCTAGCGTTAGGCCACTAATAGGCTATATGCCTGAAGACGCCCAGCCCTATGAGAGGCTTACGGGGCTCGAACACATAGTCTTCTATGCGAGAGCATACGGGATAACCGACAGCCCCCGGGAACTTTCTAGGAGAGCCTCGGAAATATCGGGCCTCACCGTCGACAAGTTAAACTCTAGGGTTTCAAGCTACAGTAAGGGCATGAAGAGGAGGCTCCTACTAGCTGCGACCCTAATACACAACCCGAAGATAGCTGTGTTAGACGAGCCGACCAGCGGCCTGGACGTCATATCAGCTTATAATGTTAAGAGGCTCATAAAAAACATGAAAGCCGGGGGGTCAACATTCATAATAACCACCCACGACCTCAAAGAAGCTGAGGAGATAGCTGACCTGGTAGCTTTCATATCTGAGGGCATCATAGTAGCTGAGGGGAGCCCGAGGGAGCTTATGGAGGCTTACGGGGCTGAGAGCTTGGAGGAGGCTTATGTGAGGGCGGTTGGCGGTGGCGGGTTTTAAGCTAGTCCTCTGGAAGGAGCTCCTAGACCTCTCAAGAGACTATAGGACCCTAGCAGCCGTGATACTGCTACCCCTAGTATCCCTCCCCAGCCTAGCAATATTCTCGGGGCTGCTATACACTTCCCAGACAGCCTCCATACTCGTAGTCCTAGAGCCTGGGGAGCCAGCGGAGATCGGGGAGAAACTCTCCCGGCTCGTGAGGGAGGAGGCTTCACTCCTCAAGTTAAACGTTAACATAACAGTCTCCAGGAGTTTCCTGGAGGGGGCGGACGTCCTAGTAGTGGTGCCGAGAGGGTTCTATGAGAACATATCTAGGATAGATGGTCAGGGGGTTGTGAGGGTTAGCAGGCTCGTTGGCTCCCCGGCTAGCGACATGGCCTACCAGGCTATACAGTGGGCCCTATACAGGTTGAGCCTAGACCTTGTAGATGGGAGGATTAAGAGGCTCTCGGAAGAGGCGGGGGTTAAAGTAGACCCTGGGGCTTTCAGGAACCCCATATTAATAGCTACAGGATACCACCTAGCTGGGGGGGCGCCCGCAGGCTCGGGGGAGGCTGAAGTCGCTTTCACAGCTAGGATCCTGGCTTTCTCCCTATTCTTCGTAGTATACCCAGCTATAGTCTTCATGTCTGATAGCATCGTGGGGGAGAGGGAGAGGAGGACTATAGAGAAGCTTTTAGTGACCCCCCTGAGCAGGAGGGACATACTAGTGGGTAAGATGGCTGCCTCCATAATACTGGGCATGGTCGCCGCCCTGGCCGATAGCTTCGCTATTCTAGCTTTCTTCTACCTGGCAGGGGGTGTTTTAAGGCTCTCCCCGCCCCTAGCCTTCTCCTGGCTTGTGTCAGCTTTCGGGCTCATGGCTTTAACCTCAGCTATAACTAGTATAGTAGCCTCTAGGAGCGCTACTGTCAGGTCTGCCCAGATGTCTTCAACTGTAATACTCGTGGTCGCCATGGCCGTATACTTCTCAGCCCTCATAGTGGACCTCACGAAAATACCGGGGTGGTCTTCTATGATACTACAGCTTATACCCTTCACTCACGCGGCCCTCGCACTATACTGGGTGTCGACTGGAGCCTTGGGGGCTGCCTTTAAACACCTAGTCATACTGTATGCTCTGACAGCTGCCTTTGCGTACGCTTCTGTTAAAGCCTTTAACTCCGAGAAACTCCTACTTCTAAAGTAGGGTTTCCCGGCTCTCAAATTTTTAAGGTTTAGAGTCTTTTGAGGGGAAATGGGGGTTATCTCGTGGCTCTGCTTGAGATAGAGAATTTGAAGACATACTATTACACGTTGAAGGGGCCTGTGAAGGCTGTTGATGACGTAAGCTTAACCTTGGAGCGCGGGCGTATCCTCGGGGTGGCGGGGGAGAGTGGGTGCGGTAAGAGTACTCTAGCCTGGAGTATTCTAGGCATGGTGCCCCCTCCTGGCAAAATAGTTTCGGGGAGCATAGTTGTTGACGGCGTAGACGTTACTAAGCTTAGCGAGGACGAGATTAGGAGGAAAATTAGGTGGAAGAAGGTTAGCATGATATTTCAGGGCGCTATGAACAGCCTTAACCCAGTATACACCGCCGGGGCCCAGATAGAGGAGGTCCTGAGATACCATGGGGGTATGAGTAGAGTAGAAGCCAGAAACAGGGTATACGAGCTTCTGGAGAGCGTGGGCCTAGACAGGAGCATAGCTAACAGGTACCCGCACGAGCTCAGCGGGGGCCAGAAACAGAGGGTGGTCATATCCATGGCCTTAGCGTTAGAGCCAGACATAGTAATAGCTGACGAGCCCACGACAGCCTTAGACGTTGTAGTCCAAGCCCAAATATTAAACCTCGTGAAGAGACTGCAGAGGGAGAAAGGTATAAGCGTAATACTCATAACACACGACCTAGCAGTAATAGCTGAACTATCAGACTACGTAGCGATAATGTACGCTGGCAAAATAGCAGAGTACGGCCCCAGCGAAAACATATTCTACAAGCCGAGACACCCATACACATACCTGCTAATGAAATCAGTCCCCAAACTGAAAGGATCAAAAGAAGCCCTAGCATACATACCAGGACAACCCCCAGACCTCATAAACCCACCTAAAGGGTGTAGATTCGCCCCCAGATGCCCCTGGGCTATGGAGGTTTGCAGCAGAGACCCTGAAGAGGTTGAAGTAGAGAAAGAACATAGGGTAGCGTGCTGGCTCGAGAAAACGGGGGGGATGAGGGCGAAACTAGGATTCTAGGCTGGATGCTTTAAAGTTTCCTCAAAATCATATATTCCACCAGCCCGTAACCCGCTATTATCATCGACAACATCAGCACTAGTATAGATACTAGAGAGAGCATGGGGGTCACCCTCTCCTTCCACGCAGCCTTAACCACTACTTGGAGCTCCCCTTCGCCGTCTTCGAACTCTACTTTGAAGAGGGACGTCAGATCGTATACTTCTACGTGTTTCGAACTTCCAGGCGCTAAGACTATACGGGAACCCCCTATAGTAATACTAGCTCTTTTCCCCCCCGTGTTGTTTATAGTCAAGTCTACATCCGTGTAAACTCTACCTTCTAGGGGGAGTTTAACTATCTCAGCCACAGGCCCCCTAACGTTACCTGTTAGAGTAACAGAGTGTTCTCCCTCAAAGTCCTGCCCGCTGGCCACTATAGACATCATTAAGGCTAGGATCATGCCCGCTATTCCCATTACTATTTTAGCTAGACTCATAGACTCCCCACTAGGCTTTGTCCCTTCAAAGGCTTATAACGTTAGCCTTTCACGTTAACATTAAAGGGTTTTGGTTTGAAGTTTACCTACTCGAGTAGAGGATTTGCTTTGAATTTGAGGCGCGCCCTACTCGTATTATCGCTACTAGCTTCCCTCATACTATCTCTTTTTCAGCTTTCAGGCTTAGGTTTTAGAGAGTTAGTCTTATGTTCTAATGGCTACTGCGACGTCTCTGCTATTGAAGGCTCCGGCGTTGGTTTTTCGGTTAACGTTGACTACGCTATACGCTATACCGTCGTCAGCCTCGTTAAGCCTGAAGGTTACACTTTGAAGATAATAGTTTACACTAATGCCAGCGGGAATTCTATGGATATCAGTGGGCCATACCTGAACTTTGCGGGCGAGACTGGATACATAGATATTCCCAGCGAGGTTGGCCAGAGTTTTGATGTCCCCGTGGTATATGTAGAGACCCCCATAAGACATGTAGTAACAGTCAAAGTCATAGAGGCTTTAGAGCCTGGGGTCCTAATGGCCAGCTATGATGCCCCAGGCCTTGGGGTTTCAGCATCTCTAAGATACGACCTTATAATAGAGAGCCTTCAAGTAAAAGTGGAGAAGCCTGGAGACTATAGGCTAACAGTGGAGCTTCTAGAAGGCTATAAGACCGTTAACCTCCTAGCGGTAGACTGTAGGGGAGCGTGCCATGTCCCCGTAAACATTGAAACTAAAGTTACAGCTTTCAACGTCTCAATAGTTGAGGAGAGCATGGCAAGAAGCCTCTCGAAACCGGCCCTAACACCTTTAATTATCCTAGCAGCACTCCTAGCCATGTTAGAGCTGAGGTCAGCGCGTGCACGTAAACGTTAAATTTTTAAGCTCTCAATGCTCAACTAGTATCCGGCTAGGGGGTGAGCATTGTTGGGAAGACTTCTTAAAACCTTGACAGCCCTAATCCTAGTCCTACTCCTAGCATTGCCCATGGCGGCGGCACTCTCAGCTCCTGTAGAGGCTCAGAAGGGCCCGGCTGTTGACAGGGTCGAATGGTTTAGGGTACCCATTCCCGACGTTGAGCCAGCCATAAAAGCCGGAACCATAGACTTATACATTTTCGGTAGAATCCCCGGAGACATGGCTGCAAGGCTTGCAGCAACTCCGGAAATAAAAATTGTGACAGCCCCTTCAGGGCTGACAGACATAGTCTTAAACCCAGCCCCAGTCCAGATAGTTAAGTTGCCGGGCATACTGTCTAAGGAGGCTGCAGCTCTAGCCTTAGGAGTCAACCCAATACTAGTGAGATACGTTAAGCCGCTCCCAGCAGAGAAGAAGACTGAAGTCGAGCTCTGCGGCATAGTAGACCTAACCAATAAGACTGGGGTTGAAGAGGTCTTTAAAGCTATAAAAGATGACCGTGTGATAGGTTTTAACCCGTTCTGCATAAGAGAATTGAGGTTCGAGTTAAACTACGCTTTCGACAGGGAGACAATATTAAAAGAAATCTATAGGGGGTTCGCCACTATAAAGTACACATTCTATGGGCCAGACGATCCAACATACACTGAGCTGGCTGACCTGATGGCTAAGTATGTTTTCACATACGACTTTGAAAGAGCTAGGAGGAGGATAGCTGACATAATGACTTCAGCTGGAGCGGACTTAATTGGGGGCAAATGGCATTACAGGGGTCAGAGGATAGATATAATCGGCATTATTAGGGTTGAAGATGAGAGGCTACTGTTAGGTAGGGCTTTCGCCCTAGAACTTGTCAAGCTAGGGTTTAACGTAATACCTTCAGAGCTAGCGTTCGGACCCGCAATAGATATAGTTTATGGAACCAACCCAATAGACTTTAAATGGCACTTCTATACTGAAGGTTGGGGTAAAGGCGTCTTAGATAGGTGGGACCCGGGCAACCTAGCGCAGTTCGGGGCGGACATCATAGGTTATTTGCCTGGGTGGGCTGAGCCGGAATACTGGAATTATAAGCATGAGCTTACTATTGATGGTAAGAACGCTTCAGACTATGCTAGAGAAGCCTACTACATGTTGGTTAAGAGTAAGGAGGAGTGGCTTGACGCTCTAAGGAAAGGCACTGAGCTCGCAATACTAGAGTCAGTGAGAATCTGGGGTTTCGCCACGCACGACAAGTGGCCTGTTAGGGCTGAAGTTAAAGGTTTAACAATAGACCTTGGAGCCGGCTTGAGAAGTCCCTACAACTGTAGGGGCTGGTATGTTGAGGGTAGAAAAGACATTAAAATAGGACACCTATGGGTATGGACTGCAACTACTGTATGGAATACTTATAGAGGATTTAGGGATGTTTATAGCGTAGACCCTGCAAGGTGCACTTATGACTTCGTAGTGTGGAGACATCCATTCACAGGAATGCCCATAGGCTTCAGGGTAACATTCGCAGTTGAAACAGCAGGCCCAGATGGTAAACTCAAGGTTCCAGATGACGCCATATGGTGGGATGCTGAGAGAGGCACATGGGTATACGCTAAAGACATTGGAAGAACCGAGGCAACGAGCAAAGTGGTGTTTGACATGTCTAGGTTCCTAGGAGCTAAATGGCACAGTGGTCAAACTATAACGTGGGCTGACCTACTAGGATCACTAGCATTATACCTTGACGCAGCCTACAACACTGAAAAGGCTAAGATCGAGAGAGAGTATGCAACTGTGTATAAAGAAAATTTTGACACCGTTGTCGCTGTTAGGCCTGTAGGCAACAATCTTGAGGTCTACGTAAACTTCTGGCATTTCGAGCCAGCATATATAGCTGACTGGGCCACATGGGCCACAACAACATCATTGCCATTCGAGCTAGTAGCCGCTCAAGACTATGTCGGCTATGTCAGCAAGGAGAGGGCTCTAAGCTTAACAAGAGCTAGGGCGGAGAGATTGCCATGGCTCAGCCTAGTCATCAAAGCCGACGCCGAGCTAATAGTCAAGCACTTCACTGAAGGCAGGATAAAATATGATGATTACAAGAAGTTCATAACAACGCCAGACGGCAAGACTTTAATGACTGCTGATGAGTGGGCTTCTAGAGTCAGAGTTTTATCTGACTGGTTTACTAAGACTGGAACTGTATGGATATCTAATGGGCCATACATGCTAACATACTATAGCTCTGAGGAGCAGAAACTAATTTTAGAGGCTTTTAGGGATCCAACGTACCCGTTTGGCCCCATAGCTTATGGTGAGGCTACACCAGTCAGTATCGCGGCTGTTAAAGCACCACTAATACCTGTAGGAGGCTCCACTGAGATTATTGTAGATGCTAGGGGTGTCGGCGACATATTCATCAAGTATCTTATCAGAGACCCCGCTACTAAGGCTGTAGTCGCTAGCGGCTCCGCTGAGAAGGCTCCTGTCGGGTTCGTCATCAAGCTTCCGGTGGATGTTACGACACTATTACTACCCTACACTGTCTATGAGCTCCTAGTTATAGCTTATTCAAGCGAGGTCATTCTACCAACTGAGATCATTATTAGGATCCAGACTGTGCCCGCAGAACTTATAGAGCAAATTGCCGGTGTCGGTAAAAGCGTCGAAGAACTTGAGGAGAGGCTTAGGGCTATCAACGAAGACCTTCTGAAGAGGATCGCGGAAGTTAGGGGCGGCCTAAGCGAGGAGCTAGCTAAGAGCGTTACAATACTAACAGAAACATTCACAAAAGCATTAGAAGGCCTGGGCGAAGCTACTGCAAGCTCTATAAAAGCCCTAGGAGCGGAAATGGGCAAGAGCCTCGGAGACCTCAAAACATCGACGGAAGATAGGATTAGCAGTGTTGAGAGGAAACTATCAACAGACATACAAACAGTAGGTGGAACCGCAGAAGCAGCACAATCAACAGCAAGGTGGGCCCTAATAGTCAGCATAGTCAACCTAATAATACTACTAGCAATAGCCGGAATGCTGTTCATGAGGAGAAGCTAACGCGCCCTGCTCAAATCTTTTTAACTTTTTCCTATTTATTTAAGATTTTTAAACCTTAAATTCCTATGAGTACTAAAGGGTGTTGTTATGCCCCTTGATAGGAGGTCTTTGAGGGTAATAGCTTTTAGAGGTTTAACTTTGACAATCATATTGTTTATTATACTAGTTCTCACGGCGGTCATTATGGGTGCTACTGGCTATGATACCGTAATTCTTAATGCCGTAATACATGAGCAGGTTAGGGCGTTCAGGGAGGAGCTTAGTAAGCCAGGCTCACCTTATACTCCTGAAGAGCGCGAGAAGATGGTTAGGGAGTATAGGGAGCAACTGTTAAGTGTGTATGGACTGGATAAGCCTTGGTATTTGAGGACAATGTCTCTGATACCCAAAGTGTTGGTTTTGGACCTGCACGTGACCCATGACGAGGTTGCAGGGGTTTTAGGGTTAAGGAGGCCCCTCGGAGCCGGGGATGCTATAGCTGTGGCGTTGCCTAGGACTATATTGATGATAACTTTGGCCTACGTGTTGTCAGCTATAATAGCGGTCCCCTTAGGGCCTTATATAGCCTATAAGAGGGGTAGTGTTCTAGATAAGAGTGTCATAACTTACGCTGCTATAACCAACGCTTTCCCCGTGTGGTGGATAGCTATGCTCTCAGTGTTCCTCTTCGGCTTCTACCTTGGTATAGCGCCCTCCAGCTATAGGCCCATCGTAGCTCATATCTCCAGGTTTTCAGACAGCCTCCTGAGCCTGAACTTTTCAGGGGCTTTAACAGCTTTGAGGGACGTGCTATACTTCTCCTATATTCCAATTCTCGTGGTCACTTTCGCCGTTCTGGGGGGGTGGCTTTATTCTGCTAGGGCTGTAGCTATTAGGGTTGTAAGTGAAGACTATGTTATGGCTGCTAGGGCTAAAGGGCTTAGTGAGGGTACCGTGGTTAGGAAGTATATTATAAGGGTTATAGCTGGGCCTATACTGACTTTCGTCATACTAGGCTTGGCTGGCAGTATTGGAGGGTTCATTATAACTGAGACCGTGTTCGACTGGCCTGGGATGGGCCTGCTCTACTACGTGTCTATATCGGCTGGAGATAGCCCTATGGTGCTAGCGTTAGTCTACGTTACAACCCTAGTATACCTGGTTGCAAGGTTCATACTCGAGGTTCTATACGTTATACTCGATCCTAGGGTGAAACTGTGATGAGCTCGAGGAGGGCTGTGAAGGAGAACCCTCTAATAGTCATCTTAAGATCCGCTAGGGGGCTGTTAAGGGAGATCATCACATATAACATGGGTAGGGTAGGATTAGTAATACTGGCGTTCATGATTGTAATGTCAATATATTCTCTAACAACTCTACCAGGAGACTTCCCCTCAAAATGGAGGTACGCCACAGAACCTCCATGGATATATAACCCTAAAATGGCTAAGCCAGAGTGGGTTAGATATTTAGGTATCGACGTTTCAAAGACGTCTATATACTCGAACTTGCGCCCTCAAGATTCTAGGATAATATTGATCCCAGAAGATATAGGGAGGATTGCTCCTGAATATGTTAAAGCCATGGGCATTAAGAAACTATTACCCTTCGGCTATGTTGAAGTCTACAGGGTGAACTATAACTTAGACGTTAACGACTACGCCCAAGACGTACTGGTCATATTCGAGGTTAAGGCTTCCGAGAACGTGAACCTTTCACGGATAAAGATGAACGTGCTAATGTTATTGACGAGGCCTGATGGTCTCGTACTAGAAGTCGGTGAAGAGAGCTTCCCCCTAGACAAAATTAGACTTGTTAAGATAGATCACGGGGCTTTCTCTCTGCAGTATATAGACTACTTCAATTTAACTATTACCCTTGAGGAGATGAAGAGCGCATATTACATAGCAGTTTTCGGGGAGCCTAGAGCAGGGGGGAGAGAGTTCGCTCGGCTACCTGGAGAGTATCAGGTTACTCTGATCCTAGCTTATACCGGCATAGACCCCAGGGAGATAGCTAAGATGTTTGGCGAAGGCTCTCTTAGAGTAAATGTTGAGATAAGAGTTCTTGGCAACTCTTACGGTCTGCTGGGGACTGACAACGTGGGTAGGGACTTGTTCCAGGGCGTCCTTTTCGGGTTCCCCGTAGCTTTAGCTATAGGGTTCCTAGTTGCTCTCGCAACTGTTATGATAGGCTTAGTACTTGGGGTTATTAGTGGTTATTTCGGTGGGAGGGTTGATGAGGTTATTCAGAGGCTTGTTGACGTCATAGTTAACGTGCCCCTACTCCCGCTCCTTATCCTAGTTGGCGTAGCTATCCAGACTAGAGGGTGGGCTGGGTGGCCTGCAATGGCTATATTGATGTTTATTATAGTGGTTTTTAGTTGGGGTGGTGTGGCTATAGTTACAAGGAGTATGGCTTTAAGTATTAAGTCTGAACAGTATGTTGAAGCGGCTAAAGCCATTGGGGCCTCAACTTCCAGGATAGTGTTCAGGCACATAATACCCCAGCTCATACCATACACTATGGCGGTCCTAGTTTTCAGCGTCCCCGGAGCCATAATAGCAGAGGCTGGGCTCAGCGTCCTAGGCATAGACCATGGGCTGCCAACATGGGGCAGAATACTGGCTGACGCCCAAGCTAATAGGGGCATAGCCTATAACATGTGGTGGTGGATCCTGCCTCCAGGGCTCCTGCTGGGCTTCTTCAGTTTCGCCTTTGTAGCCTTAGGCTTCACTCTCGAAACTATAGTTGAGCCCAGGCTTAGGAGGAGGTGACTTTTTTGAAGCCTCTCCTTAAAGTTGAAGATTTGAAAGTATGGTTTCCTCTAAGGAAGGGGTTTATCGACGTACTGTTTGGGAAGATGGAGTATGTTAGGGCTGTTGACGGAGTCTCATTCTCCATGGGGGAGCGTGAAACTTTCTGCCTCGTTGGCGAGAGCGGCTGCGGTAAGACTACCACTGCCAGAGCTGTAATGATGCTCGTAGATAGGAGTGACATCAAGGGGGGGAGGGCTCTATTTAGGCCGCACGAGGAAGTTTTAAGTGAGGCAGCTAAGATTCAGCCTGACGCTGTAGTCGACGGAGAGTATATCGATCTCTATAAAACCAGGGGATACTCTAATAAGATTGTTAGAAGAGAAATTCAGATGATATTTCAAGACCCCTTCGGGAGCATCAACCCGAGGATGAGCGTCTACGATGTAGTCGAGGAGCCCCTCATAGTCCACGGAATAGGGCCGAGGGAAGAGAGGATCGAGATAGTGGCTAAGGCGCTGGAAGCGGTAAAACTCGTGCCCCCAGAAGAGTTCATGGTCAGATACCCCCACCAGCTTAGTGGAGGGCAGAGGCAGAGAGTGTCAATAGCTAGAGCTTTAACCCTAAACCCTAGACTCCTCCTAGCAGACGAGCCCGTATCAATGTTAGACGTATCCATAAGAGCGGAGGTTCTCAACGTCCTCGAAGAGCTTAAGAAGACTAGGGGAATGTCTATAATGTTCATAACCCACGATATAGCCCTAGCAAGGTATATATGCGATAGGATAGCTGTAATGTACCTAGGTAAAATAGTTGAAATGGCGGACGCAGACACGATAATAGAGAAACCCCTACACCCATACACTAGAGCTCTCATAAACGCCGTCCCAGACGTTGTCCCGGAGAACAGGCTGAGATTCAGAGAAGTTCCAATTAAAGGGGAGGTCCCCAGTGCAGTAAGAATACCTACAGGGTGCAGGTTCAGGCCTAGGTGCGTCGCCTACGACTTAAACCCCTGGGTTCAGGAACACTGTGCTAGGGAGGAGCCGGGCCTCGTAGAACTGGAAAAAGGCCATTATGTAGCCTGCTGGGTACCTATAAAGAAGAGAAGCTAAGGGCTCCCCTCAACTTTTCCTTAAACTCTCCCTTAAAATCTCCACTACATCCATAACTTTAAACCCGTAGTCTTCAGCTTCACCCCTAAACATTATGTTGCAGTAGGGGCATGCTACAGCGAGCACTTTCTCCCCAGGCCCTTCGGCCAGCGTTTTGGAAGCCTCCTCACTCCTAACCCTGCTAATCCTCTCCCCCACTCTAACCTCGTAGAACAGCTGGCCCCCGCCCCCTCCACAGCAGAAACTTCTATCCCTGCTTCTAGGCATTTCCACCAGCCTTAGCTTGCCTATGTTTTGGAGGGTCTTCCTAGGCTCTTCATAGATGTTGTTCCACCTACCCAGATAGCATGGGTCGTGGTATGTTACCGTAGATTTGAAGACTCCAGGCTTGAGCCTGCCCTCTTTGACGAGCCTGTCTAGGAGTTTGGTGTGGTGCTCTACCTCCAGGTTTTCGATTATGTGAGCCTTACCCCCCAGTCTAGCCTTAAAGTAATCCTTGTATTTCCTATACTCCCATTTAAACGCTGTATAGCAGTGGGGGCAGTTTACTAGGATCTTGTTGAAACTGTATTTTGAGAGGGCTTCAAGGGCTCCACTCGCCTTCTCCAGAAACATGAGCTCCTCTCCCATCCTCAAAGCCGGGTCCCCGGTGCACGCGTCATCAGGTATGACGGCGGCCTTAACCCCGGCCTCCCTCAAGAGCTCTAGAAGGCTCTCCGCCACGCTCCTAACCCTAGGGTCGTAGACTGTAGCACACCCGGGCCAGTAGAGGTAATCGTAGTGCACACCCTCCACAGCAACAATGTCGTCTCCGAACTTAGCCCTCAACTCTCCAATCCACTCTTCCCTAGAAGTCGGGGAAGAGCCCATAGGGTTGCCGAGCTGCTGCATACTGGTCAAACTATTGAGCACGCCCTCAGGTATGCTCTCGTCCCCCAAGCTCATCATAGCCTTCCTAATGTCAACGATACTATCAACATGGTGTATCAACACTGGACACTCGTAGACGCAAGCGCCGCAAGTAACACAACTCCATATAGCTTGAGGGTCAACCCCACCATCACCCCAAGGCTTAGAATCCCATTTACCAGAGTACATGGCGTCCCTCAAGGTCACCATGACCAGTCTAGGGTCTAGAGGCTTCCCCGAAGAGTGCGCGGGGCACACATTAGTACACCTCATGCAACTAGTGCAGGCATCCCAGTCCAGCCTCTGCTTCCAGGTAGATGATGAGAGCTTGAAAATGCCTATAGGCTCCCCCCTCCCGATCCTATCTTCAATGTCAGGGTAATGCCTGAGGGCCGCCACTGGAGGCCCGGGCCTTGAAAAAGCTATGTTAATGTTGGAGGCTATTATATGCCAGAGGTTTGTGAAAGGTATCAAAGCTATAGCCATCTGGGCGAGGAAAAGATGGACAACCCATAAAACCCTATAGTAAGCCCTCAACTCGTCGAAAGACAACTGGTAGGCGAAGACATAGAAAATGTAGCCTAGAGGGTCGAAGAGGGGAGACTCATAGCCCACCCTATAGGCCGCGGCGCTGAAACCATCAAGAGCAAACCCAGTCACAACTATCACTATTAACATTAAATGGACAAGGTAATATGAAGGGTCTCTCGGAAGGTTCGGGGTAAGCCCAAAATACCTCCTCACAATAGCCGTAGAGCTACCAAGTATAACCATAGCCCCAGCAACGTTGCCGAGGAACTTGTAAACAATCCAGAAGTTCCCGGTGATAAAAGGACCCAAATAATAGTCGAGAGCCCTTAAAACAGTCATGACGAAAAGCCATAGGATCCCGGCGAATATCATGACGTGAAGAAAGCCTGGAAACCTTTGCCTGACAATGCGCAACTGTAGGAGACTGTATAGTGCAAGGTTCTCTATCAGGCTTTCAGGGTTAGCCTTGATTTTTTCACCATGCGCGGTCCACCTCTTATAGGCTTTAAAGAGGCTGTAAGCTACTATGGATACTGATATGATAGCTAGTATGTAAACTATAATTTTCAAATCTTCAACCATGTAATAGTGTCTTATACTAATATCGCCCAAAGGCCATCACCATGTTAGCTCTAGGCTTCTGAAGTTTTTTAAATTTAACTTTAAATTAAACTATAAATTAAATATAATCACGTAAACTAATATACTCTGGTTTACCGTTAGCTTTAAAAGCCCGTAAACCTCTACAATTATTGAGTGTGTAACTGTATCCGCAGGGTGTCGGGTGTGGCTGGTTTAGAAGCTGCCGATGCGGTGTCCCAGCTGATAACAGTGTTGTATAGGGTGGATCTTAAATTACTTGCGGTAGCCCTCCTAATTTACATTTTCTCTCTAATCATAAGCTCTTTGAGGTGGTCTCTAGCTTCAAACATTGATGTCGGGGTTTCAAACGTTCTAAGGCTATGTGAGTCCCTCCTCGTAGGTGTCTTCGTGAATAACATTATAACCTTCTATAATATAACTGGGGAGTTTAGCAGGGTTTTATGGGCTAGCGGTAGGCTTAAAATAGAGTCTTCCAGGCTCCTAGTGGGGGCCCTAGCTGAAAGAGCCTCAGAGATCCCAGTAGCTTTAGCCTACGTATTTGTAATCGCCCCCCACGGGCTCAAGCTCGCCTTCATGGGCTCCCTCCAGGTCAGAGGTTTAAGGGATTATAGTAAAGGGGTTCTCAGGGCTTTCAAAGACCTAACCTCAAACCCCCTTAAACTCCTAACCCTTACAGCGTTCTCCCTACTCATATACATCCTAGATACCGCCAGGATATATGTTATAGGCGCGGCCTTAGGCGTTAACCTCACTTTAACAGTAGCTTTAGCTCTCACAATAATCCACATAATCTCAAGGTTCTCCCTGACCCCTGCGGGCCTGGGGGTCCTTGAAGGGGGGTTTGCCGGTTACATGGTTATATTCGGATACTCCCTAGCAGACGCCACGCTCGTGATTTTGGGGGAGAGGCTGGTTTCAACAGTTGTCCCGACAATAGTGGGTGGCCTCATAGTGACCCGAAAGGGGGGCTTATCGATGTTAAAACACGCTATGGGCGGTGTTAAGGGTTGAGGATAGTCTTTGTAACCGACAGTTATAAGCCTAAGATTGGGGGCATAGAGAATCTCGTGTACGAGATTGCGACTACACTATCTCGGAGCCATGAGGTTATAGTTGTGACAAGCTTCAAGAAGGGGGGTTCGAGGGACTTCTACGTTTACGAGAGTGATGGGGCGTTTAGAGTTGTGAGGGTTAAGTCTGAAATTCTAAACTATAACGGGGTCACGTTAAACCCGAAAACCTGGATGGCCCTCTATAAGGTCATTAAAAAACTAGACCCAGACGTTGTTCACGGCCAAGGACTATACTCGACCCTCTCAATAGCTGGGACCGTGTTAAGCTACAGGTTCCTGGGGAAACCATCGCTCCTAACAGCCCACTCTTTCATAGGGAGAGACACTCCGATGTTTATAGTCGGCGGGTTTAAAGTATCGGCTAAGAAAGTGGGGCTCGTGACTGCTGTTAGTAGGGCTTTAGCAGAAGAGATCGTTAAGAGGCTTGGAGTCAGTAGGGTTGCCGTCACATATAACTGTCTTAGGAGCGAGGAGTGGCTTAGGAGGGGCAGTGAAGCTCTGGAGCTTGAAGGAGACCCGATAATAGTTTCCGTCATAAGGCTGACCTACAGGAAGAACCCCCTAACTCTAGTTAAGGTGGCCGAAGCTTTATCCAGGGAACTCCCCAAGGCTAAACTGTATATAGCGGGGGATGGGCCCCTGAGGAAGCCCCTGGAGCGCAGGGTTAAAGCTAGGGGCTTAAGGAACATAGTGTTCCTGGGAGCCCTCAACAGGGATAATGTTAAAAGGCTCCTCTGGGCTTCAGACGTTTTCGTCCTACCCAGCAGGACTGAGGCTTTCGGAATGTCGGCTTTAGAAGCTATGGCCGCCGGGGTCCCAGTAGTCGCTTTAAAGATTGGAGGCCTCCCTGAACTAGTCTCCCACGGGGTTACAGGCTATCTAGCTTCTAGCGAGGAGGAGCTTGTGAGGTTGACCGTGGAACTAGCTGGAGACCCCGGTCTCGCGGCTAAAATGGGCTCCCAAGCTATGCTGAGAGCTTCAGAGTTCGACTGTCAAAGGATGATGCCGAGGTACATAGCAGTATACAGGCTGGCGTCTAAGATATGCGAGGGTGGTGATCTCTGAAAATCCCAGGCTCCCGGGGGCGTACCTGCATAATATCGTTTGACGTGGAGATGGACGCTCCACCCTACATGTCTAGTTTCAGGGGGGTGGACGAGGCTTTAAACCCCATAATTGAAGTGCTTGAGAGGCATAGGGTTAAAGCGACTTTTTTCACAATAGGCGTTCTAGCTAAGCTCAGACCCAAAGCTGTGGAGGCCATAGTGGAGGCCGGGCACGAGCTGGGGAGCCACGGTTTAGACCATAAGAGGCTTGATAGGATGCCCTTAAAGGAGGCTGTGGAGAATGTTAAGGGCTCGCTTAAGCTCCTCAGAGAATACTATGACGTGGTCTCCTTTAGAGCCCCCAACTTAAAGCTACCCGGAAACCTTCTCCCCCAACTAGCCTCCCAGGGGGTCCTCGTAGACTCTAGCGTTGCCAAGTATAAGCCTCCCATATACTCGGACCCCACGCTGGAATATGGGATCCTCAGGATCCCAGTAAGCTATCCCAGCAGCCTACTAAGGCTACCCTGGAGCATACTAGGGAGGCTAGTAGCCGGGGACGGGGATAAAGTGATACTCCTACACCCCTGGGAGCTCCTAGAGATTAAAGCCCCGAGGCCAGACCTCACGTGGGGGACGGGTTTGAGGGTGCTTAGAAACCTGGAGAGAACTATAGTGTGTTTGAAAAGTCTAGGCTACAAGTTTATAACCATGAAAGAGGCTTATCCCACCCTCTTAGCCATATCGTAAAGGTGGAGGGCTACAGCGAGGTCTAGGAGGGAGTAGCCTACACTCTTATAGACCCTAACATCCCCCCACTCACACTTAACACCCCTAAGAGCCTCAGCGAGCTCTACTAGCTGGGCTGCCGGCATCCACTCCTCGCTTTCAGCTTTAACCCCTTCAACGCTATCCACGAGGAGGCATCTACTCCTCACCACTACCTCCTCGTCAAGCTCCCTCACGGGCTTAGGAGCCCCTATGCTAGCTATTAGGGCTCCACTTCTAACCATGCGGCCCATGACTACAGGCTCCCTGCTAGTAGTAGCGGCTACTATAGCGTCAGAGCTCTCCAGGAGCTTCCTCAAGTCAGCCGCGGAGCCGCCGTATCTAACAGCTAGAGACTTGGCCTTAGCCTCGATAATATCATATACTAGGAGCTTGTCGAAGCCTAGAGTATTCCTTATAACCCTAACATGATAATCAGCCTGGACGCCGGCGCCTATAACTCCGAGAACCCCCCCACCATAACCCATAAGTTTAAGTGCTACAACAGTGGCCGCAGCAGTCCTCCAGCCAGTTGCGGGGCCGGCGTCAGCCTCCAAGAGGACATCACCAGACTTCGAGTCTACAAGCAGTAGGAGCCCCCTAACTAGGGGGAGGCCCCTCTGAGGATTCTCAGGGTAAACCCCGACAATTTTAACAGAATAATAGCCGGGACCATAGGCAGGCATAACCCCAAACCATGACCCCTCATACTCGAGGGAAACCCTCCTAGGAGGCTTAGGGGCCTCGACGAGAACCCTCTCAATAAGCCCCACGAGACCCCTAGGATCGACAAGCCTATCAACATTTTCGCGAGACAACCTATAGGTCAACCTAGAACACCGGAGTATAGAAAGAGGGGACTGGGAATTTTAAACTTATACCGGAGAAGCCTTAACTCCTCTTTTTGAACTTGAAAACTAGGACTACAGCCAGGACTATCACTATGATGAGGGCTAAGAGCACTATTTGAGTTGGAAACTCTGCTTTTTCAGCTGGCTGTGGGGCTGCGGTAGTGGTGGCTGGCTCGCTTATAGTTATAGTGGTTAATGTTTCTCTCGGGGTCTCTGTTGGCGTTATGGTCTCTGTTGGTGTTTCCGTGGGGGTTGGTGTCTCCGTTTGCGGGGCTCCTACGTTAAACTCTATCCTGGTTTCCCCCGTGTTTCCGTTGAAGTCTAAAGCTCTCAGTATTATATCGTATTTCCCGGGATCCCTAACGTTATACACTAGCCTGAACTGGGTTGGCTCCATCATCCTATGCGCTTCAACTCTAGCTACAGGCTTCCCGTTCAGGCTAACTATAGCCTCTACAGTCTTAATGCCCCAGCCTGTGTCGGAAGCCTCTAGGACGAACACTAGCGGCCTCCCTAAAGCCGGCTCCCTGGGGGACATTGAGATTACTCTTATCCTCGGAGGAGTCTTATCCTCGTAGGAGGCCATGGTTATGGAGCCGGAGCCCTTTAGGTTCACGTAGGCTTTAACGAGATGGTATAATCCTAGGTCGTAGGATACAACACTGTGAACCCTGCCAGTGTCCCCGTAGAGCTTATAGGACTCTAGGGGTACTGTCTTGTTTAGGTAGAAGACTAGGGTCATGTTCCCCACGTCTAGCTCTGCGAACCCTGTAGTGTTGAAAACCCAGGAGACCGCAGTGTTATAAGCGTCGGTAACCTCGAAAACCTTGAAGGCCTCGGTATTAATGCTCCCAGAAGTTGGAGTATACCCTCTACCCCCGGGGGTTAACACTTTAACGCTACCGTCACCGCAAACTTCAACGAGCTTCACACCCCAATAATAGCCTTCAGGGTAGCCGTGGTTAGACGTTACAGTCGTTATAAAGTATACCTTGGAGCCGTCGGCCCTCTCATATATGGAGTCGGCGTCTCTATGAATGTGCCCCGATAGGACAGCCACTATATTACTATATTTATTTATAATGTCGAGGAGCCTCCTAGCAACACTCTCAGCCTCGGCAGACTGCCTCCACGAGCTATAAACGTACCCTCTGAAATTCTCAATACCACCCTTATAGGAGCCTGCGGTGTTGAAGAAGGGATGATGGAATGCTATTATCACAAGCTTGCCCCCACTATTTCTAACCACATCCTCTAGGAAGTCTAGCTGCCACATTTCCGGGTAGCCTTGCATTCTAGTGTCTAAGCTGACGAACATGAAACGCCCGTAGGTGAAATTCCAGACTCTTAGGGGGTTCACGTACCTCCCATAGTACATCTCGACGAAACTCCTCGTGTTGTCGACCTGAGCCCAGTCATGGTTGCCGGGTAAAGCCAGCTGGGGCGCGAGTATCTGGCTTGTTACCCTGAAGAAGTCCCTGTATGCTCTAATGTCGCTCCCAACATCTATAAGATCCCCAGTGTATATTGCTAGGTCTAAGCTTAAACGCTCGACCAGCGTGTTTATCAACACTACAAACCTTGTATGTTTAAAGTTGTTGGGGTAGCCCCCCTGCTCCGCCCCAAAGTGTACATCTGTTAGATGGGCTATTCTGGCGCATGCCCTGGAATCTATGCCTCCATCAACTAGGATAGCGTTAGGCATCCAGAGCTGCCCCGCCTTAGACCTTATTATGAGATTGTATAGGCCTGGAACCGCCCCCTCAGGGACTTTAAACTTTAAGGCGAAAACGCTCATAGAATATTCCGGGTCCACCTTTAAACTCTTAAACCCTAAAGCCTCCCCCGGGCCTAGGCTATAAGAGCCTTTCAACCCCACAATATAGGCTTCCTCAACCTTCAACTCTTCCCCGGACCTCACTAGAACCTCGAAATACCCTCCTGGCTTAGCCGTTGACGGTAGCGTATATGAGGGTAGTACTATATAGGGTGTAGTGTCTGTAGCTACCCTCGGAATGTGGGCTAACGCTGCGAACGCTAGGTTAACGCTTAAAGCTAGAACCAGCAATAACGATATAGCTTTTGGAGCGAGCTTGAAGCCCATCACTCTACACCATAAAAGTTTCGAGAGCCTTACAGTTTATAATTGTTCTCTAAATAGCTTCTATAGCAGAATATTGAAACACGCTCTACAAGTTTAAGCCTGCATTTCCTCTTCAACTTCTCCAGCCGGGTAGAGTTTAACCTCCTCGGGGCTCGCATACAACCTTACCCTCTCCCCCGCTTCCACACTCTCCTTGGGTGGTAGGTAAGCGGTCACGCTAGCCCCATTACCTAGGTCTACTCTAACCTGTAGAGTGTAGCCTAGGAGGCTGACCCTCCTGACAAACCCTTCTATAATGTTAACCTTCTCATCCTCCCCAGCTCTCCTCAAACTCTCAGGCCTAATGACCACAGCTACGTTGAGGCCCCTATCTAAACCCCCCCCTCCAGGGGCTACCCCGTAGAGTTTGAGGCCTTTAACGTCGACCTCGTAAAGCTCTTCCGACACCCTCTCTAAGACTATGCCGTTAAGTGTGTTACTCCTGCCCATGAAAGTTGCCACGAAATAGTTCACGGGCTTATTATAGACTTCCCAAGGAGTCCCCACCTGGACTACCCTCCCCCTATCCATGACCGCTATCCTATCACTTATACTCATAGCCTCTTCCTGGTCGTGGGTCACATATATAGTTGTTATCCCAAGCTTCTTCTGCAGCGACACTATCTCCTCCCTAACTCTAAGCCTCAGCCTAGCGTCTAGGTTGCTTAGAGGCTCATCTAGTAGGAGTACTTTAGGCTCGACAACTAGAGCTCTAGCCAAGGCCACCCTCTGCTGTTGCCCCCCACTAAGCTGTAGGGGATACCTCTTCTCTAAACCCTTAAGATCTAGGAGTTCCAGAGCCCAGCCCACTCTCCTCTTAATCTCAGCCTCACTATACCCCCTCAACTTGAGGCCATAAGATATGTTATCGAATACGGACATGTGGGGCCATAAAGCGTAGTTCTGGAAAACCATGGCTGTACTCCTCTCATAAGGCTTCTTGAAGGTCACATCGACACCATCAATATAAACCCTACCACTATCCGGGATCTCGAACCCAGCTATTACCCTTAGGGTTGTAGTCTTACCGCAACCGCTCGGACCTAATATTGTGAAAAGCTCCCCCCTCACAACTTTAATTGACACCCTGTCGAGAGCTTTAACCTTACCAAATGCTTTATCAACATTTTCTAGAACTACCTCATCCATATTAAACCCCCCTATAGTCCTAGGAAAGCATACCTGTATTTAAGTATGTAGTTTGTAGTGAATATCGCCACTATCTGAACGAATAGTATCAAAGCTACTATGGCGGCCGCCACGTGAACGTAAGCCCCTCCCCCGTAGCCTGCTGTTAAATAGTCGAATATGACGTAAGTTATGGGAGCCTGGTCGGGCTTCAAAGCTCCGAGGACTACGCTGACGCTGACTTCAGTCATGCAGTAGACGAAGCTTATGAGGGCTCCCGCGAGCACATTAAGGCCTATGAGGGGCACCACTATCCCCAGGAGGACTCTTGTCCTAGAAGCTCCCAGGTTCATTCCAGCCTCTTCTAGAGCCTGGTGGACTTGCTGCAGCCCCGCGTATACGGCTCTAGTGGTGAAGGGGCTTTTCCTAATAGCGTAGGCTAATATTATTAGTATCATTGGGTTCGAGAAGGGGTCTATTAGTGTTCCTTTGAGGGGTCCGGAGCTGTATAAGAGTAGTAGGCCCATAGCTATGGAGAGCCCTGGGATAACTAGGGGGCTCATGACCAGGAAGTCTAGGAGGCTAACACCTACAACTCTAACCCTGTTGACAAAGTAGGCGCTGGCAACCCCCATGATAACTATGAACGCTAATGCTATCGCCGAGTACATTACGCTGTTCCTTAAGGCCCTAACAACCATATCATCCCTGAAAATATACTGGAAATTGTCCAGGGTGAACCCTGAGGGTAGGACGCCCAGCCAGGACTTTGAAAAAGCATATGTAAGTACCCCAACCTGAGGCGATATGCTAATGAGGAGTAAGGGCGCGGCCACCAGGTATATCAGGGCGTACATTAAGGGGCTCGGCTTGAAAACCCTAGGCTGCCATCTACCGCCTCTAACTATCATAGCATAATGCCTTAAACTCAGGTAGGTCCTTATAACCATGAGCCATGTGAGGGCTACGAGTAGAAGGGCCCCAGCCAATATAGCTACCTCAACGCTTAAAAGCTCTATATCCCTAGCCCCAATTATCGAGCTGACTATCCTAATGGGGACAACGTTGTTAACTTTAAAAGCCAGGGGGGCGGCTAGGTCCTCCATAGAGAATAGGAAGACGAGCCCGGAACCCGCTAAAACCCCGGGCAGGCTTAGCGGTAGGGTGACGCTCGTGAAAAGCCTCAAACCCCTAGCGCCCATATTCTCAGCCTGCTCCTCAAGGCTTGGATCTACTTGGAGTATTGAAGCTAGAGTGTTTAAGTAGACTATAGGCCAGAACATTAAAGTCTGGGCAACTATAACCCCGGCGAGGTGCGTTAGCTCCAGGGAATAGCCCAGCCCAAGGCTTAGCATAGCCTGGCCAAGTATCCCCCCATCCCCGAAAACCTTGTATAGGACGAAAGCGTTAACAAAGGGAGTGTAAAGTAGTGGTATCACAGCTAAAGCCCTAAAGAGGCCCCTACCCGGGAAATCGTATCTAGCCACTATGGAGGCCATGAAAACACCAACTATCGTAGTTAGCAATGTTACGGTTGAGGCGACTATCAAAGTGTTCGGTATTACGCCCAGGTCTTTAAGCCTAACTATGACAAGCTTATAGTCCCCTCTATCAGAAACTACAACCCACTCTCCGAGAGGAGGCCAGGCTAAGTAAGGATACCTCCGAAACCCTTCTAAAACCTCCAGGGAAACCTTAACAGAAGGACCTAGAAAAACAGTTAGCAAGGGGATAACCAGGATTAAAACGAACATTGTAATAGTGAAAGCTAGCAGTAACGCCAAGGGGGCGTCTATGAGGAAGAAAAACCTCCTCAAGAGCGCGCCTATACTATTGCGGGCCAAAAGATCACCCTAGCCTCCTCAGCTCCTCCAGCAGGCTCCTATACCTATCTTCAGCTGCCGTCCTCCAGGCTCTTACGTAAGAGTCTTCCAGCCTGACATCTTTGCTTACAGCATCTACTACTCTCATAGCGTCATCCTCTGTGAACTTCACAATTTTCCTGGCTACGGGATCAACGTATGTTAAGGGCTCCCCCAGCCTCCTACAGTACTCTCTGAATTGGGCTTCACTTATTTTCCCGGCAAAATATAGTTCCAGTAGCTTTCTCCAAACCTCTTTTAAGAGGGAGTCCAGGTCTACGAGGGTAGCCTTGAAATATGCCTGCATCGCTTTCTCTATTTTTAAAGCCCTGTCATCGTCGAAATTGATTCCTTTGATGGTTGCAAGTTTATCGAAGACTGCTTTAAGATCCTTCCTCTGAGCCCCTTCAGGGGTCTCGAAGGACTTGGGGTTCGCCGGTAGCCTGTTTATATCCTCCCTGAACCATATTTTCTGGCCGTCTGTAAGGACCCAGGCTATGAAAGCCTTAGCGGCCTCAACGTTCTTACTTGTAGCGAGTAGGGCTATGGGGTCCCCGTTTACTATAGTCTCGCCTTCAGGTATTATATACTCGGTGGCGGGGTTAGCTTTCATTACAGTGTACCCGAAAAAGTCTATTGTTATAGCTACAGCAACCCTCCCCTCATTCACATTATCCCTAGCCTCGGTACTACCACCTTCTATGAGGGAGTTCGCCGCCATGAGCGTCAAGTTAACCCATCCTAGTTCCCAGCCGTAGGCCTGCAGTATTATCTCGTACATCCTAGTATGGCTTGTCGACCTAGTGGGGTCAGCTATGGAGACCATAGGCCTCACCTCCCTAACTAGAGGCCTGCCGAGCTCCGGGGAGGCTAGGTCGCTCCACTTTGAAGGCACAGGTAGATTGAACTTTCTAATGACATCATAGTTGACTGTGAACCCGAAGCTTGCAACACTAGCTGCGACCCAGTAAACCTTACCATCAGGCCCGACCCTCTTCATAGAAGTCCCCGCGAGAGTATCCGGGATCTGTGCTATAGCCTCGCCAACCAGCCTCCCCTCGAGAGGGGCTAGGAGCCTGTTGAGGTAGAGTGTGTCGAAGAGTGTTGGCCCCCCTCCCCATGCCACGTCAAAGTCCCCCCTCCTCGTTATCGCTGAAACCCACACTACAGGGTCTAGGGAGTAGAACTCTATGTTGACAATATTATACATCCTGGCTATCTCAGACCTTAAGAAAGCCTCTTTAGTAGCTACCTGGATCTCGCCCGGGTGCCTCGTTATTACACGCAGTGTCACTGGAGAAACTTGAGGCGGAGTTGTAGGCACAGTGCCTCTAGGAGTCTCTGTAGGGGGGGCCTCTGTGGGGGTCGTGGTTCCCGGAGTAGTGATTGGGGTTGTCGCAGTCTCCTGGGGGCCTCTAAAGAGTGTGGGGGCAACTAGCAACGCTATGATCAAGGCCACTAGGACTATAATGCCTAACGCTAGCCTAGTCTTGAAGATCGCACCCAAACCATGCCACCCTTAAATTATGGTTTGATCGAAGGTTTAATTTATCTTTGTCACACATATATCAATATAGCCTATAGAGCTCTAATAACAAAAGAAATAATAACCCCTAAACAGAAAACCCGAATTTGGCGGTGACCGCGTTGAGGAGAGCCTTTACAGCCCTAATCTTAGCCGCAGCCCTAGTAGCTTTCACCCTGAGCTCAGCAGTGCCGAGCGAGGGCTTGAAGACCGTCATAGCTTTCGATGCTGGCCACAGGCAGTCCCCTAAAGGCTTGGAGCTCCTCGCAGACATGACCCGCGCCTATTATAGGGTTCTAATCGTGTCGACAGATGAAGACCTAGCCAGGATCCCCAACACTACGCTAGCACTCTTCAACGAGGTAAGGAAGGGCGGGCTCAACGACTTCAACTTGAGGGATGTAGACGTCCTCCTCATAGGGCAGCCTGAGGCTCTGCCCAGCCCTGAAGAGGTTGAGGCTATCAAGAGGTGGTTCAACCAGCCTAACAGGGCCCTCTGGATTGCCGGTGACAGCGACTACCCCGCTCAGGGTAGCGAGAAAGCACAACAGTTTATGAACATGGTTCTAGAAGCTTTAGGTAGCTCCATTAGAATAGATTATGTCAGCGCCGAAGACCTTACTGAAAACTGTGGAGGAGCGGTTTACAGAGTTGCAGGCACGGTCGATCCGAGCCCCGAGGTTAAGTTCCTAGCCGAAGGGCTCCAGCACTATAGAGTCTTATTCCACGGCCCCGGAGCCCTCTACGTGATCTCAGGTGGAAAACCTGTCAACCCCGTTAAACAGCCTGAGCTCAAGCCTAAAAACGTTTACATAGTAGCCAGGACATCAGAAAACTCTAGGGTAGTGGAGAATCAGCCTGCTGAAAAAGGAGGCCTACCGCCGGTCTACTATGACCCCCTAGATGACAAGGTCAACAAGGGCCCCTTCCCCCTAATGCTCATAGAAGTCTTCCCTAACAATAGGGTTATAGTGGCTTCTAGCGAGACAATGTACGGAGGCTACCAGCACATGATAATAACAGAGTATTATAGGAAGCCCCTAGACGGCCCCAGATTCGCCCAAAACCTCCTAACATACCTAGTATCAACAGTATCGCAGCCCATAGTAGTGACTCAGACGCTAACACAAACCATAACACAAACAACCACAAAAGTTGAAACCAAAGTCGAAACCCTAACAACAACATTAACAGAACAAGTGGGAGTCAGCACCAGCATAGCAGTAATCATAGCAATCATAGCCCTCATAATCGGAATACTAGCAGCATACATCCTAAGAAGATAAACCTCAAACCCCAAGAACCACCCAAACACTTTTTTAAATTCCCAAGTAACATAGCCAAAACTGAAATCATTCTGCCTCCAGCATAACTTTCACTATCCCGCGGGCTCCAACTCCTCCGCTCTAAGGGCTTTCTAGGCCGCCCCTGAACAGCTAAAGGAAGCGCATTCATTATAACACACCATACCAGCCGCCGGCTGACAGCCATTAACATAGCTCTATCCCAGCAAGCTTCACGTGAAGTTTACAAACTAAGCAAAGGGAGAACAATTTTAAACCCCGTGTAGCCCTCAACTTGAAGCATGACTCCTCCCCTGAATACTAAAATGGCGAGCTTAAACATTACAATCCATACCCAGGTCAACCTGGCATGCCACACCTATAAACGCCTATAAAGTCTCTTATAGAAACAACTAAGCCTACATTGGGAGATTAGCGTTTCCCGTTAATGGCAACCCGTTAACGGAGTTGAACCCCACTCTTCCCATCATATCAGAGGGTATAGGGTCCCGCCGGAGTCCGACGCCGAAGGCCCCACATGAGTCGAATATCCCATGTTTATGGCTCTCACGCAACCCCTCTCTAGAAGATGTCCACCTATCAAGGCCACCATGTAAACACGTTCTGCGACTTTGTAATTCTCAGTATCTCTGCGAGCTCGCCGGGGGTCTCACGCCCACTCTTATCAAATATTTAGTGATATTCAAAGTTTTCATTATATGCTGCACACCCTCTCTACAATAACATGTTACCCTGGGATTTCTTTAGAATTTAGAGAAGTCACAGCTCCAGACTTTGAGATTTGAGAGGGTAAAGCGTGAGGGTTAAAGATTTAAGGGCTTTTCCCGCACATATCGCCCGTCAAGATTCCAGGGGTCTCGTCAGCATAATTTGTCAACATATTGTGAGGGCCTTAGAGTTAAACTCTACGATTCCATTCAGGGGTTTACGAAATTCAAGAGTGGGATAAAAGAGATTAAAGTTAGCTTACAACCTTTAAAGTGGAGAGAGTAAATTAGATATAGAGGCTGTTAAAACAAGGAAAAGACGCTTTAGTTTTAACTCCTTAACATAATCTTGTATATATTAATATATATTTTTAACTACAAATTAATATTTAAAATTTAAAAGCTATAGATTTATATATATATAGTGGTGTAAGATATGAGGGCAAGTAGAAGAGATTTCATTAAAATATCCGCCATAGCCGCTTTGACATTGTTAGGCACTAAATCTTATGACTTAGCCATTAGTAGGAGGTTGCCTGGACCTCTGCTTTTAGAAGAGGCTCCTATGGCGGGTTTAAAATTTATTAAAACGTTCGGCGGCATGTGCGGCGCTCTTTGCGGTATTCAAGTTGGCGTTGGCGAGGATGGTAGGCCTAAGGTGGTATACCCCATAAAGGGGCACCCCCAACAGGGCCTTTGTGGTAGGTGTGCTTCTGCGCCATGGCTTTGGGATAGTCCTTTGAGGCTTAGGAAGCCCATGGTTAGGGTTGGTGAGAGGGGCGAAGCTAAGTTTAGAGAGGTCGACTGGGATACAGCTCTCAACGGCATAGCTTCTAAGCTTAAAGAGATCGTAGATAAGTACGGGTATAAAGCTATAGCTATAACATTTCATGACGTGTGGTCGTTCTATATGCCCCTATTTTCATATCTATTTGGAACCCCCAATACCGTATCGCATGTAGGTATGTGCCATACGGCCGGGACTGTAGCCAGGGGTCACGTTTTAGGTGCTGGAGCGCCACCAACTATAGACCCAGACTATGAGAATGCGAGTTTCCTGCTCCTCGTAGGCCGTACTTTAAGTACGGCTAGTATGGGTGTCGTGCATAGGGCTATGACTAACGAGACCCTGGAGATAGTAGTTGTCGATCCTAGGATGCCTGAGGTTGGCTTTGGTAGTGTCACGTGGATACCCATAATACCCGGGACTGACGCGGCTTTCGCCCTAAGCGTCATATACGTCCTGTTAGAGGAAGATCTATATAATGCTGACTTCCTCAAGAAATACTCTAACGCCCCCTTCCTGATAAAGCCCGACGGTAAGCCTCTCACAGAAGCTGACGTAGTTGAGGGGGGCGATTCTAAGAAGTATCTCGTGTTCGACGCTAAAGATAAGGCGTTAAAAGATCATAAAATAGCTGTAGACCCAGACATCTGGTATGTGGGTGAGGTAACCCTCAAAGATGGGGGTAAAGTTGAGGTTAAAACTGCCCTAACATTACTTAAGGAGAGGGCTTCAAAGTATAAGCCTGAAGTTGCGGAAGGCATTACTGGGGTTAAAGCTAGCGAGATAAGGTGGGTCGCTAGGAAGCTTGCTTTGAAGAACGGAGTCGTAGATGATACATGGTATATATCTAGGAATGGAAACGACTATAATGATGCGAGAGCACTCCTAACCATTAACGCCCTACTAGGCAACATAGATAAACCTGGGGGCCTATGCTATAGGGAGTCATCTAAATTCCCCTCAGCTATAACTGTTAAGACTGTTGAAGGTAAGAGGGTTGCAGAAACTTTTTATGAGGCCAGGATGCCGGAGGAGCTTTTCGGCGACGTTACCAAGCCCAGGGTTGATAAGGCCAAGTATAAACTAACCCCCGCAACTTTTGATGCAGTCTTAGACGCTATACTGAAGGAGGATCCTTACCCGGTCAAAGCCCTATTTATAATAGGGACTAGCCCCATAGCGAGGGATATGAATACTAGTAAGGTCTTAGAAGCCTATAAGAAGCTCGAGCTCCTAGTGGTCATAGATATACTGCCCACAGACGATGTTGACTACGCCGACTACGTCCTACCCGATACCATATTCCTCGAGAGGGAGGAGATTACAGCTACTAAGTGGACTCTCCACGCTGTAGTCCAGAAACAATCTAAGGTTATTGACCCGCCTGAGGGGTTCGATGTTAGGGATGCTCTCTGGACGATGTTCGAGATCGCCAGGAGGGCTTTCCCTGAGAGAGCTAAAGCCCTAGGTTGGGATGATAAATACGCTAACTATAAGGTCTACGAGGAGGAGTTCCTGCATAAACTTGACGAGGCTATATTATCCAAGCTCTCTGCTGCGTGGAAGATAGATAAGGGCGAGCTTGAGGAGGCTCTCGAAGAGCGGGGCTATTACGTGCTTAAGAGGAAAGAGTACTATGTGAGACCCTACAAGACTGCTCTTGCGACTCCATCTGGCAAGGTTGAGATATACTCGCTATCCGCCCTAGATGCGGGCTTAGACCCGCTCCCAGACTATGTTCCACCGCCAGCATACACTCTACCAAGGGCTCCAGACGAGTTCTACCTTGTTAACGGTAAAAGCCCCCTCACAAGCGTTCATGCGAGCCTAATGGAGCCTATGAAGTTCGTTGGAGAT
>JARJMZ020000008.1 GCA_029335875.2 Thermoprotei archaeon | reverse complement strand
CGCCCGCCTCTGATAACCAGTCATAGGGGTGGGCTAGTATAGCGAGGACCCTTAAATTATACTCTAAGTCTTCATAGTTCACGTCATTATGTCCTTAAACGCTCCTAAACAGCCATGTTAACCAAAAACCATAAAATTTTACTCTAAAAAAGTCTTTTAATCTAGACCATAATTCTGGGAAATAGATGTTAGGGTCGGGCTTCCTGTGAATCCATGATTAGTGATTGGGTTCTAAGGGGCTGCACTGAAATTTAAATGGTTGGAACTCGTGAGGTTAAGCACGGGGTATAGGTTTAATTCCAGTGTTTTTCCAACACAGCGTTGCATTATTCTCCGCTAATTTAGCTCATGATTTAAACTTCGTAGAATACGGTGTTCTCCAGGGATCCTATGTTCTCTATCCAAGCTTCAATTATGTCGCCGTGTCTCAGGAACTTTCCAGTAGCTGCTCCCACGCCTGAGGGGGTGCCTGTAGATATAATATCGCCTGGTTCTAGGGTCAGCCCTTCAGACGCGGCCTCGATTATTTCCGGGATCTTGAATATCATGTCGCTCGTGTGACCGTCCTGCCTCAGCTCTCCGTTGACTTTCAACTGGAGTTTTAGGTTGTGGGGGTCCCCTATTTCGTCGGCTGTAACTATTATGGGGCCTAGCGGCGCTGAGGTGTCGAAGTTCTTCGCTGGAAGCCATCTGATTCCGAGCCTCGCCCCTTTCTTGAGGGGTGTTTGCCTCCCTCTCAGGGTTATATCGTTTAGTATAGTGTACCCGAAAACGTGGTCCATAGCTTTCCCCCTATCTATGTATTTACCTTTTCCCCCTATGACTACTGCTAGCTCGACCTCGTGGTCAGGCTTCTCCGCCCCCCGGGGTATTATTACGCTGCCCTTATGGCCTACTAGTGTTGAGGCTAGTTTTATGAAAAGATATGGGGATTCCGGGGGTTCAGTGCTCATTTCTCTAGCGTGGCTCCAATAGTTTACAGCCATGCAGAGTATTTTGCCGGGACCCTTAACGGGGGGGTTGAACGTTACGTTTTCAAAGCTAAAAACAGCCCCCTCCACAAGCCTTTCCCCCAGAGGGCTGTTAGCCTTAAGCTCTTTTATTGAAAGTGTTTCAACGAGCCTGGCGAGATCTAAGCCTCTAGCCTGGGATTCTATGAGAGCCTTTAAATTATATAGTAAACCCGGGGCTTGGTGCTCGAATAGTATCGAGTATGCTCCAGCCAGGTCTAGGATTCTCCCCTCCCCTATGAGTACTCCAACCCTCTCAGATCCTTTGACTGTGAATGATAGGAGCCTCAATTCCCGGCACCTCACATATTTCCGGTTTGGGGAGGTTTTAGCCTTTGCGTCTATTGAAGCTTCAGTAATGCTTAACTAGCTTGCCACCTTTAATAGTGACTGGTGACTTTAATGGGCTGGCTTAGTAGGACAGGTTACCTTGAAGCTCTTAGCAGGTTCTTCTACGACCTAGCGGAGCTCTCCGACTCTATGGGTTTGAAGCGCCAGCCTCCATGCCCCATAGGCTCCTGTGGTACTGTGAAGGTTAAGGTTGGGCTCCCCTCTATGCTTGTTGGGGGTGTTATAATGGATGTTACTAGCGTGGAGCAGGCTGAGATAGCTGAGGACGCCGGCGCTGTGGGTGTTATGGTTTTAGATAAGCTCCCCTATGATGTTAGGAGGAGCGGCGGCGTGGCCAGGATGGCTGACGTTAAGGTTATAGAGGAGGTTATGAGCTCTATAACAATACCTGTGAGCGCAAAGTGCAGGATAGGCCACTATATGGAGGCTGTAATATTGGAGCGTGCGGGGGTAGACCTCATAGATGAGTCTGAAGTCCTAACTCCCGTGGATGAAGCTCACCACATTAACAAGTGGGTTTTCAAAGTCCCATTCGTTAACGGCGCCAGAGAGCTGCCTGAAGCTCTGAGGAGGATTAGCGAGGGGGCTTCAATGATAAGGACTAAGGGTGAGGCTGGCACGGGCAACGTTGCCGAGGCTGTAAGGCATATGAAAGCCCTCAACAACGACATTAGATTTCTAGCGTCTAGGAGGGGGGATGAGGAGTTCCTTAGAGACTACGCCAGGAACGCTAAAGTCTCCTACGAGCTTGTCAAGCTAGTAGCAGACCTGGGGAGGCTCCCGGTCGTGAACTTCGCCGCCGGCGGCATAGCGACTCCCGCCGACGCAGCTCTAATGATGTGGCTCGGGTCTGACGGTGTCTTCGTGGGCTCCGGCATATTCAAGTCTGGAGATGCCAGGGCTAGAGCTGAAGCTATAGTCCTAGCTACGTCTAAATGGGACGACCCCGAGGCTGTCCTGGAGGCTCAGAGAATGGTCGTGGAGAAGAGCGCTATGACGGGGATAGATGTTAAGACTTTGAAGCCAGAGGAGCTCCTCCAGGTGAGGGGGGTTTGAGGATAGGCGTTTTAGCCCTACAGGGAGACTATATGGATCACGTTGAGATAACTAGGAAAGCCCTCCAAACTAAGAAGGTTTCAGGCGGCGTTGTTTTAGTCAAGGATAAGGACTCCCTGAAATCCATAGATGCCATCATAATACCTGGGGGCGAATCCACGGTCATAGGGAGGCTCCTAGAAAGGACTGGAATGCTCGAAGAGCTGGGAAGCATCATAGCTGGGGGGCTGCCGGCTCTGGGCACTTGCGCCGGCGCAATACTCATGGCTAAGAAGGTGAGAGACAAGGTTGCAGGGGAGGTAAAGCAGCCCATAATGGGGGTCATGTCTATTGGGGTCCTTAGGAACGCCTTCGGGAGGCAGAGAGAGTCTTTCGAAATGGAGCTAGAGGTGGGCGGGTATGGCAGGATTAGGGCTGCTTTCATAAGAGCCCCAGCCATAGTAGAGTTATGGGGAGATGCTAGGGAGCTCTCCTGGTTCGAACACCCTGAAATAGGTAGGGTCGCTGCCCTAGCAGTTGAAGGGTCTATGATAGCCTCAGCATTCCACCCTGAGATTACTGGGGAGACCCTCCTCCACGAGATCCTCATAGATATGGTTAAAAGATGAGAGCCCTAGACCTCTAGCTGGGAGCGGCGCTTGGATTTGAAGCCCCCGAGATTCTACTGCGGCCTCTGCGGCTATGAGACTTCAGGGGGCGAGGCCTTATGCCCCCAGTGTGGGGCTCCTCTAGAGGTTTATACTAGGAAGGTTTGGGGTGTTGACAGGAGATCCCCGAGTATGTGGCGTTACAAGTCCATGCTCCCCAAGGTTGGCAGTATAGTTTCTCTTAATGAAGGCTACACCCCCCTAAGGGCTTTTGAAGGGGTTAAGGTTAAAGATGAGACGAGAAACCCTACAGGCTCCTATATTGATAGGGGCTCCAGCGTCCTAGTGAGCGCTTTGAAGTTTACCGGGGCAACTTTAAGCTACATTCCAGACTTCACGTTATCCCTTACGGCTTATTTGAAAGTTGCAGGCTTAGATGTTAATGTTTGCCTCCAAGGAGGCTATGTGGAGCTCGACGAGCTAGTTATTTCGGCGGGGCTGGGGGCTAGGGTGTTGTTCAGCGAGTGTAGCCCCACAATATCCTATGACAACCCCTTCATGGTTGAAGGGTTTAAGACTATAGCATATGAGATATACGAGCAGGCGGGTCACGTAGACTGCGTTAGCGTCCCGGCTGAAGAGGGGATCCTAGCCTATAGTGTTGCGAGGGGCTTCATAGAACTCTCAGAGCTTGGAGTAGCCTCGGAAACCCCTAGGATAATAGTGGTCGTGCCTGTAAGCAGGGTTAAAGCCAGGATCCAGGACGTCCTCGCTAAGCTCAAGCATGTGGTTGTAGAGAACGTTGACGACAGGGATATTGTTAGTGAAGTGGTGAAACTAGCTTTGAAAGGCTTACGAGTAAGGCCCATATCAGCATCATCATATGTAGCGGCAAAGAATAGGAAAGAATGCATAGCCCTACTAACCGGGACTGGAGCGAAAAAAGCGAGAAAACTCCAACCCAGCCTTCAAGGAGCCAGGAAATTAACGAGAACTCAGCAGTCCATACTTGAAATAGTCAAGAATGAGGGCAGAGTTACAGCATATAAAGTCTGGAAAAAACTAGGTGGAAAAGCCACCCTCAGAGGAGTCTACACCACCATAGACTCCCTCTCTCGGAGAGGGCTTCTAACAGAAGAACTCGAAGTCAAGGGGTCTAGGAAGGTTAAAGTCTTCAGCCTGAAAAGCTAGAACAGAGCCGGCACACTCAACTATCGCGTACCCTAAACATTCGCAAGCGCAACTTTCAGGGGAATAAGGCAAAGCTGAAATCGACAGGTTCCAGGAGAATTGACCAGAGAGCCCCTAGGGATGTTGTGCTAATATTCTGCTATAGCCGTGGGACCTTAGAAGTCTAAGAGCGCCTCAGGGAATTTGACTTATAACTTTCACCTGCCCCATATACTATTCCTGGGGCGTGCTTGGGCTTCGTTTATGTTGATGCCATTATTCATGGTATGAAAGGCTCTAAGGCTATAAAGATGCTCGTTGATACAGGGTCAACATACATAGTCATAGATCCCAGGACAATCTCGGAGCTGGGGCTGGTTGAGACTCCGTATAAGGTTAAAGTCACACTAGCCGATGGAAGCCACGTTGAGGTCAGGCTATACCTAGCTGAAGTCGAGGTAAAAGGGAGGAAGGGCCCCGCATTCATAGCGGAACTCGACACACCCACCCCCCTCCTTGGGGTATACGCTCTTGAGACGCTAGGTTTCAAAGTCAATCCGAGAACTGGGGAGCTCGAGGAGATGTCGCCTGAGGGGGGATACATACTTAGTGTTTGAGGGGTAGCCATATGCTTGGGTAGTGTTTGTTTAGCTCCGATGTTGGCGGTATGCAGGCTGAGTCGATTTTGGGAGTTCTAATATGTGGAGTGTGAGCTTGACGCAACCCCTTAGCGGGCTCTATCTGTTGCTATGATGCTCTTGGCGGGCTCTGGTTCCTTTTGAGTTTAGGGGCTGGGCTCGGCTCCATTTAAAAACTTAAATGCTCAAAACATTCTAATAGTTGGGCGTGGGCTCTACCCACTGTATTGGGAGGGTTTGACGTGAGGGTTTCCGGTAAGTGTGGTCTCTGCGGCTTTCAGGGTCTTGTTAGTAGTTCTATTCAGGTTTGCTATTCGTGCCTTAAGAGTAAGCCTGTCGAGTCTCTCAGGCTGGCTTGGAAGGCTAGGGCTGCTTGGAGGTCTAGTGTGGGTTTTCCTCTCGAGCCCCCTCGGGATGGGAGGGTTAAGTGTAATGTTTGCGTGAACGAGTGTTGGATCCCTGAGGGTTCCAGTGGTTTCTGCGGCGTATGGTTTAATAGGGGTGGGAGGGTTGAGCCCGTGGCTGGCAGGGGGAGGCTTGCAGTTCACACTTACCTGGATCCTCATCCTACTAATTGTGTTGCGGCGCACCTCTGCCCTGCAGTTACTGGGAGGGGTTTTCCAGAGTATACTTTCACTCGGGGTGTTGAGTGGGGCTTCTATAACCTAGCGGTGTTCCTCGGGGGCTGCCCCCTCGACTGTTATTTCTGCCAGAACTGGGAGCATAAGACTATGATAAGTCATGGGAGGCTTTCAGGCTGGGCTAGGTCTATGGATGTTGAGGACCTGGTGGCTGAGGCTCTTGAGCCTAACGTGACCTGCGTATGCTACTTCGGCGGGGACCCCACGCCTCACACGCCACTACTAATACTAGCGTCTAGGAGGATAATCGAGGAGAGCGCGGGGAAAGGCCAGAAGTATAAGAGGATATGCTGGGAGACGGACGGGCTCGCGAACCCCAACATAATGAGGGAGATGGGGAGGCTGAGCCTGAAGACGGGGGGCATAGTTAAGATAGACTGGAAAGCCTGGACTCCAAGCGTTTACGAGGCTCTAACAGGGGTTAGCGGGGAGAAGGCTGTTAACAGGCTAAAAGAGAACACTAAACTCCTAGCTTCAATGGCCAAGGAAAGAATAGAACCCCCACTACTAGTAGTTAGCATACTCCTAGTACCGGGGTATGTGACCCCCGAAGAAGTCAGGTCGATAACAGAGTATTTGGCCGGCCTCGAAACAACCACCCCAATAGTGCTACTAGCGTTCCACCCAGACCATTTAATGAGAGACCTACCCCCCACAAGCAGGAAACACGCTGAAGAAGCCCTAAAAGCAGCCAAAGAATCCGGGATAAAAGAAGTATACATAGGCAACGAATGGCTCCTAGGACCCTACTACTAGCATCTACAAACAGAGCGCATCCAAGATACCCCCATTAGGCTGGCGGAGGCTCGAAACAGGGGCTAAAAGTTTTAGTGGTGCCGCGGCCGGGATTTGAACCCGGGTCACGGGCTCGAAAGGCCCGCATACTGGGCCTGGCTATACTACCGCGGCCCTCCCTATACTGTTTGTTTTGGGCTCTTTAAAATTTTATCTGCTGGAGCCGGGGCCGGGATTCGAACCCGGGAGTGAACGGGTCTCCGCGATGGGCTCCACTGGGGCCTCTGCAGCCCGCCGCCTTAGACCGCTCGGCCACCCCGGCCCAATATATGTTATTCCGAGTCTGAAGCTTTAAGTTTTGCTTGACTCGGAGTGTCTTGGGGGTTGAATGTGGCTAGGAGGTTGTCAGTTCTCTGCGCCAGGTGTAGGGTGCCCATGGATTATATTCTTGAGGTTGAGAGGGCCGGCTCCGAAAGGGTTGTCAGCGGATTCTACAGGTGCCCGGCTTGCGGCTATAGGATCCTGGATGAGAAGGCTACTGTGAAACGTTTTGATGACATGGTGGTCCTCGAGTTTAGCAGGCCTAATAGTGGGAGGAAGGGCCTAATAGTGGAACTCCTAGAACAGGTTTAGTTTCAGGGCTTAGAAGGCTGCGGTTGGAGCCCGGTTTTTCCACATTGTTAACCCCCCTCGAGGCCCGTTTACGCTTTCCCCGGGGGAGCCTGTAGCGTGAAGAGTGTTTAATCCTAACTTTACAAGTCTCAGTAAAGTTATCCGTAGTTTCACTAGGCTAGAGTCAGGCTTGGAGTAGAAATGTTTTAATGTTAGTGTTATCCTCCACCATTATGTTTCAACTTATTAGGCTAAGCCTCTAACGCTACTCTTGGGGGATGCGGGTTTAGTATTCTCTCGAGGATCTCGGGGGTTTTCAGGGAGGTTTTCAGGGTTTGGCCTGATGCCGCTTTCATAGCTAGGAGGCTTTTCATAACGAACTCCATAGATAGTCTCGTGTCGGCTTTGGGGGTTAGTGTAGCTATTTTCAACCCGACCGTTGAGCCCGCCATTATAGCCTTGGGTATGATTGGCGGGAGCCTATCTCTAGGCGTCGTCTCAGGGCTTGCGGGGGTTTATTTGAGTGAGAGGGCTGAGAGGTTTAGGGAGGTTAGGGAGCTGGAGAGGAAGCTTGGGGGTTCCCTGGAGGGGTCTATTTACGAGAAGGCTGCTCAACTAGTCCCAGTTTATGTGGCTTTGTGGAGTTTCGCGGGTATGCTAATATTTCCCCTGGCGGCTGCCACGCCCTATATTATGGCGGCTGCCGGCATATTGAGTTTGAATGCCGCTTTCTCAGTCTCAGTAGTGATGGTTATGGCGATGCTCTCCCTAATAGGTGCTTATATGGGGAGGATAAGCGGGGAGGGTGTTTTAAAGTCTGCTTTGAGGGCTATATTATTGGGTGTCCTGGCTTTCACCGTGGTATACGCGGCTAAGCTCGTGTTGAAAGGCTTTATACTCCTCTAGCTTCTAACGGCGTGGATGCCGTCTAGTCGAATTCTATACTTATAATTCACTATATTTAAACCTTAGCTTTAAAAGTAAATGTGGGGTATAGAGGCTTGAAAGGCGTTTTAGAAGGTTTAAAGGGTCATGTTGAAACATATTCTGGTAAAGCCTCCTATATAAAGCTTAGGGATATCGATAGGGCCGGGTTGGGGGAGCTCGACAGCCTACCATACTCCATAAGAGTCCTCCTCGAGAATGTCATAAGACACTATGATGGCTTCACAGTTAGAAATGAGGATGTAGAGGCTGTAGCTAGGTGGAGATCCTATGCTGGGAGGAAAGAAGTGCCATTCCACCCTGAGAGGGTTATAATGCAGGATCTCACAGGCATATCCGTGATCCTAGATCTTGCCATTATGAGGGAGATCGCGTCGAAAGTCGGGGCAGACCCCTCCATTATTAACCCAGCCATACCAGTGGATTTGATCATAGACCATAGTATCCAGGTGGATTACTATGGCACGAAACAAGCCTACTTCATGAACATTAAGAAGGAGTATGAGAGGAATGTTGAGAGGTATGCACTGATAAAATGGGCTCAGAAGGCTTTCAAAAACTTTAGAGTAGTGCCTCCAGGTAAAGGGATAATACACCAGGTTAACCTAGAGTACCTAGCCCAGGTGGTTATGCTGGGAGAGTTTAGGGGCAGCTTGTGGGCTTACCCCGACAGCCTCCTGGGAACTGACAGTCACACCCCCATGGTTAACGGTCTCGGAGTCTTCGGCTGGGGTGTTGGGGGTGTTGAGGCTGAATCAGCAGTCCTCGGGGAGCCTAACTACATAATGCTCCCGGAGGTTGTGGGTGTAAGGCTTGAGGGGGAGCCTAGGGAGGGTGTAACAGCCACAGACATCGTTCTCTACGTTACTGAGAAGCTTAGAAGGAAGGGCGTTGTGGGTAAGTTTGTGGAGTTCGTTGGCGGTGGGGTTAAGAGGCTTAGCGTCCCCGACAGGGCTACTATAGCTAACATGGCTCCAGAGTATGGGGCTACTATGGGCTATTTCCCTGTTGACGAGCAGACGATAAGGTATTTGAGGATGAGCGGGAGGGGTGAGGCTCACGTTAAGCTCGTGGAGGCTTACGCTAAGATGACAGGGTTATGGTATAGTCTCGAGGACCCCCTGCCAGCTTATAGTGATGTGGTTGAGATAAACCTGGAAGACGTGGAGCCTAGCATAGCGGGCCCTGCAAACCCCGAGGATAGGATAACACTGAGAGACGCTAAGAGGAGGCTTACGGAGATAATTGAAGCCTACCTGAGCGAGAAGAAGAGGGGGAGGACGGCTATAACAATATCGTTTGACGGGCTCGAGGCTAGGGTTGAAGACGGCTTCGTAGCTATAGCCTCCCTCACGAGCTGTACTAACACTAGCAACCCCAGCCTCATGATAGCTGCGGGCCTCCTAGCTAAGAAGGCTGTTGAGAGGGGGCTCACTGTGAAGCCGTGGGTTAAAACTAGCAACGCCCCCGGCAGTAGGGTTGTCGTAGAATACTGGGATAGACTAGGCCTCACACCTTACCTCGAGGCTCTCAAGTTCCACGTTGTGGGCTTCGGGTGCACCACCTGTATAGGTAACAGTGGCCCCCTACCCAAGCCTGTAGAGGATGTTTTAAGGAAGACTGACGTTTACGCTACTGCAGTGTTAAGCGGTAATAGGAACTTCGCCGGCAGGATACACCCCCTGACTAAAGGTAGTTTCCTCGCCAGCCCCCCGCTAGTAGTCGCCTACGCTATAGCTGGCAGGGTGGACATAGACTTTGAGAATGAGCCTCTAGGCTATGATCCCAACGGGAACCCCGTGTACTTGAGGGACATATGGCCAGCCCAGGATGAGATCAACAAAGCTATGGAGAAAGCTGTGGAGCCCGAGATCTTCAAGGAAAAGTACAAGGACATATATGAGGGCGACGAGAACTGGCAGAAACTCCCGGCTCCTGAGAGGGAGCTCTACGAGTGGGATGAGAAAAGTATATTAATAAGGAGGCCCCCCTTCCTAGACGATTTCATGTTAGAGCCCGAGAAAGTCACAGACATAAGGAACGCTAGGGTCCTAGTTTGGGCTCCCCACAGGACTAACACAGACCATATAAGCCCCGCAGGCAGGATACCTCCAGACTCTAAGGCGGCGGAATACCTTAGAGCTAAGTTTAACGTAGACCCCGTGAGGATGGGGCTTACTTTCGGCTCCCTCAGGGGCAACCACGAGGTCATGGCTCGGGGGACTTTCGACAGTCCAGGGTTCAGGAATAGGCTTGTTAGAGATAAGAGTGGAGGCTGGACTATATACTGGCCCACTGGCGAGGTAAACCACGTATATGATGCTTCAAGGAAGTACATGGAGGCAGGGCTCCCGGCAATTGTGATAGCGGGGAAACAGTATGGCACGGGGAGTAGCAGGGATTGGGCTGCTAGGGGCCCATACCTCCTAGGCGTTAAAGCGGTCATAGCCGAGAGCTATGAGAGGATACATAGGAGTAACCTTGTGTGTATGGGTATACTACCGCTAGAGTTCATGCCCGGGGAGGATGCTGACAGCCTAGGTCTCGACGGGAGCGAGGAGTACGATATACTGGGTATAGAGGAGGGCTTATATCCAGGTAAAATATTGACTGTTAGAGCTAGGAAGCCTGATGGGAGAGTGGTAGAGTTCAAGGTTAAAGCTAGGCTTGACACCCCCGTTGAGGTCGAATACTATAAGCATGGGGGCATACTAAAGTATGTCCTAAGGAAAATACTCGGCAAACACCCAGCTCACACACCCTAAACCATCCCATGGCTAGGCGGCTGAACTTCACGTTATCGCCTCTATTTCCCTCCTGCTCAACGTTTTACTCGGCTTCTCCGGTATTATTCCCTGGGGTCTCAGGTATAGTACTAGTATTATGAGGACCCCCACTAGTATGTTTGGTAGTTGTGCTCTGAGAATGTCTCCAGCTATTGAGGCTTCAACGCCTAGGATTGGGGATATGACGCTGGCTATTGCTGGAGCGTAATAGTATATAGCCTTCCTCCCCAGGTAGACAATTATACCTCCTAGGACCGCGCCCCAGTTGTTAGCCATACCTCCTAGTATCATCATAGCCCATGGCACGAAAGTCCAGGTAACCCTATCGTAAGTGTCTGCAGCCTTAACTTGGATGTAGACTGTGGCGTATATAGCTCCAGCTATTGAGGCCATGGCCGCGCCTATTGCCATAACTTTAAGTCTCGTTACCGCAACATCCCTCCCGTAAACCCTAATCGTCAGGTCATCGTCTCTCATAGCTCTAAGCATCCTACCCATGGGGCTGTTAGCCATCCTCTCAACATAGATGAAGCATGCTGCTAGGACGGCCAACCCTACCGCAAGGCTTATCAGCACGTCGGGAATAGTGCCTAGGAGGCCGGCTAAGCCTTCAAGAGCCCCTACCCTAGGCCAGGGTCTAACAACCCAGGCTCCGTTAGGCCCCCCGGCTAGGGCGTCGGTCTGGTCGAAGACAACGGAGACCATAAGCTCGCTGAAAGCCAGGAGTACTATGGCTAGATAGTCCTCTCTAAGCCTCACAGCAGCCAGGCTCGCTAATACTCCTGTTAGGGCTCCAGCTATTATGGCGAACCCGAACACTGCCAGGGTCAGTGTTAGCGAGAGTATGGAGCTCGCCTCGATCACGCTTTCAACTTTTCTAGTCACGATCCTGTTAACCATGGGGTCCCCCGCTACTCTAACAAAGACCTCGAAGGAGCTGCTGTCCCCGAGTATTAGGGGGTATGAGGACCTCAGGAGCTCTATAAACCCGGGGCTCGTGAGCTCCACTAGGGCCAGCGCGACTCTCGTGCCCACGCCGGCTAGAGCGAAAGCCCCTATGTAGACGAAGAGGGCCATGCCGAAATTCGGGATGCCAGCGTAGCCGGCCATGAAGTTCAACGCTAAGACCACTATCAATATAATAGCTATGCTGAAGACATCGGTTATAGTTAGGCCTAGGAGTGGGAGGGCTAATATTATGGTTGCCGCTGCTATCACAACTATTAGGAGGCTTTGAAGCCTCGGGTATCTTGCTATGAGGCTAGCCAACGCCCCCCACCCTCCTAGCCCTCCCGATAATCCCCCTATAGTTGAGCCCTGTCAGCCCCTGGGGGGCTAAGAGTAGAACCACTATTACCACTAGGAGGCTGAAAAGCCTCTGATACTGTGTTATTATCACAGCCTTTCCCAGAAGTGCTGTTAGAGTGTTCTGGAGGGTTATAGTAGTCATAGGCTCCATGAACCCCACCAGGAACCCCCCAATGAGGGCTCCGTAAATGCTGCCAAGCCCTCCAAGTATGCTGCCAGCGAAAATACTAACTATAACTAGGCTTCCAGCAGCCGGCTTTACACTCTCTATAATGAAGCTTAGAAAACTCCCGGAGACCCCGGCTAGCCCCCCAGCCAGGAACCATGAGACCATGTAAACCTTGTCAACATCTATGCCCAGGGTCCTGGCAAGGCTAGGATTCTCTATGGAGGCTCTCATAGCTATCCCAAACTTAGTCCTAGTAAGGAATAAGTGTAGTGTTATAGCTAAAGCTACCGCCACGAACGGCATAACTATCCTGCTGAACGTCGTTACAACCCCTAATATGGAGATGCCGGCATCGAACCCCTTCAAACTTTGCCCTATGAGCTTCCCGAAATAAGCGGAGGGAGCCAGGTATAGTGCCATTGTCAGCATGTTGACTAGTATAACGTCGAAGGCTAACGTCGCTATCATTAACCCTATAACCCCGACCCCCCTCTTAGCTAGGGGCTTCAATATTAGCAGATACTGTATTAGGGCGGTGAGCCCGACTATGAGGAATGCTACTAGGGGGGCCACTATGTAGATGGAATAGTAGAGAGGCTCGCCCTTAAACTGGTAGTAAACCCTATCTATTAATATTAGGGTTATCGCAGAACCTAAGATAGCTAGGGTTCCATGAGCGAAATTCGGGACTTTAGCAGTCATATATGTCAGTGTTAGGCCGAGACAGAGTAGTGCTAGGCTTGAGCCGTAGGCTATGGAGTATATTGTGAACTCAGGGCTTGGCAGGACCATTTAGGCTCACCTCAGGCCGAGATATCTCTTGCCGAGCTCCACATCCTTCAGTAGAGCCCCGGCTGGGCCCTCGTAGGCTATTTTACCGCTAACCATTAGGAGAGCCTTGTCCCCTACTTCTAGGGCTGCCCTAGCGTTCTGCTCTACTAGGATCACAGTCTTCTTAAGCTCGTCTCTTAGCTGTACAATTTTCTTGATGAGATCTCTAGCTATTAGGGGGGCTAGGTTGGCCGTGGGCTCGTCCAGCATTATAAGTTCGGGCCTCCTAATGAGGGTCATTGCTAAGGCTAAAATCTGCCTTTCACCTCCGCTTAGGCTCTTAGCTTTATAGTCAAGCCTCTGCTTTAATATGGGGTATACGCTTAACACTTCCTCAATCCTGTCTCTAGCCTCATTCTCATCTAGGGTGTAGGAGGCCATGATAATGTTCTCCCTGACTGAGAGCTCTGCGAACACGTTATCAGTTTGAGGCAAGTATGCGAGGCCGATCCTGGCCTTAACATGAGGAGGGTACCCAGTAATATTAGACCCCTTAAAAATTACAGACCCCGAGTATATAGTAGCTAGGCCAAATAATGCTTTCAACAGGGTGCTCTTACCGCTCCCATTAGGGCCGACTACAGTTAAGATTTCCCTCTCAGCCACGTTAAAGCTCGCGTCGAAGACTATGTGGAACTTCCCGTAGCCGGCGTTAAGGTTAGATACTGAGAGCATGTACTCCACCATGTTCACATCCCCAGATAACTCTCTATAACCTTAGGATCCTCCAGAACTTTACGGGGCTCCCCCTCAGCTATAACTTTGCCCAAGTGCATAGCATAAGCGTAGTCAGCGTATTCAACTGCAACGTCAAGCCTATGCTCCACTATAAGGAAAGTTACGCCAAACTCTACTGCTACATTCTTAATGAAAGCCAGTATCTCATGTGCCAATACAGGGTTAACCCCGGCTACAGGCTCATCTGTTAAGACAAGCTTAGGATTCATGGGCATTAAAGTCCTAGAAATCTCTAAAAGCTTCATCTGACCCCCGCTAAGCTCTCCAGGCCTCCTCTCGCTAAGCCCCTTTAACCCCACAAACTCCAGTTTGCCGAGAGCGTCTAAGAATGCCTTCTTCTCAAACTCAACCCACAACCTCTTAAAGAGGCTACGCGCTACACTTTCACCAGGATTCCCATCCCTCCCTACGATAGCATTCTCCATCACAGAGAGATTCTGGAAAAGCCGTGGGATCTGGAAGCTCCTCACAATACCAAGCTTAGACCTCTCATGAGAGCTTAAACGCGTTATATCGAGGCCCTCAAAAATAATGGTGCCACCATCAGGTCTTAGAACGCCGCTAATAACGTTGATAAGCGTAGTCTTACCACTACCATTAGGCCCTATGAGCAGAGTCACCCTACCCCTAGGCACCTCAAGGGAAACCTCGTCAAGAGCCTTCAACCTACCAAAATATTTAGAAACCCTATCAACTACAAGTATGGGATCAATTAACCCCCAGCCACCCCCTTAAGGGTGTCTAAAAGGGGAAACCTTAAAAAGAAGGGTGAGGTTTAAAAAGGGGATCACCTTCTAAGCACGTAGTAGGCGGCTGCAGCCAATATGATTAAGACAATTAAGACAATTATTATAGTAGCTATAGTAGTCAACGGGATCGCCGGAGCTGGCGTAGGCGTTGGTGTTGGTGCTGCAATTTCGATTGGAACGAATATTGCATAGTCGCTTCCAGCCCTATCGCCGAACTCGTTTAATTCAATTTTACCGCTAGCCCCAAGATATGTCTTAGCGATTTCTGGGATTTTCTCCGCTACTTTCTCAGGGTCTGGAAGTTTACCTTCAGCTTCGGCTCCAGCCTGAGCTATCGCTAAAGCCATTATCCACAGACAATCGTAGGATATGAAGGAGTAGGGATCTGGGGAGTAGTCTAGCTTATCTCTCACAGTCCAGTATATTCTGATCGCTATGTCTGTTGCGGCGAACGTTATAGTATTCTTCCAGACTGTAGCAGCAGCAAACTTAGCTGCAGCGGGGTTTTTGATGAGTTCAGCGCTTAGAGCCGTTCCGTCGCTCCCATACCATTTGACTTTAGCGAGTATATCGACTTTTGAAGCTTCAACGAGAAATCCTACGCCCTCCTCGAATGATATGAGGTCTACACCTACCTTATCTAGGGGGACTGTTTTAGAAAGACCCTCAACCGTACCCCTCACAGTCTCCACTACGGGCCCGAATGCTGGAGCCTTCGGATCGTAAGGTATCTTGGCGGCAACTGTTATCCCAAAGTCTTTCGAGTATCTATCAATGAAGTCTGCGAGGCCTTTACCCCAATCGTCGTTCCTGTAAACTATTATTATGTGAGCCACTCCATCTTTCTTGAATAGCATGTTGAGAACCCTACCTTGAAACTCGTCGGGCGGCGGGAACCTGTATACCGTATCCTTTACTGCAAGGCCCGGGGCTGTGCTTGAGGGGCTAATGACCGCGGCTCTAAGCCCGGCCTCTATCTCCGCCATTACCTCTTTAAGCTCCCCGCTAGACATGGGTCCCAGGAAATACCTCACGCCGGCACCATGTAGAGTTCTAAAGAGGCTTTTAGCAGTTTCAGGCTTAGTCTCTGTATCCCTAATATCTAGCTTAAACCTCCACGGGTATCCGTTGTCGGCAAACCATTTGTTAACGTCTTCTAAAGCCGTCTTTAAAGCCTCAACATTAGCTTTGCCGAAAGTTGCAAGATCACCGGTTATAGGATATAGGGCTCCAATAGTAACCTCAGTAACAGGCTGAGGTTCTGGCGGTTTAGCGGGCGGGGTGAACGTAGGTATAGCTACGGGTAGTACGGCAGGCCTCTCAGCAAATGGGTCCTTCTCTACAGGTACTATGATGTCTTTAGCATAATCATAGAGTTCTATTAATCTCCACTCGAACATTGCAGAGGTCTGGGAGCTCGCAGTTATGGGAGTGAATAGCCCGATGAACATAGCTACAATTAAAGTCAGAGACAGGGTTGTTCGAAGCAAAGAGTATCCGCCCATGTTTCACCACTACTCTAAACTATTCTATGTGTGTGGGAGATTATAAGCTTTTCCTAGGGGTATTATCATTTTTCCCTCTATTAAAATCTAGATTTTTATGTTAAAATTTAAATTTTACATTTATAAAAGTGTTACTACGACTCTCGCTCTGAAAGTTAAAAAGGCTCTCCCGGCTATTATAAGGGCTGGGGCTATGACAGGCGCTGGGTTCTCTGATCTCTGACGAGTTCACGGACCGACGGAGCCCCCTCGGGCTCAATTAGGTTAGTAAGAGTTTTAGTGTTGTTTTTAGCGTGGTGACCGGAGCTTTTCTAAGGGCTTCCATGGCTGTTCTAGCTGTCTTCAGAGGGTTTCTGGCTAGCCTCGTTATTATTTCCTCGTGTCTATCATAGTCTAGCTTCCCCATCTCTACGTTGAGCCTTGTTTGTACAGCAGCATCAATCGCCGTCTTCACCATACTATTATCTTCTAGTATTAGCCTCACCATTTTATACTGTATTTTCAGCCTTCCAGCTACAATGTTTAAGGCTTCGTTTAGGGCTCTATTAGCGTCTCCCACACTCTTTAGGAGCCTTAGTGATAGCTCTGCCGCTAGAGAGTTTGGGTATAGTCCTCCCCCTGTTAGGGGCTTGTTTAAGCCTCCAGCATCCCCCACTACGTGGATTTTCCCCATGCTCAGCTTGGGGGGTGGGGGCCCTGTTAGTATGGGGCCTCCATAGGTTTTGACTGTCTCTGAGAGGCTATGTTTTTTCTCTAGCGCGCGGATTCTCTGTTTTAGGAGCCTCGGATCTCTAACTCCGGTTCCGGCGAGTATAGTGTCTCTTACTTTGAGATTCCAGGAGAAGAATTTGTGGGAGGTTTGGGGGTCGAAGGAGACTAGTATGTTTCCCGCGCCGGCGTCGCCCCTTCTATACTCTATGTTGACCCCATAAACTGGGGGGTTAAAGTAGCCTAAGCCTAGCTTCCCGCGTAGAGACCCGTAATAACCCTCAGCTAGGATAATAGAGTCGTAAGACCTCACTGCTCCCCCCACTTCAACGAGCCCCCTGGGGCTTATCCTGGAAACCCTAGAGCCCAATAAAACCTTTAGACCCCTAGCTTCAGCCTCTTCTAGTAGGAGCTCTTCCAACATTATCCTGTCGAGCTTGTAAACGTCCCCTAAAACCTTCAATCTAACCTCGCTGCCTTCAGACTCTAGGGTTAACGTGTCATAACGTGATATTATGGACTTGCGCGCCGCTTCCCCGATGAGAGCTACCACCCTACCAGATACTAGGCCAGTGCAGTGCGGGGGATAGCCTACTCTCAGGTGCTCCTCGTAGAGGGTCACGTCAGCCCCCGCCTTTAAAAACTTTAGGGAGAATATTAGGCCTGAGAAGCCCCCTCCAATCACCGCTATATTCAATATTTTAGCCCCCCTAGGGGTTCTCCTTTTTCGGGTTTAAAACTCTTCTAAACGCTATTATAGCATCCTTTAGCGTATATATTGTTTTATTATAGGTTGAAACGTTTTTAAGCGTTAACGCTAAACGTTAATGTGGTGTCACCTCTTGGGAAGGGATATAGCTGTCCTCGTTAAGGCCTCCCTGAACCCTGAGGTTGTAAGGCAAGGTGCTGAAGGCGCCTACGACATTGACTATACTCCCCTCAAAATATCCGACGTTGACAGGAACGCTCTCGAAGAAGCTGCGAGGCTTAAGAGCATCCTTGGGGGTAGAGTTTACTCTATAACAGTCTTAACGTGGGGCCCCTCTAAGGCTAGAGATAAAGATTTGAAGCTCGCAGTCCAGGAGGCTCTAGCTAAGGTTGCTGATGAGGCTTACGTTGTGGTTGACGATAGCATTATACCCGGAGACCCCATAGTGACCTCCAACGTTATAGTGGGGGTTTTAAAGTCGAGGGGGCTCAAGCCGGCCCTCATACTTGCGGGGGAGGCGAGCGTTGACGAGTCAACATCCCAGGTTCCCGGGAGGGTAGCCGCTAAACTAGGCTATTCCTATGTGGGCTATGTTAGGAGAATATTGGAGGTGCGCGAGAACAGCGTTGTCGTGGAGAGGGATGTTGAAGAGTATGTTGAAACACTGGAAGCCCCCCTGCCGGCGGTGCTGAGCGTCACCCAGGAGATAAACGAGCCCAGACCCCCCACTCTAATACAGATAAGGATGGCTTCAAAGAAGCCCCTCCACGTGTTGAGCCTAGCCGGTATAGGCTTGAACGTTAAGCCTAAGAGGCTCATAAAAGAGATGAGGGTCGTCACAGTGTTCAGGAAGCAGGTGGTGCTGGAGGAGGCTAACTTGGAGAAGGCTGCTGAGAAGCTTATAGAATACTTAGATAAGGAGGGTGTCCTAAGGATTTAGGAGGTGAATGCTGTTGAAAGCCCTAGTAGTGTCTCAGAGGCTGTCGGACGCCGGGGAGCTAGTGGCTGTTGCTAGGCGCTTCGGGGAGCCCGCAATACTGGCTTTCCAGGAGTCGGCTTTAAAAGTTGAGGAGGTCGCCGCTTACGGTCATAGGGTTTACAGGGTTAGGAGTGATAGGCCTGAGGCCCTTTACAGGGCTGCCGCCTCACTCTATGAGAGTTTAAACCCTAAGGTCATAGTGGGGCCTAGCGTTAAGAACGTGAAGGATGCTATGGCTCTACTAGCTGGCAGCCTCGACATACCGTTGATCACTGAGGTTGTAGAGCTCTCAGATGGGGGCAGCGTTTTAACTTATAAGAGGGGCTTTATGAGCGAGAGGGTTACGATGACGGCTGAAGTCCCATACCCGGCTATAGCCCTATTGAACCCTAAGATCGTGAAGCCTGCGGAGAAGGCTGGGCGGGGGGAGGTCGTAGACTTTGATGTCGGCGACCTTAAAGTTAACGTTGTAGGAGTTAGGGCTAAAGAGCTTAGCGGGGTTAAGCTTGAAGAAGCTGAAGTCGTGGTTGGAGTGGGTAGGGGCTTCAAGTCTAGAGAAGACCTTAACCTAGCCTTCGAGCTGGCGAAAATACTTGGGGCGCAGGTTGGCGGCACGAGGCCAATAGCGACTGACTTTAAATGGCTTCCCGAAGACGCGTGGATAGGCATAAGCGGTAAGAGGATAGCGCCCAAACTATACATAGCCGTGGGCGTTAGCGGGGCCCCCCAGCACATGTCTGGGGTATCGGGATCGAAAGTTATAGTTGCCGTCAACAAAGACAAGTCTGCCCCCATATTTATACAAGCCGACTACGGGGTTGTGGCAGATCTCTACAAGTTCCTCCCAATACTAACCTCGAAGCTTAGAGAGAAGCTTCCGAGGAGAGCGTAGGCCCCCCTCATACACCTTAAATAGCTCGAGAGCCGACACTTTTTAACATGGTGGGGCTTTTGCTAAAGCTGGTTTATGGGAGGGCTTCAAACTTCAAGTATATAGTCCAGGCTCTGGCTAAAGTGAGCGATGAAGGCTACCTTATATTCTCTGAGGAGGGGCTCAAAGCATGGCTCATGAGCCCGGATAAGGTTAGCATGGCTATAGTCGACATCCCCCCACACTCTTTCGAAGAATACATTGTAGAGGAGCCTTTAGGGGTTACAGTTAAAGTCGACGAGCTCAGCAGGGTCATTAGGAGGGCCTCCGCAAACGACAGCCTAACCATAGAGCTAGACAGCGAGAGCGAAAGCCTCATAATAACGTTCACAGACAAGAAGACGGGGATAAGCAGGTCGTTCAACCTACCACTAGTAAGCATGAGGGCAGAAGAGCCCAGAGAAATCAGACTAGAACCCACAACAAGGCTCACAATGGACTCTGAAGACCTCAAAACACTACTACAAGACGCTAAGATAATAGGAGACACTATAACGTTCGAAAGCCGAGAAGACACTTTGAAAGTCAAAGTATCGGGGGAAGCAAAAGAATACGAGTGGGAACTAAAACCGGGAGACCCGCTCCTAAGCCTCGAAATAGACGAGCCCTCAACAGCATCATACTCAAGAAGCTCCCTAGAAATAGCAATACAGCCAGCCACAATAGCGGAATCAATAAAACTAGAATACTCGACAAACTACCCCCTACAAATAAGCTTCAACCTACCAGGAGGAGAAAAAATGACAGTATACGTAGCCCCCATACTAGAATAGGGAAAAACAGAAAACCACACTAAAAACACCCCAAGATTTCCGAGAAGCTTGCAACCCCCCTCCCTGGAAACCCTACCCTCAACGCTACTATGCTATCTGTTGAAGCTTGGACAAGCATGTTAAGCATAACTGCTAACATGGCATCTAAGAGTGTTTAAACTTGTACAGCTCATCATGATAAATCTAGGAAAGAAAATTTATTTAAAATGTGGGTGTGCTTTTGACGGCTATCTGAAGAATAGCCACCAGATTATGATTAGTATCACTATTATAACTATTATCGTTATTGCCAGGTTCCTAGGCTTCCTCAGCCATTCCGTCAATTTCCCACCCCACACCATATTTATCTAGCTGTTTTTGAAACCTATAAATTTTATCATTATATTGCAATATTAGGAGTCTTTAATATCTTCTATGGAGATGGAATTGCTGACATGAATCTGAAAAATCTATTTGAAAGCTATTTAAGTTAGAATTATGTGTTTTTAGAATTTTTAATAGTTATCCGAATGGTATATGTGTGTATATAAAAGCCTCTTAAGCCTGCTAATCCGTGGTGTGAGGGCTCGGGTTTAAACGTGTATATTCCCATAGTCTTGGGGTTTGTTGCGGGCATAACAGTGCTTTTTGGAGTTATATTCATGATCTTTGTAGCTAGGAGGTTGAGCCCTGGGGGGGGTTGGTTTTCTCAATGCTTTTGCGGGCGGTGTTCTCGCATATTTAGCTCTTGAGGCTGGCGCTGAGGCTGCCGATATCGTTGAAAGTTTCATAGCTTGGGAGACTATGGGCAATCTTATTGTAGCTTTCATCGTTACTAGCTTAGCCCTTATTGGTACGTGGCTTTTCCTGACTTACGTTGAGAGGAGGTTGAAGGTTTATGTTGGGGGCGAGGGTTCGGCCGAGAGGTTCATGGCCTCCGTTGTGGCTGTTGCTTTAGGGTTGCATAATGTGGGAGAAGGCTTTGCTATAGCCGCTTCGCTGTTGGCGGGCCTTGTAGGGTCAGCTATAGTGTTCGCCATAGGCTTTGCTGTGCACAATTTCACTGAGGGCTTCGCCATAGCCGGGCCTTTCTTCTTGAAGCCTAGGGGGAGGTATGAGGTTAATAGAGGTTTGCTAACACTGTTAATTATCCTAGCGTTGGTTGCAGGCCTCCCAGTAATACCTGGGGCTATGGTCTATTATAGTGGCGTAACTGCAGACCTAATGCTGGCGACCCTCTATACAATAGCTTCAGCCTCCCTAGTTTACGCCCTGCTCCACGTGAACCTAGCGGCGCTATCAAAACTTGGCGGGGTCTCAAGCCCCCTATTCTGGACGGCGCTATTCGCGGGCATAGCTTTCACATATACCGCCGAGACCCTAGTATTCCTCGCCATGAGTTGAAACTCTACTTTATCTTCCTGTCCCCCGGCGTTTCTAAATTTGTAATCTATTGTAGGGAATGTTTAAAATTTATTAAATCCTATTTTAACTAAACGTCTTGGGGGCTAGGTTGCCCGCATCTAAATTCGTAGATGTGAATGAGGCTCTCCTAAGCGTTAGGGATGGGGATGTTGTGGCTGTATCGGGCTTTAATATAGCCACGTTTCCAGAGTATTTGCTGTTGAAGCTCTACGAGAGGTATAAGAGGATTGGGCACCCGAGAAACCTCTTCCTGATATGCGACGCTTTCCCCGGGGCTCCCGGTAGGGGTATTGACTTTATAGCTAGGGACATGCTTGAGAGGGGTGATTTCGGGTTTATTAGGGGCTTGCTTTTCCCGTTTTACGGGTTCAGCGAAGCTCTCCAGAAGATTATCCTGGAGGATCTAGTGGAGGCATACTCGTGGGGCATAGGCATTATGGCCTACTGGTTCCGAGAGGTCGGCAGCGGGAGACCGGGGGTTTTGACTAGGGTTGGGCTCGGCACCATATTCGACCCCAGACATGAGGGGGGCGCTCTCAACGACCTCGCTAGGGAGAGGAGGAGTGTGAAAGTCAACGTTATAAAAGTTAACGGTGAAGAGTACCTGCTATACAGGGCTCCTAAGCCTAACGTAGCCATCATAAGGGGGTCTACTGCCGACGAGCTGGGTAATCTCAGCATGGAGGATGAGGCTGTCTACGGGACTGTTCTCGGTATAGCTCAAGCGGCTAAGGCTATGCCTAATAAGGGGGTTGTTATAGCTCAAGTTTTGAGGCTGGCGAGGTTTGGCAGTATACCTCCCCAGCTTGTTGTAGTCCCGGGGCCTCTGGTTGACTATGTTGTTCTAGCTCCTAGGGAGTACCATACCCAGACGGCAACCATAGACTATGACCCCACGATATCTGGGAAGGTTATACCGCCCCTGGATACTCTCCGGCCCCCTAGGATCGGTCTCGACGCTAGGAAAGTTGTGGCTAGGAGAGCCCTCCTAGAGCTTGTTAGGATCGTGGAGGAGGAGGGTAGGCTGATAACTATAAACCTGGGTGTGGGCATACCAGCTGAAATATCATCTTTAATAGTTGAGGAGAGGCTCTCAGACTATATACATGTTACTGTAGAGTCAGGCCCCTGGGGTGGGCTAGCCCTCCTAGGCCCCGACTTCGGAGCCGTCAGAGGCCCCTACGCCATACTATCAATGCCAGACCAGTTCACTATATACGAGGGGGGGATAGTGGACGCCGCCTCCCTAGGCTTCCTCCAGGTTGACGAGGAGGGTAACGTTAACCCATCAATGCTCCCTGGGAGGATGCCGGGGCCCGGGGGCTTCCCCGTCATAGCTGAAGGAGCCCCTAGACTTTATTTCACTGGAGAGTTTACAGCTGGCAGGAGGGATATTAGGATAGTAGATGGAGAGGTTAAAATAGTGTCCGACGGGGAAGTGAGGAAGTTTGTTAAAAACGTGTATAAAATATTGTGGAACGCCAGGGAAGGCCTTAGGAGAGGCCAGAAAGTCAAGTACATAACGGAAAGGGCTGTCTTCGAGCTAACACCCCAAGGCCTCAAACTGGTAGAAATAGCTCCCGGGATAGACGTAGAGAAACACATACTAGCGAGAATGGAGTTCAAACCAATAATAGGGACGATCGAGGAAATGGACAGGGACATATTCAGGGACGAGCCCATGAACCTAGCGGTGAAACTGAGAAAACACCTCTAAGCCGAGCAAGCTTAGAAATACTCTCCTAACGCTTAATACGTTCAGATGCTATTATGGGGCAGGAGGGCTGCAAACATGACTAGTAGGGTTGTCAAGTCTATAATAGAGCTTGAAGGAATGGCCATGGCCGGGTTGTTGAGGGAAGCGCGTTTAGAGGAATGCCCAAAGCCTGAAGGGTGGAAGAAGCTTGTGGTCGTCGACTCTGAGGGCGTCGAATATGAAACTAAGTGTGTTGAGGACCAGGCTGCTAGGAGGAGTTTCCTAGTGTTTTCAGCTTATATTTCAAGGTGGTCGGATTACATTGTTAAGCCTTAAGGACTCTTGTTTCCCGTTTTAACGTCTATGTGAGTTGTTCTAGGTTATTTTGATTAATGCATATATATCCTCTCCTTTTTATTCAATAATTTTGGAAAGAGCTAAACGGAGGCGCATGGCCTTGGGCGTCAGCTATAGGGGCGCCCCTAAAGTAGCCTCCTCTAGGGCTCTCCCGGGTCCCGGCCGTGTGGTAGCCTGTGATGGGGGTTTCTTTGTTGAGATTGCCGGGAAGAGGATCCCGTTGGGGGGCCCTCTCCCTAGGGTTGGGGAGGGTGAGAGGCTTGTTAGATATACTTCGAGCGTGTGCCCTGAGTGCCTCAGGCTCCTCCCCGCGGTAATAGTTGAGAGGGGGGGCAGACTATATATTAGGAAAGAGTGTCCTAGCCACGGCGTCGTAGAGGAGCTCTACTTCGGCGATTACAACATGTACCTCAGGCTTATGAAGTGGGAGGAGACTGGTAAGGGTTTGGGGGGAGCCGGGGCTTATACTAGTATTGGAGCCCCCTGCCCCTACAGCTGCGGGCTCTGCGCTATGCACGAGAATCACACTGCCCTAGCTAACATTGTGGTTACAAACAGGTGCGACCTATCATGCTTCTACTGCTTCTTCTACGCTGAGCGGGCGGGCTACGTTTACGAGCCTAGTATCGGGGATATAAGGTTCATGGTTAGACAGCTTAGGAGGCAGTCTAACGGGACGAACATACACACTAACGTCCAGCTGACTGGGGGCGAGCCCACGTTAAGGGAGGACTTAGCCGACATAATCAGGGCGCTCAAGGAGGAGGGCGTGGACTATATACAGTTGAACACTAACGGGATAACTATAGCTAGGAGGTTCATAGAGAACCCTGAGGGGGGCGTGGCTTATGTGAGGGAGTTGAGGGAGGCTGGGTTAGACGTTATATACATGAGCTTCGACGGTGTAACGCCGAGGGTTAACTGGAAGAACCATTATGAAGCCCCCTTCGCCATTGAAGCCTTCAAGAGGGGGGGCTTACCTAACATAGTGCTCGTGCCCACAGTCCTGAAAACTGTTAACGACCACGAGCTAGGGGATATTATAAGGTTCGCCGGGAAACATGTGGAGGCGGTTAGAGGCGTAGACTTCCAGCCTGTAAGCCTGACAGGCATGGTCCCCAAGGCTGAGAGGGAGAGGTTTAGGATAACAATAGCTGATGTAGCTGCTAGGGTTGAAGAGCAGACTGGGGGCCAGATAACCAGGGACTCCTGGTTCCCGGTGCCTGTAGCAGCTAAGTTCGTAAAGTTCATAGACGCTGTAACCGGGAGGTACTATGACACTATGAGTAACCACCCTCTATGCGGGGCTGCAACATACGTTTTCATAGACGAGGTCGACGATAATGGTGTCCCCACACGCTTCATACCTATAAGCGGGTTCTTCGATGTTGAAGGCTTCATAGAGTACCTGGATGAGGCTAGGGTGGAGCTAGAGTCTAGGGGCTACCTGGGGAGGAGGCTTGCCTTAATCAAGATGTTATGGAATATGAGGAGGTTCGTGGACACGAGTAGAATGCCTAAGAACATTAACATGTACAAGGTGCTTTTAGAAGTCTTCCTCAAAGGAAACTATGATGCTATCAAAGAGTTCCACTACAAGTCCCTCTTCATAGGGGCAATGCACTTCATGGACAGGTACAACTACGACGTCACCAGGGTTAGGAGATGCAACATACACTACCTAATGCCTGATGGGAGGATAGTGCCTTTCTGCGCCTTCAACGTGATAGAGGGGCTTTACAGGGACTACGTGCAGAAGGCGTACAGGAAGGTTGAGCTTAGACTGGAGGAAGTTAAAGGGTTTAACCCCGGGGAGAAGTACAGGAGGAGGGGCTACATTAAGAGGATACTATCAAGCCCAATATACTGGAGCTACTATAAGGGGATACTAAAGGATTTGAGAATGCCCGAGACCATTGTTAGCGAGAGCGGGGAGGAGACAGCCTATTAGAGTAGCCTCGTGCTCCAGCTTTTCCCGGGTATGTAGAGGCCCTTCAACACTATCCTATACCCGCATCTCGGGCATCTCCAGCTGTCCCCAGCTTTCTCGAGGGCGAACTCTACGACCCTATAATACTCCCTCTTTATGAGTGTTTTCCCGCATCTCGGGCACTTTGTAGTCTCAAAGTCCGGGTTGCCCGTGTTTCCTATGTATACGTGTTCAACGCCCTCCCTCCTAGCTTTTTCCGCCGCCTTCACCAGTTTGCTAGTGTTTGTTGGGGGCTCTCTCCAGTAGTTTGCCGGGTAATACTTGTTTATGTGTAGGGGTGTTTGGGGGCCTAGTTTGTCTAGGTGTGTCTTGATTATCCAGTCTACGCACTCCTCGAAGTCGTTAGTGTTCGTCACCATGAGGTAGACCATTTCAACATGGCCCCCATAGTCTAGTATAGTCTTAGCGTTCCTGTATATTACATTATGGTCTACGCTGGCTAGAGCCCTCCTCATGCCCGGGCACCCTTTAATATCCACGCTCCACCCGTCAACGCCGGCCTCAAGGAGCTCCTTCAAAGCCCTTACACTCAAATACCCGTTAGTAACCATCATAAAGTAGAAGCCCCTCCTAACAGCCTCACCGGCTAAATCCACTATGTAGTCGAAGTTCACGGTTGGCTCGTTAAAGCTGGCTGAAAACCCCTCATCCCCGTAGCTCTCCGCGAGCTTTAAGAGCTCCCCCGGCTCAACCACAGGATCAGATTCTCGGGGCTTCCTGAAGCTTAAATGATAATTCTGACACCAGGGGCAGTAGAAGTTGCAGCCCCATGTCGAGAACGTCAAGGCAGTACTATTGGGCCAGTAGTGGAATAGCGGCTTAATTTCTATGGGCCTACTCTCTACAGCGCTAAGCCTCCCATAGCCCAAATGGTATAGGGTCCCATCAACATTGACATAGCCGCCGCAAACACCCCTCCCCCCAGGGGGTATGAGGCACCCCCTCTCACACACTAGACACCTCACCCTACCATCAACGCTCTCCCAAAGCCTCGCAGGCTTGAGCGCCCCACCCTGAGACCTCAGCCCCACAGTGTACCCCCAAGACTCGGTTATGGCTACAGGTTAAACCCGCAGCTCCATAATAGTGTTTTGAGTTTCAAGCTTTAACAGTTAACGTCCAGGTGGTCTACATAGACAGCGTGCTTGTAGTGACGCTTATTAGGGGCCGCCTCTCCAGTCTACTGTCAAAGGTGTGGGAATAGGGTGGCTGCCGGGGTCTCTCGTAGGGCTTCCGGCATCATGCCCAGCCCGACGATGTGGATCCAGGATATGGTCTCCATGTTGAGGAGGTCTGGGAAAGAATACTATAGTCTCCACGTGGGTCAGCCTGGGATCTCGCCCCCCAGCGGGGTTGTCGAGGTCCTCTCCAGGGTTTTGAGGGAGAGGTCTGGGGATGTATCCCTATATGCTTACGCCCCGCCTAGGGGTATCCCCGAGCTTAGGGAGGCTATAGCCCGGGATCTAGCCTCCCTCGGAAGGGTTAGGCCTGATCCTTCGAGGGGTGTTGTTGTAACTACTGGAGGTATTGAGGGCATATTCTCCAGTATAGCCTCTGTGACAGACCCCGGGGATCCTGTTGGTGTTGTTGTCCCCGCTTACTTCCACTTCTACTCTATACTTAAGCTTTTAGGTAATAGGATTGTGGAGGTCTCCTCCTACCCCAGCCTTGACGTTAGCGAAGACTTGTGGATAGATCTTTTCTCCAGGGTTAAAGCTGTTATAGTGGCTAACCCTGACAACCCTACTGGGAGGGTTTTGAGCCGGGGCGAGGCTAGGCTCCTAGCCGACCTATCCTGCGATAAAAGGGTCTACTTGATCCATGACGTGGCATACTACACGCTATACTATGAAGCTTCCAGGGAGTGGCCTGAAAACTATTGTATGGACTATGTGATAACTGTGGGAACTTTCAGCAAAGACCCCGGGATCCCGGGGTGGAGAGTGGGCTTCGTGGCTGCGGCCGAGGATGTGGCTGAAGCTGTAGCTCACGTTAGGGAGGCTACAAGCTATAACGCCCCAATACCCTCCCAAATACTTGTCTTAGAATATTTAAAAGGCGGGTATAGGGAGAAGTTCCTGCCCGGGGTTATAGAAGAGTATAGGTCTAGGAGAGAAGCCCTAGCCGGGGCGCTCGAAGAGCTACTACCAAAAGCAAAGTTCAAGAAGCCGGCTGCGGGGATATTCATATACGTAGACCTCTCCAGCTATCTCAAAACAAACTCGGAGGAATGGGCTAAAAGCATAGCAGTAGAAAACGGGGTTCTCACAATCCCCGGGACCCTATTCGGGAAAGGTGGAGAGAAATGGTTGAGGCTAAGCTTCGCGTGGGAGCCTAGTGAGAGGCTGAAGGAGGCTGTAGAGGTCATAGCTTCGAAATTGAAAGGGTAAAGCCTTGAAGGGGCTTAGGGAGGCCACCACTAGAATATTAATGTTATTATGGTAGCCGCTAGAATGTACGCTGCTACTGCCACGTCCAGGGGGGTGAATTTGGGCTTCCACGGTGGTTTCGATATCTTCTTCTGGTGTAGGGCTTCTGCTAGCATTGTTGAGGATGTTATTACGTGGATCGTTAGGGGTATGGGGAGTTTCGTGTAGAGTTTTAATCCTTTGAACCCCCTTCCTGTTAGGGCTGCTATCGCTTCTAACACTGTGTATCTCATGTATAGTGTTAGCTTGAAGACTAGGGGTATTGTTAGGCCCGCTGCTGGGGGGAGTTTTAACGTTGAAGCTAGGGCTGCATAGTCTAGGGGGTTTACGAGGCCTATGCTAGCCGTGAATATGAAGGCTACAAGGACTACCCTGAATGTTGTCTCCAGGGCTGCCTCGAGACCGTAAAGTACTAGGAGCACTAGGAGTGGGGGTATGGAGAGCCACGCGTACGCCGGGAGCAGGGTGAATAATAGCTTGGAGTATGCGGCTAGGGGGACAGCTATTATGAGGGGCCATAGGGGCTCCCCAAGGGCTATCATCGTGAAACTCCACAATAGCAGCGCTAAGGCCATTACGGGGTTCAACGTTCTATCAGAGCCCCCTATCAAAGCCCCCTCACCAAGCTTCAGGCTCTTGGAGTCCGAGGGTTCTCAAATCCTTTATGACATCCTTGGGGCCTCCCTCACCTACTATTGTGCCCTCGTTTAACACCACGATCCTGTCTGATATTGCGAGGGCGAACTCTACGTCGTGGCTTGCTATGACAATAGTAGTTTTCATGCTTCTCAGCAGCTCCCATACCCTCGCTTTCCACTCGCAGCTCAGCCCGTTGGTCGGCTCGTCTAGGATTACGGCTTCAGGCTTCCAGGCTACCGCTAGGATTATTGAGATTAGCCTAGCCTGCCCCATTGATAGGGTGAAGGGGGATTTCCCAGCTATGTTTTCCAGGTCCATGCTCCTCAGCATTTCCAGGGCCCCCCTTTCACCCCCCACGGTTTCCGAGAGCTCCTCTAGCACTGTGGGCTTTGTGAAGGAGAAGTAGGGGTTCTGCCATGAGCTCCCTATTTTCCGAGGCCTCTTGACTGATCCCTTGTCGGGTTTCACCAGCCCCGCCATAACTCTGAGTAGTGTAGTCTTACCGCTCCCGTTAGGCCCCGCTATTGATGTTACTCCACCCTCAACGTTTAGTGTGACTCCTCTCAATATGTTTTTAACCCACACGTTTTCAACCGTAAACTCTCCCAACCCCGGCACCCTCCACCTCGCACTTAGACAATTTACTCGGGATGATCTCCGGGCCCCCGTCAGCAGCTATCCTCCCATCCTCCACTACTATAACCCTCTCAGCCCACTCCGCGAGCCTCCATATTTTATGCTCAGCTATAACCACAGCCTTAACCTCAAGGGATTCCATGAACTCCAGGAGCTCCCTGGAAGCCCTACCATCTATGAAGGCTAGGGGCTCATCCAATATTAGAACCTCCGGCTCCAAGGCTATAGCGCTCGCGACAGCAACCCTCTGCCTCTCGCCCATGGATAGGGTGAAGACGTCCCTGTCTATCAAATGCTTTAAGCCCAGCTCCCCCGCTATCCTATAGGCTTCCCTCCTAGCCTCGCTGAGGCCGAGCCCCCTCCCCGAGAGCACGTATTCGAGTTCGAGCCTCGGAGTGTTCATTAGAATGTATAGGTCGAAATCCTGGGGGACTAGGGCTACGTTTGAGTTAACGGCTACATGGCCCCTAAGCTCCCCCCCGTATACTCCGGGGGCTAGCCCAGCCATTACCCTTAACAGCGTGCTCTTACCGGACCCCGTGCTCCCCATTACTAGTATCCTCCCTCCCCACACCTCAAGGCTTACTCCTTTAAGTGTCCACTCGAGGCTGCCAGGGTACCTGTAATATACTTGTTCTAGTTCTATAAGCGCCAAACAACGTCCACCATTGAGGCTATTTTCTCGAGCTCCACCCTCTCCCTTTCAGTAAGCCCGCACTCGTCCCTCAGGCTCTCACCGTAATAGCCGTTTCCAACGAATATTACAGCCTCCTCTATAGCCTTAACCATTAAGCCCGGGTCTCCAGCGTGGAGGTGTATTGTCACATCGTTAACTACTAGTATTGGCGTGGGCCTCTCAAGGTAAGCCTTCAACATCCTCCCGGTGAGCTCAGCGTTAGCCATAGCTAGCTCCCACATTTCACCACAGTTTCTAGCCGTGAGCCTCGGGGCTTTAAGCCCCCAGGGCCTTAAGACCCTAGCCTCTGGAGGCAGGGTTATTGGGGCCCCAGCCCTCTCATGTCCCGGGGCGAAGTCCAGCACTGTTATCAGATCCCACCCATAGACTGAGGCTAGAGCCCCAGCTATCCTAGCCGTGAGCCTTGTCTTACCCCTACCAACATCTCCCACTATTAAAAGCCTAAAATAGTATTCCCGCACGCCTTACAACCTTCAAGACAGTAAACCCTATAATAGTCCCTATAAACGTGCTGGCAAGCCACCCAAGCCATATTATTGACAGGGCTGCAACCCACCTCTCAAAATGGCCGAGAAGGGGGGCGAAAATGAAAAGAGCCAGGAGGAAGCCTATAACAGCAGTCCCCAGAGGCTCGAGGAAAGCAGCATACTCAGGAGGCCTCCCAGCCCTCCTAAGCATGTAAGCCCCCAAGCCCACAAGAACAGCCCCGGGGATACCTCCGGGAAAAGCGTAAACAGTCCCCAAGCCCAGAGCATTCCTCACAACGCCGACAACAAAAGCTATAACAGTAGCCCACACAGGGCCAAGCAAAACCCCTGATATAACGTTAGTCATATGCTGCCAGGGCAAAGCCTTAGTAGGACCCACAGGAATAAAAACCGGAGACAAGGCTACAGTCAAAGCAGCCAACATTAAAGCGAGGGAAAACCTCCTCAAAAACACGCCAGATACAACAGCCATCTCAACCCCCCAACAATCTAAACAACCACTATTTAACATAGTATTTAATCTTATATTAAACCAGGTTATTAAACTTATAATGCCGAATCCAAACCCCCCGTAAACTCCGAATTAGCACTTCCACCGTTAGAATAACAACTCAAACACTAAAGTAGAGCAGGGCGAGTTTAGTACTAGGGTTTAAACTCTTACGTACACTTCTATATTATATTCTCTAGCAAACTTTAAAGCAGATTCTCTAACATATGGCGATATTATGATGAGCCTATCAGGCTTCCTCCCCTCAACTTTCTCGTAAAACTTAGCCTTATCCCTGAAAAGGCGAACATCTCCCTCGCTCACATGAGACTTAATCTCTATCAATATGATTTTCCCGTCGCTCACGGCAAGGTCAACTTCTACCTCAGCCGGACTCCCAAAAACTAAACCTTCACTATCAAACTTAACCCACCTCTCAACCTTCCAGCCAAACTCTTTCTCTATTACAGCTTTAAGGCCCTCCCTAAAAGACTCCTCAGCCAGTAAACCCCAACGAGCCCCTAAAGCGTCAATACGCCTATCTAAACGCTCAAACCCCCTAACCATATCCTCCCTCAGCCTAGCTATTTCCCCCCATAGCTTAGCTATGTGCTCATCATGTCTCGCAAACCCTTTATACATATCTTCTCTTAACTTTGCCAATTCTTCATCGTGCCTTGCAAATCCTTTGTTCATATCCTCTCTCAGGTTCTTCAACTCATTCCATATTTTCGCTATCTCCTCATCATGCCTCTTGAACCCGGCAACCATATCTTCTCTGAGCTTCGCCATTTCTTCACCCTGTCTTTTGAACCCGGAGTTCATGTCTTCTCTTAATTTCAACATCTCCTCATCATATCTCTTGAATGCTGCATTCATATCCTCTCTAAGTTTTCTGATCTCCTCATCATGTCTCGCGAACCCCTTGTTCATGTCTTTTCTCAGTTTTACTAGTTGTTTTTCGTTCCTGTCCAGCCTTTTCAGTATTTCTTCCATCCCTATTAATCCAGCTATCGCGTAGCGGAATTCCTCATCTTTCTTCAGCAACTCTAGGAATTTGGCTTTAAACTCTTTCAATTCAGCCCCCACTTTTACACGCGCCCCTCTAACATTAGTATTTTAAATGTTTAAAAGCTTTAAGTGTTTAAAGTAAGTAATGAGGAGGAGAGCTAGGTATGGCGAGGAGGATTTCGACTTTAATCCTAGCCATTATCATTATAGGGGTTTTAGGTTTTATGGGGTATAATGTTTACGGGGAGTATGTTGCCGCTAGGAACATTAAGGCTGAAATATTAGATGTTTCAATTGACAGGATCGGGTTATCAAGTAGCGACATATCATTTAAATTGAAGTTCACTAACCCTACAGGATACGGGACACCTATTTTCTGGATCGACTCATACTCCATCTACATAAACGATCACTATGTTGGCAGCGGGACTCTGCCACAGACCAGAATCCCT
>JARJMZ020000003.1 GCA_029335875.2 Thermoprotei archaeon | reverse complement strand
AGGAAAAACACCCGGCCGTAACATGCCCGTTTAAACCTTAAATATGTTTAGTGTAAGGAGTGTGGTGGACCGGCCGGGATTTGAACCCGGGACCTCTCGGATGCCAACCGAGCGCTCTTCCAGGCTGAGCTACCGGCCCACTACCCGTATCAGTTAGTTTTAACTGTTTAAGCTAATAAGGGTTATGCTTACCGCCCCCACGTTTTTAAACTCTTAGAGTCCCCTATTATAACGGTGATTATTTATGCATAGGCTTGTGGAGAAAGCTTTAAAGGGGGAGACTCTTGTAGGCACATGGTTAACTATGAATAGCCCTGAGGTTGCTGAGGGGTTAAGCTTTCTACCGTTAGACTTCGTAGTTATTGACATGGAGCACTCTCCCCTAGATCCCTACGATGTTGAGGTGATGCTCATAGCTCTTAAAGGCTCTCAGACTGCCGGCATAGTTAGGGTTCCCTGGAACAGTCCTGTGGCCATTAAGAGGGTTTTAGATTTGGGCCCTGACGGTATCCTAGTACCTTGGGTTAGTAGTCTTGAGGAGGCTAAGCAGCTCGAGAAGGCAATCCTATACCCGCCCCGGGGTATAAGGGGTGTAGGTCCTAGGAGGGCTGTGAAGTATGGGCTCGTAGACCGTAGAGAGTACTATGAGAAGTACCTGGAAAACCTCATAGTGATAGCTCAGGTTGAGACGAGGGGGGCTATAGAGAACCTTGAAGGTATACTGAGCGTTGAAACAGTAACAGGGGTTCTAGTGGGGCCGAGCGACCTCTCAGCTTCCCTAGGCATTTTCGGCCAGATAGATAGCCCGGCTTTCATGCAGGTGATAGAGGAGGTGGCGAGGAAAGCTAGGGCTAGGAAGCCGCTAGTAGCGATATACGCGCCGACACTAGAATATGCCAGGGAAGCTAGGAAGCTGGGGTTCAACATGGTAGCCTTAAGCTCGGACATAGAGGTGCTTCTTAAGGCCTATAATAATATGATCAGAGAGTTTAAAACCAGCCCATAAACGGGTTAGTGGGAGAGGACGGGCAGCTCGGCTCCCACTCTAGATTTTGCCCGCCCCATATTTTACAGCTTCACCTATATACCTCTGAGATATTATAAATAGGACTATTATGGGTATGGAGAACAGTATTGTCCTAGCGGCGAAGTCTCCCCAGAATATTGTCTGGCCCGTAGCAGTCTGATATATGTAGGCTGCGAGAGTCGGCACTCTCAGGAAACTCGCTACTATGAACTCCCCCCAAGCCCCCATAAAAGCGAATATAGCTATAACCGCCATGGCGGGCTTTGAGGCTGGTAGTACTACTTTGAATACTATGTCCCCCCAAGAAGCTCCGTCTATGAAAGCTGCCTCGTCGAGTTCCCTAGGGAGGGCGTCGAAATAATTCTTTATAAGCCACGTCTGAAACGGGACTGCCCACGAGGTGTATACTAGGGCGAGAACTACAGGGTTCCCTATAACGGGGACTCCCATAGAGTTTATTTTTAGGAGTAGCACGTAGAGTGCTATTAGAGCCGCCACCCCGAAGCCCCCTCCCACCTGGCTGAGGATTAAATACAGTAGTAAGATGGCATCTTTACCTTTAAATTTGAACCTTGAGAACGCGTAGGCTGCAGGTGTTATGATGAGAACTGCGAAGACTATATGGAGAAAAGCTACTGTAAGGCTCGTAACTACACCCCTCATAAACTGAGGGTCTCTCAATGTAGCCGCGTACCTCTCGAGAGTAAGGCCGGCGGCCAAGTCTGAAAAGCTAACTCTAAGACCTCCGCCTACCATTAGGGAAGCTAGTATCACGTAGAGTATGGGGTATAAGAGGATTAGAACTATTAGGAAGGCTGAGACTGTAGCCGATAGCCTCACTATCACTTTGATGGCGTGAGGTGCCAGGCTAAGCATGGGCTGGCCCCCTCTTATATACGAAATAATACCATAGGATGGCGTATACTAGGAGTATAGATACTACGATGAGGAACGCTGCAGAAGCCATTCTATATTCCTGATCTAGCCACGCCCTATTATAACCATAGAGCACGATCATCTCGTTAGAATACCCGGTGGCTGGGGTGAAGCCTGGAAGGTTTAGAGTCTTAGCCGGCCCCCCATTGTTTATAAGTAGCGGTATCATGAAGGCTTGTAGGGACGCTCCCGTAGTTAGGATTGCGGCGAAAGTTACAGGTCTTTTTATCAGTGGAAGTATCATCTTTGTGAGCACATCTAAAGGCTTAGCCCCGTCTACTATGGAAGCCTCTAGAATCTCCCTCGGCACGCTAGCTATAGCCGCCGCAGTTACAACCATCACGAAGGGATATGCAAGCCACATTTCCACAATGTTATATATCAGGAAGGCGTGCCACTCGTTACCGTAAATGTTAAGCTTATACCCTGTTAGCCCCTCAACATATCTACTCACCAGGCCCTCCCCGGGAATGAAGAGCATCCTCCAAGTAGTTATGCTGAGGAGGACCGGGATAGCCCATGGCAGGAGTAAAAGCCCCCTTAAAATCCTCCTCCCATATATGAGCTCCGATGAAAACACCCACGCTAACATGACGCCCACAAAGACCTTCA
>JARJMZ020000030.1 GCA_029335875.2 Thermoprotei archaeon | reverse complement strand
AGTTAGGGTTGACGGCCTGGAAGCCTCATCAACTATAGCTTACCTAGCTAAAACACTGGCTTTAAAAGCTGGGGGGGAAGTTGAAACACTCCTAGTAGACTCCCTGACAATAGCCGGTTTCAACATAGTGTCCCCCTCCACAATAGTGAAGCTGGCGGGACTCCCCCTAATAGCCGTGTACAAGTATAAACCTTCAAGCTCCAGGCTAGAGGAAGCTCTAAGAAAACACTTCAAAGACTGGAGGCTGAGGATGCTCGTTTTAAAGCTTTTAGATTCAACAGTTAAAGTCGAGACGAGAAAAGGAGAACTCTACATCGCAACATGGAGCTTAAGCCTTGAAGAAGCCCTAGAAACAGTAGAATCCCTACAAGTACACTCAAGAATCCCAGAACCCCTAAGAATAGCTGATATGACAGCCTCAGAAGCAGCCAGAACGTTAAGGCTTGAGAGAAGAGTTTGAAAATAAGACCTAAACTACGCTACATTATGAGGAACTAAGCGGTTTTCCCCACTAAAACTTGTGAGGGCTTACATTAAATAAGGAGAGAGGATCTGGTTTCCCGAGGAGCTGAACGCCTCCTAAAGTACGGTGACAAACGAGCCTTAAAGGGGGATGTAGCTAAGGTTCTCAGGGAGGAGTTATCGCAGGGGCTATGGAGAACTTCAAAGGCCTCATAATATTAACCACTATGAAGCTTGAACTCCGAGGAGTCTACGAATCTTAATCTTAAACTCTTCCGGGTTATCCCTTAAAAGGCTTAGGAGGCCTTCCTCAAGCTCCTTGACTAAGAGTTCGCTGATTAGCGGTCTCAGGAATACAATCCTGAAAACATGCATGACGGTGAAAGAGCTCTTATCCCTGTAAACCCTCGCTATAACGTCTAGAAGCTTCACTGGATCTTCGAGGAGTATATCTATGCAGCTCATTCCGTACGTTGTAATGCATTCAAGTTCGAGGGCGTCATAGAGGCCTGGGGCTCTACTATTTATAACCCTCCTAAGCCTTTCCCTAACATCTTCTAAGCTCATTGTCATCATGTTTTCACCCTGGCTTTAATTAGGGCGGAAGCTTCCTTGATGCATGCTATGAGATCCTCCTCTGAGAGTATTTGAGGTTTGAAACCCCTCCTCCAAGCGTAGAGCTCGTATGAGAGCTCTCCGCCGTTACCCTCCTTTAATCTTAGTCTTAAAACTGCATCTGAGAGGGTAGAGTTAACCCTATAAAGCCTCTCGTCAACAACGCTGAACATTCTAAAATTGAGTATACCCCTGCCCTTAATATATGTTCTCTGGTTGTAGAGGGTGGGCACATAGTCTCTCAATGCGAAAGATAGCATAGGCACGTCAACGCCGTGGAAGATGTTAGCGTTAAAACCCTCCTCTAACATTTTAAGCTCGAGGGCCGAGAGCTGGTTGAGGCTCATGCCAAAGGGGTTCACACTCCTAATAGTGAAATGCCTGTCGACTAAGGCTTCCACGTTGGGGTCTTCGCCTAAGATAAGCTTAACAGATTCGCTAAGAAGTGCTCTCGCCACACCTTCCGAGTACTTATAGCTGACAGCTAGAGCCTTCATTCTGTTAGCTAATATTATCATAGCTGGGATTGCGGCAACATAAATGTGGCGTGCGTCCGGGGGGTAGGCTATTAGTATTGTTTCACTCCTCCTCAGCTTCCCGGTTCCCGGGCTTAAAACTTTAGCTAGCCGGCTGCAAGGCACGACTATGGTTTCCTCGGGATCCTCAACTACCTCCCCAAGTAGTGGGGGTGGCCATAGCCTTAACCCTGCCCCCTCCACTATTGTGAAAGGTATTTCAACTATACTTACAGGCGACCCCCTAGCTTTCCTAATCTCGAGAAACCTATCTATTAGGCCCCTCTCCACCCTATACTTCAACATTAGCACTATGTCAGCTACAAACTCTAGCCCTCCTGGCATGAGGATTTTATAGTCATAGGGGGTCTCGGCGACAAGGATAATGAAACCCTCTATTATGTTTGAGAGGTTATAGAAATAGTTGAGAGCGTAGGCCCTCTCGCGTTCTCTAGCCCCCTCTAGGAGCACGGTAACGCTATCTACCACTACTACCTTGAAATTTCTCTCCTTGATTATACTGTTGATATTGTCGAGAACGTCGCCCACGGACATTGTAACAGGAAACTTGACGAAGAGTAGCAAACCTTTAGATTCGAGGTCTCCAATATCCATGCCAAGCCTAGAAGCTAGCGTATAAAGCTTAGCCTTATCCTCGTAAAAGCCGATATAAAGGCAGGGGTGACCTCTCAAAGCGTTAGCATAACACATTGAAAGAGCTAGAATAGTCTTACCAGACCCAGGGTGACCTGTCAATAGGATAGTAGACCCGGGCATAAGAGAAAAGCCTATAAGGGAATCTAAAGCTTTGACGCCAAACGTGAATTCGCCATAGCAATGGGACCTCGGAGAACCCAATACTATGAACCTCCATCATAGTTTAGAACGCGCCCGAGGATTTTTTACTTAATTTAAAGTAGATATTAAATCTCTAAGATAGCTATTTATAAACTTACGCCGTAAAACACCCATATTAACGAAGCTTTCAATATGTTAAAAGCGCGAGCTTCAGATAGAATTTCTTAATAATAGTATATAAGGTTTCAGATAGAATCTTTTTCTTAATGGTGTTAGCTGTATGTGGGAGAAAGCTGAAAATGTTGAGGAATTTATCCCTAGGATTGGAGAGTTTGTCCCGGACTTTGAAGCTGTAACTAGCCATGGGGTCATAAGATTATCAAACTATAAGGGCAAGTGGGTTATTCTATTCTCACACCCAGCAGACTTCACGCCCGTATGTACCACAGAGTTTATAGCTTTCGCTAAGCTATATGAAGAGTTTAAGAAGAGGAATGTGGAGCTGATAGGTTTAAGCATTGACAGTGTCTACTCTCACATTGCTTGGGTTAAAGCAATCGAGGAAAAGTTTGACGTGAAAATACCTTTCCCGATAATCGCCGATTTAGATATGAAAATAGCGAAACTATTTAACATGATACACCCCAAAGCAAGCGCTACAGCAGCAGTACGCTGCCTCTACGTAATAGACCCGGAGATGAAACTAAGAGCATCAATGTGTTACCCGATGGAAGCCGGGAGAAATATAGAAGAAATTCTGAGACTGATAGACGCTCTACAAACAGCAGACCGGTACAAGGTAGCCACACCAGCAAACTGGAAACCTGGAGATCCGGTAATAGTGCCGCCGCCCAGAACATGGGAAGACGCGGAGAAAAGACTAGAAGAAGGCTACGAATGCGTCGACTGGTATTTCTGTAAGAAGAAACTAGGGTAACACCCCCGGGAAAACGTTTTTTATTTACACTTTATTTTATACCTGCGTTTTACGCTGAGATTTCATCCCTATACTCCTCAAAGGATAGGCTCGCTACAAGCTCTAACATTCATAGTGTCCTAATGGTTTAAGGGGGCCGCGTAATGGTGCGGGGGGTGGGATTTGAACCCACGACGGCCTACGCCAACGGGTCTTGAGCCCGCCCCCTTCGCCCAGGCTCGGGCACCCCCGCTCTAACTGTTACTGCTGTACCACTAGTTACTAGTAGGGTTCTGGGGTTTAAAACTATATGAATATCTAAGCTCTATTATCTGAGCATTAATGGGTTTACTTTTAACGTTATTTAGGCTGGAATGCTATAAATATTGGCGGCGGGGATGACTGGGGCGTTGACTTTAGATTTGAGTGATTGAAAGCCCAGGACGACCCGCCCTTGTGATATGGCTACTCTTCTTTGCTCATTGTTATCTCGTAGTATCCTCCCCTCGCCTCTATAGATACGAGTTTGAAGTCGAGGTCTTTCCCGTAGTCTGGGATGAAGTGAAGGCATGTCTCATCGTCTGTCACGACTTTAACCCTCCCCTTCCCCCCCATTTTCATGAAGGCTTTAACCATCTCTACGAAGGGGTAGGGGCATTTCTGGCCTCTAGTGTCTATTACTGTTTCCTCGGGCAATTCTAGGCCACCGTGTGTTAAATTCTGCTTGAAGAGTTTATATCCCAGGGTTTATGGTAGCTCGTAATCCCTATATATTACCTCGAAAGTCTCATAGGAGCCTGTAGGCTGCACCCACTCGATTTCAACCCTCTCGACCACAGCTAGCGGCGGCCCCCTCTTACACTCTTCTAGGAGCTTCTCTATAGCCTCTCTAGGGCCCTCAGCCACTATAGTGACGGTGCCGTCGGGCTCGTTGGCCACGTAGCCTTTGAGGTTTAGTTTTAGAGCCCTC
>JARJMZ020000010.1 GCA_029335875.2 Thermoprotei archaeon | reverse complement strand
CCCTTTCTCGCCCAGGATCTTGGACCATTTAGCTTTAAAGTCTTCCAGGGCTTTAACCAGGTCGTCATAAGTCTTATTCATATCCTTGGCTATACCCATTATAGCGTCAGCATCCTTCTTCATTTCTGAAAGTATTTTATTAGGGTCTTCGAAGCCGGCATCTCTAAGCTTCCCGTAGACGAAGAACTCTTTAAGTCCGGGGAGCTTCTCCCCAGTCTCAGGTATCTCGCAGCCTTCAACCACGCATTTTATAAGCTCATCCCAGCTTATAGCTTTCCACTTACCGCTACCCCTAGGGCCAGCCCTCCTCAAGGGTTTGAGGACCCTGTAGGGGTCGTACACATAGTGTATGCCGTCAACCCCTCTGGGGCATAGTGTGCCGCTCCACTTCTCCACTGCTACTTTAACTGGCGTGTCATATGGTAGGTGTTCGTATCTTTCAGTTTGCTTCTCAAAGGACATAGCTCTATTATATGGATGGTAAGGGTTACCCGCTATCCCCTCTATAACCTCAACATCTCCATATTTCACTATGCGCGCTCTAATACCACACCTGACATTGCAGCCTAGGCATGTTGAGTGAACATATCTTACCTCGTCGCCAAACTGGGGGTCGGGGCCATATAATTGCCTCTTGGGCCTGACAATCTTGTCTGCGACTTTCCAATAGCTTCCTAGGAAGATCGCTAGGGACGCCGCAGCTAGAGCCCCCTTAATATAGGTCCTCCTACTAATCCTCACACTCACAAGCCCTCACCCCTCTTAAATTCAAAGCCCACGGGGAACACTGAGCCCAGCACTATTATGAGGAATATGCCTATGCTGAAAATGCCGGCTATTAAAGCGTACTCGATGAGGGGGATGTGAGCCTCTACAACACCCAGCCCAGTAACGGAAACTTCTTGAGCCTTAACAACGAAGTTCCACCTACTAACCATAACTCCGAGGATTCCAGCTAGGGAGGCTATTATAGATAGGGAAATATAGCGGGTTGATATGATGGAAGATGCGAAAGCTATGAGGTATAGGATTAAGGCTAAGCTTATAAAGCTGTAGAGGTGAGTGAAAGCTGTATAGTAGGGCGAGCCTCCAAACTTGAAATACCATGTTCCAACCTGTATAAGTAGAGAGACTATTGAGGCTGCCGATACTATGGCAATAATAGCTATGAAAGGCTTTACAGCGTTAAACTCGGGCTTGAAAGCTTTAAGGATCCATATACCCAACACTATTATGCCGATGTCCATTAAAATCTCCTCAGCAAAGAAAATGAATGGGAGCGCCATCGAATTAGCCCACACAAAATTAAATGTCTGCATGAAAAGCGTAGCGGGATATACAAGCCACGTTAATAGCGCTAGAGAGCCTATAAAAGCCAGTATCTTAAGAGGTTTCTCTAAAGCCGCATATTTCCTCTCATCAGACACTCCTAAAGATAATATCCTATATACAGGGTTCCCTGTCTCCACATACCTAAGATGTAGAGGGTAAGAGAAGTATAGTAGAACGAAGACTATAGATATGAGAGCTGCTAGAGGCCATGCAATAGCGCCCTGGAAGGCTATTAGAGAGAAGCCTGGATTAGCGTCGCTAGGCAGGATCCGAGGTCCTACGATCATCTTCCACGCGTTATCCGGCGCTCTTAAGTCTGCTAGTGGCCCTATGAGTATCACTAGGAACATTGAAAGTCCAACTATTAGCATGAGTGACATTAGCTTCCTCATTATATTAAGTATGTATGCGAGATATGCTATGAATAGCAGGATTGAACCTGATATCATTAGTGAATATGCGAAGACCACTGGCATCCATATGATTGGCTCGGCGAAGTTATTAGGGTACCAGTAGCCTGAAGTGTACTCCGGGTAGCTCATCTGTTAGCCACCTCCGGGAGGTCCCTGTAGAATATCATTGGCTCCGCTCCAGTCTCTAGTTTGAGCCTTTGTGTTGGCGTCTTAGCTAAGATTTTAGATATCACAGACTCCGGGTCGTTAATGTCCCCGAAAACTCTAGCTCCAGTAGGGCAAGCCTCTACGCACGCCGGTAGAAGACCATTATATATCCTGTGATTGCAGAACGTGCACTTATCAACAACACCTTTTATAGGGTTAAAGTATCTAGCTCCGTAGGGACAAGCCTGTATGCACGCGCCACAACCTATACAGAGATCGTCATTCATGAGGACTAGGCCATCCTTAGTCTTGAAGGTAGCCCCCGTAGGGCACGGCATAACGCAGGGAGCGTTGTCGCAGTGGTTACACTGTTTAGGAACGAACACTATGACACCATCGCCCATAACATGCCTCTCAATCCAAGTCCTGAAAGACCCTATAGGCACGTTATTCTCAGAAGCACAAGCAACAACGCACGCCATGCAACCATAACACTTACTAACATCAAAATACATGGCCCACCTACGCCCGCCCCCGGAAGCCTCACTCTTAACAGCGGCGAGGGAAACAGTGAGGGCGACAGCAGATTTAGCCAAGGTCTTGATAGCTTCACGCCGGGAAATAGCCTGGGTCAAGACCGTCACCTTACTAACTTTAACAATCAAAAACTACACTTAAAAATTATATATATATATATTTGTTAATGTAAAAATAGTATAGATCCTAAATTTTATTATACTTTAGGCTCAGCTATTAACTCTTGTTTGATACTTTCCGCATCCTCTATTATTATCTCTAGAAACTGTTTTAAGCCCTCACATATTTCCACAGCTCGAGCTAGCGTTGGGATGAGGTGCACTCTGAGAAACCTATGCTGCCTTTTAATCGACTCTACATCTTCGTTTTTCGTGAGCTGAGCCATAAACGCCAACATTGTCACCAAGCTATCAGGCTCCTCCAGGGCTTCAAAGCCCGCCTCCTCATAGAACTCAGTTATAGCCTTGGGTAGTAGGCTGCGAGTCACAGGGTCATAGTCTACTCTCAGGAGAGATGCTTTAAGAGCCCCCACATCGCACCCTTCAAGGTTAGCGCCCACAGCTCTAGAGAAGGCAACGCCCTCCTCTACTCTTAGTAACGCTAGTACCATAGCCAGGTATAGTGAGGCTCTATCCAATGATCTCCACCATTAGAGCTACTGTAAGCTTCTCCTCAAAAATGGGGGGTCGCGGGGCTTTAAAACCCTGTATGTATCAAGTAGATCAATATTGCTTATAGAGTGCTATGTAGGGAAAACATATTGGCTGTGTTATCAAGACTTTACAGTGAAGAGGTGGGTGAAAGTGAGTTTCACGAAGTTAAGCATTAGGCTCGCTATAGCTTTCTTTATAGTGGCTGCAATGCTTTCCTGGCATGTGGCGCCCATCAGTAGTCATGCCGAGGATCCTGGTAGGTTGAAGGTGGTGTGGCTTAGTGTTGATAGTGTCAACTATTATAGGCTCTATAACTGGACGGCAGCCTATGGGCTGCCGACTTTTAAGAAGCTCTTTGGAGAGGGCGCTCACGGCCCCATGGTTGTCGTGTACCCTTCTGCGACTGCTGTCAACCACGCTTCTCTCTCTAGTGGGGCCCCGCCGGGGGCTACTGGGATAACGGCTAACTCGCTAGTTTTACCGGGCTCGAGGGTTACATCTACGGTTTCAGGTTTCAACGGCAGATATATGAATGCTGAGCCCATATGGATCACGGCTGAGAGGAGCGGCCTTAAAACAATAGTCGTCTCCTTCCCCCAGTCTACACCCCCCGCGTGGAAGGTGGACGCTGAGAGGACTAGGCTGTTCAACATTTACGACGCTTTCGTATCGCCCCTCTCGTTCTCAACACTATACACTAACAACAGGAATATCCCGAGGGCTACTTACGTAGACGTTAGGGAGGCTTCCGGATGGGTGGGGGTGGAGGATTTCAAAGCCAGATATAGGGTTCCAGCCATATACAATGCTTGGGAGTCGAGCTTCTCGATAGGCGACTCTCGATGGTACGTCTACCTGGCTGACACAAGCGGCTACGGGAACCCCGATTTACTAGCTATAGTCCCGGAGGCTAAGGACCTCTCTAAAACACTTGAAGTCTTAAGGGAGGGCGGGTGGAGCAAGCCCCTCAACACTACCATAACATTCAAGGGGCAAACCTACGTTGTAGCCCCCATGTTTAAACTAGTCAAACTAGACCCCGGGGACTTAAGGCTGTATAGGGGCATAACGAGACCCCTAAACACCCCCTGGTTCAACAACGAGAAACTAGCTATGGGAGTGTGGAATAACGTGGTAGTTAAAGTGGGGGCTTTCACGGACGGCGACTGGTTCGCCCTCCAAAACGGGTGGATAGATGTTAAGACATTCATGGAGACTGTGGCTTTCACGAACAAGTTCTTCATGGAGTTCACACTATACGTCATGAAAAACGCCGACTGGGATCTCATAATGACCTACACTCCCATAGTCGACAACGTCTACCACCAGTTCCTGGGCATGCTATATAAGGATATGCCTTATTACAGCCCTGAAATGGAGGAGTACTATAGGGGGCTCATACTAGAAGCCTACAAGATGTCCGACGAGTTTGTAGCCGCCATACTAGCCAACATAGATTTGAGGAATACGGTGCTCATAGTAACGTCAGACCACGGGCAGTGCCCCGTCAAATACATTATCAACGTGAATGCAATACTATACAACGCCGGCCTATTATCCGTTAGGGGCGGCAGCGTGGCCCTCAACGAGACCAAAGCCTGGTTCTCTTCTCACGGCCACATATTCGTCAACGTGGAAGGTAGGGAGCAGGGTATTGTTAAACCCGAAGAATACAATCTCGTAGTTAAGGCTGTCATAGACACTCTCCAGAGCGTGAGAGACCCGGATACAGGAGAGCCCGTCTTCGACCTAGCCATAGACAGGGGTCAAGCCCACATACTAGGACTCTGGGGAGAGAGGACGGGGGACGTAGTGGTCTCAACAAAATGCGGGTACACCGCTTTCGGCGGAGTCCCCACAATTAGGGATGGCAGGGCTGTAGTGTTCACGCCAGCAACCCCTCTAAAAACCCTCGTAGCAGATCATGGAACAATACTACCATGGTATAAAGACCTGCACGCCACTTTCATAGCCTACGGGGGGAACGTTAAAGCCGGCTATCTAGGGCTTATAAGCTCGCTCAACGTGGCCCCCACAGTATCCCAAATACTCGGCATAGAGAAGCCTAAAGACGCCATAGCACCACCACTACCCATAACCATGCCAGCCCCCGTCACCGTCACAACACCTGTTACAGTCACTACCCCTGTAACCGTGACTACAACCACAACAGCCATACGAACAGTTACAGATACCAGGCATGTAACCCATTATGCAACAACAACCGTGACTGAAAAGACGCCTATAACGCAAACGGTAATCAACTACGAAACAATTACTCAAGTCCAGCAAAGGACAATAACAGAGACCGAAACTCTCATAACAGCGGAACCCATGACTCTCGTAGCAGCCGGCGTGATAGGCGTGGTAATCGGCATAATACTATATAGGTTTACAGGCGGCTTCTTCGTATATAGACGCGGAGGAGAACCATAACTTTATAATGCGAGGCCCAACTCTTTATTAGTTTTTCCCCTACTTTAATATCCTGTTCTCCCCGTTTTCAACAGTCTATGTAGCCTAGCGACCCCCCACTAAGTGGTCGCCAGAACTCAATATCACATGATAATGGACCCGGTTTCCCCCGGCCCATTAAGGGCTCCATAGGCGGGCGTTACTGGGGCTGTCCTGCGTTCACCTCTGGCGGCTTAGCCGTCATCGGGGTGGTCTCACATAATGGGGAGCCTTTAAACTTAGCTCTAGGTCTTCATGGTTTGCGTTATTATGTTCTTGAATGTCTCTAAGTAGCCGTGTTAACCAAAATATTCTGATTTTACTTTTACCCTGGAAGACTGTCTATGGTTTCAGGGGGGGCTTGGGTGGGGGTTCGCATGATATTGTAGTCTCCGGTTTACTAACATTTCATTGGCGGTTTGGCTTGTGTTTCATCAGTGTTTAAGGGTTCAGCTTCCATTAAGGTTTCTGTGGGGGTTGTTGTGCCTTCTAGGTTTTCAGGCTCTTATTTGGCTGTGGGGCCTTCGAGTTTTAGGGTTGTTGATGGTGTTGTGGAGGTTTTAGGGTATCCTCTTGGTGTTGGGGGTTCTTTCGTCGTCCCTGTTGGTAGGAGTGTTCCTGTTAGGGTTGATGGTGTTTTGGATGTTTTCCCTGGTGGTGGGGCTCTCAAGCCTCTAGGCTCTGGGGAGTATGAGGGGCTTGATGGTTTAGCCCTGGAGATCTCAAGGTATGGGAGGGTTGTTTTCGTGGGTCCAGTCGACTCGGGTAAGAGCACTATGGCTTTCTGGGTTTCTAATAAGGTGCTCTTGAGGGGTTTGAGGGCTTGGTATTTGACTGTTGACGTGGGCCAGAACGAGGTTTTCTGCCCCGGCTTTGAGGCTGTAGCGGTGTTGGAGCCCCCGGGGATCCCGGGGTTCTCCGGCTCCTTCTCTCTTGTGGAGCCCTGTTTTATAGGCTCTTTCACCCCCAGCGACTCTCTGGATAAGTATCTGGGTTGCGCTTCTAGGCTTTCAAGGGTGGCTGAAGGCCCCCTGGTTGTAGACACGGACGGCTGGGTTACGCCCCCCAAGGGTCTCGAGAGTAAAGCTATGCTGGCAGATGCTGTAGGCGCAGACCTTATAGTGACTATAGGCTTAGGGGAGGGCGAGGTTAGGGTTTTAAAGGAAACTTCCATAGAAGTCTTGAGCCTCCCGAGGCTTGTGAAAGGCTCCAAGAGTCTCGAGGAGAGAAGACTACACAGGGAGAGGCTCCTAGCCCAGAAACTCTCAGGATCAAAGCCTAGGCCTGTGAAAGTAGAGGAAACGGTAATCGAGGGGGCCCCCATATTCGCGGGGAGCCCCCTGGAAAAAACAGTGTTCAAGAACATGGCTCCAAACATAGTGTACGCGGAGAGAGCTGGGGAAGGCTCAATAACAGCAGTATATAGGGGGAGGCCGCCCGCAAACCTAGAAGCAAAACTAATACCACAAGGCTGGGAAAAAGGGCTCATCGCAGCAATCCACGGGGAAGGGGTACACCCAGGCGTCATAGATAAGGTGAACTACGAAACGAAAACCATAACTATAATAACCCCATACCAAGGCCCAATAAGGAAAATAGAAATAGGGAAAGTAAAAATAGACGTGGAAACATTGACGGGGAAAGCCAAATGGTAACCCCCCAACATAGGTCCCGGCGAACCCTTACCCGGAAACCCTCCGAGCCAGCCCCATATAATCCCAGTATTTGGGTAGCCGTTCTGGCCAAGGCGCTGCTCCCATAACGTCGGGCCCCATTAGATTCTTTAGAGGCCCGTGGACTGTTAGGGGCGCATTTATTAGAGCGCCCTTTCCGCGCCTAATTTCTCCTTACACTCATAGCTTGGGGCTCCCGGGAGACTCTATGTGTGGGGGGCTTAGCTTAGTTTGTTTGCTTTAAAGATTCTAGTGGAGGCTTTTAGGCTGTAGGGTTCATGGTTTCAGGTTTTCGCCTAGCATTTTCTTATACCCCGCTATTAGAGGTGTGGCTGCAGGGTCTACTCCTCTCTTTGCCGCCGCTATTGTTGACGCGTAGCCCGCTATTAGGGCTCCTTTCAGCATGCTCGCCAGGCTCGGCTGCCCTAGTTTTAGTTCTAGGGTTTCTCCTTGTCTTTTATATATTTCAGTCACATAGTTCATTATGGCTTCACACACTTTATCTCCTCCTTTTACGGCTATGAACTTTACTCTAATGTTCCTCTTAGTCTGCCATGCTACTATGTCGTTGTGGGCCGACTCCGGGTATGACTCTGTTTTAGCCAGTATTTTCGAGTTTTCGCTCAGCTCCTGCCTCCACCTTTCAGCTACTATTGAGTGGGGGCCGCACGCCCCTATAATAGTGATGTCGCTCTCCGAGACTAGGTTAGCGTACGGCTCGGCATCATCTACTGTGACGTTTCTAAGCTCATGGTAGGCCTCCAGGACCTCCTCATGGTACACGCTGGAGGCTCTTATGGAGTCTGTGACTCCTATGAGACCCCCCAGCATCGAGGGCAGCGCAACCCTCGGGAGGAGCCCCGCCCTAGCTCTAACCACGGGAGCCCCTATTCTGGAAGCCTCGGATTCCAGCCTGCCCCCGCTCGTTATAACAGCTACTCTAGCCCCGCGCTCCACAGCTTCCTTGAAGCATTTAAGGGTCTCCAGGGTCTCCCCGGAATAGCTTACAGTAACTACTAGGGAATCCTCAACCCACGGTGGTAGACGATAGTCTTTAATGACGTTAACGGGGACTTTAAAGTTGTAAACAATGCTTAGAGCCCTCAGGAAATCCCCGACGACACCGCTACCCCCAAGCCCGCACACTATAACATTCCTAGGCGCCTCCTCAAACTTTAAGGCCGCAGAGCACCCCGCCTCGTAACCCTCAGCTAAGAGCTCCGGCCACATGTTATAGCTTGAGAGGAGTTCCAGGGCCATGCCTTCCCGCCTCCTATGGGAATGCTTGTTTGAGGGTTTAAATTTCAACGCTGTTTTAAGGGTTGCTCAGATAATTGATTTTAGGGTGTATCTTTTAGAAGTGTACTCCAGGATATGCCCTAAGTGTGGTAGGGGGGACAGGCCTTTCATAGGATTCCTCTGCGACCTATGCTATGTAAGCGAGTTTGGCGTAGCTGAAATACCTAGATCCATAGACTTCACATACTGCAGGGTTTGCGGCTCCTACAAGCATCAGGGCTTGTGGGTCGACGGTGTTGGCGGCGTTTCAGAGACTCTTTCAGAGTACTTGTTAATAGTGTTAAGCCAGAAGATTAAGCCTACAAGGTACATTGATGAAGCCTGGGTCAGGGACATTAGCGTCGGCGCTGTTGAGGAGCCGGGGGTTCACCATGTTAAGGTCACGATCTCCGGGAAATCTGGAGGTGTGGAGGTTGGAGAGGTTAAAACCGTCAGGGTTAAAGTTTCAACTACAGTGTGCCCCTCATGCTCTAAGAGGGCTACAAAGACAGGGTATAATGCTGTAGTGCAGGTGAGGCCAGCCATAGGCCCTCTAGACTCCGCCTTCAAAGCGGAGCTGTGGTCTATCCTGGAAGATCTCGGGGCTAGGGCTAGAAGCTCTATAATATCTGTTGACGAGGTGAAGGAGGGGGTAGACATTCTCGTTGATGATCAAAATGTTGCCAGGATAATAGCTTCAAAGCTTAAAGCCAAGTGGGGAGGGGTTGTTAGCGCCTCCTTCAAAACCACGGGGTCTAAGCCCGGCGGCGGGAGGAAGGGCGTCCTAGCGTTGTCGGTTAAAGTTTTGAATGTAAGGGCTGGGACTCTGGTGAGCTATATGGGGTCCCCCCACATATATGTTGGCCCCACATCCAGGGGGGTTCTCCTGGTAGATTTGGGTAGAGGCTCGACCGTGGAGGCTAGGCTTGAGGATCTAGCTAAGTCTAGGGTTTTAAATGCCGGCGACTACGTAGGCTACAATATTCTAGTATATAGGTTTACCGCCGACCTTGGGGGCTCACTTTATTTCATTGACGAGAGTAGGGGGTCTAAGGTTGAAGTTGAGAAGAGCAGGGTGAAACTGTATGCTGGCAGCTTAAAAGTCGGGGGCTACTACCTAGTTTATCAGCTTGGAGATCAACTATATGTATTGGGTGAGGCTCGAGTTGAGCAGGGACGTTAAAGGGTCTGAGGGGGGGATGCCCCTGCCCAGACCTGAGGAGGGTACTGTGCTTTGCGTAGTTAGGAGGATTGTTGGGGCGGGGTTTCTAGAAGTTTTCTGCACTGACGACGAGACTTACATGGCTAGGATACCTGGGAAGATGCGTAGGAAGGTTTGGATAAAAGAGAGGGATGTGGTGCTTTTCCTCCCGTGGGGCACTAGGGATAAGAAGGGTGAGGTAGTCTATAGGTATGAGAGGGATGAGGTTAGAAGGCTTATAGATATGGGGTTAATATCTGAGGCCATGCTCGAAGGTGTTTAAAGCGTGGTAAGAAAGAGGGCTAGGCGGCTTAAGAGGTTTAGAGAAGAGAGCGAGCGGGTCAAAGACGCTGACATGTTCAAGATTGTTGAGGAAGTATTCGACTCTATAACTATGGGCTTCATATACAGGCTTGAGTCTAGGAAAGTGTTGAGGGAGCTGAAGGGCGCTATAAGTTCTGGGAAAGAGTCTAGAGTATACTGGGCTAAAGGCTGGAAGGGGGAGGATCTAGCTGTTAAAATATACTTGACGGAGACGAGCGATTTCAAGAAGAGCATCAGGAAATACATCGAGGGAGACCCGAGGTTTGAAGGGATCTTTGAGACAAACTTTAGAAGGCTCATATACGAGTGGGCTAAGAAAGAGTATAGGAACCTTAAGAGAATGTATGAGAGTGGGGTGAGGGTGCCCAGGCCCATAGCGTTCGCCGGCAACGTTCTAGTAATGGAGTTTATAGGTGAAGAGGGGTATAGGGCCCCCCTCCTTGTGGAGGTTGCCGGGGAGCTTGAAGTCGAGGAGTTTAAAGCCATATACTTGGACCTTAAAACTCAAATAGAGACTCTCGTCTGTAAAGCCAGCCTCGTCCACGCCGACCTCAGCGAGTATAATGTGATGATATTTGATGGGAAGCCGTGGATTATAGACGTGTCTCAAGCTGTGGACTTAGAGCATCCTAGGTCTATGGAGTTTCTGGAGAGGGACCTCTTAAACGTTCACCGGTTTTTCTCAGATTATATTAATGTTGAGCCTCTCGAGGAGCTTAGAGGTGTAGTGTTGAAATGTCTGGAGGTCAGGGTTTGAGGCCCAGGATATTCGTTAAAGTCCCGCCCGAGAGGATTGGAGCCGTCATAGGGAGCGGGGGCAGCGTTAAAAGGGAGATAGCTAGTAGGCTGGGCGTATCCATATCTGTGGACACTGAGAACTCCATGGTTATAGTTGAGGGCGACCCGGGAACAGTGTCCCCCGTGAACGTTATGAAGGCGGCTGAAATAGTGAAAGCTATAGCCTACGGGTTCCCCCACGATAAGGCTATGAGCCTCATCAGCGACGACCACGTCCTCATAGTGATCGACCTTAAGGAAACCATAGGGGATAAGGAGAGCCACATGAAGAGGGTCAAAGGGAGGATAATAGGTGAGGGGGGTAAAACGAGGAAAACCCTGGAAGAGCTTACTGGAACATACATACACGTGGGCGAGCACCACATAGCCATAATAGGCGAGTATGAGAGGGCTATGGCTGCTAGGGAAGCCATCCAAATGCTAATAGAGGGTAGAATGCACAGCACAGTATACAAGCACCTGGAATCGGTGATGAGGGGGGTTAGGAAGAGGGAGAGGCTTAAAATGTGGGGCTGAAGGGGGGAGCTATAGTGGAAGGGGGTGGAGCGGGGTCTTTAAAGCCCCTCAGTGTTGAGGTAGTGGATAATGTGGCCATACTGAAGCTTGAGAGGCCGGAGAAGCTTAACGCCTTAAATAGAGAGTTATGGTCTAGCCTTAGGGAGGCTTTAACCGAGAAGTGTGAGAGCAGCGTGGACGGCATAGTATTAACTGGGAGTGGGAGGGCTTTCAGCTCCAGCGACGACATAGGAGAAATGTATAATCTGGAGAGCCTGGGCGACGCCCTAGAGTTCTTCGATCTCGTAAAATCTACAGTAGAGGCTTTAGCAGGCTGCGGGAAGCCTGTGGTGGCCGCTGTCAACGGCCTTGCTGCTGGGGGAGGGGCTGAAATACTCCTCCTAGCAGACTATGTTATAGCTTCAAGGGGCTCATGGATATCGTTCCCCGAGTCGAGAATAGGGCTAATACCGCCGCTACTATTAACAGTGGGGGTCGACGTAATAGGCTTCAGGAGGGCTAGGCAGCTAGCAATAACGGGAGATAGGATAGCTGATTCCGAAGCCCTCGAGCTAGGCCTCATAGATAAGATCGTCGAGAGAGAAGAACTGTTAAAAGAGGCTATCAAGACAGCCAAGGAAATGTCAACGCTAACGCCAGCCAGCTCCCTCAAAGCCATAAAGACACTCTCCCTGGAAAAGTTTAAAGCCTCCCTAGATGGGGCCCTCAGAGCCCTAGCAGAACTCTCAATAGGGAAAGACGCTAAAGAGAGGATGAAAGCGTTCCTCGAGAAGAAACTTAAACCCCCCGAATAGCCGAGCTTAGAACTTCAAAAGTCAAAAGACACCATAAAAGGCAAGAGGGACTCTTAGAGCCATCCTCAAAACACAACTGCGCCCAACAGTCCTAGAATAAACATCCTCAGTAAGCCTACTTTAATTATGGTAGCACCTTAGTGGGGCAGGGGAAACCAACCATAGTGCTCGCGAGCGCCCCCTGTGGCAACCGCCTACAGAGCTTTCAACGGGCCGGAGGGGGAAGCCGGGCCTAGCATCATGGAAATAAGCTAAGATACCTCATGGTATTGACGCCGGCGACCGCTCCGACGGTCAACGGGTCATATAGGGTGGGGGAGCTCTATTCTATCGACGTTAACTTGAAAACAAGAAATACTATTTCACTTTCAGGCTCAACCTTAATAGTTTGCTTGTCTAGGACTATGCGGTACACTAGAACCATTTCGGGGGAGGCTACTAAAATGTTGAGGTCGAATTTTATGCCCTTAACCCTGTAAAACACCTTATGTACCTCTACTATCTGTTCACCTACACCTATGCTGATGTAGCCTGCTTCTATTACAGGGTAAACCATGATGACGGCTAAAAGGCAAACCATAAACTTTAAAGTACGTGGACAAGATTGTCTCCAACAATAATATTCTAGGAGGGGTTAAAATAAACGTAGTGTTTACGGCGGCCTTGGGAATTTAAATCCTCGGGGCAACAAAATATAGTATGGGGCTATGATGTCGCTCGCGACGGTTCGAGCCCTCCAGAGGGCTGTGAGATGGAAGAGCCGGTAGAGCCCTTTAAGAGCGAGTGTAGGGTTAGGGTTTTCGACGGGGCTAAAGTGTTAGACAGGGTTTTAGGGGATCTTAAGATGGCTATATACGAGTATAATAGTAGGATTAAATACACGGGCTTCTATCTGAAGCCGGTCCACAAGGTTTACAAGAGCCCCGGGGGTGTTAGGAGGGTCTACGAGTATTATGGGAGATACTGGTGGAGGATCACTAGGAAGGGGGGTAAAGTGAGGTTCGAGTATGTGGGCGCGTCTAAGCCTGCTAAAGTCGAGGAGCCCCCGGATAACCCTCTCGAAGGCTTGGTTGTAGTGAGGGAGGGTGAGGATGTTATTGTTGAGTGCTCTGTCTACGAGAGGTTTAAAACGTTCTTCGAGGGCTTAAAGACCTCCTCAGAACCTGTTTAAAGGCCTTATAGTTATAGTGTCGCCTACTCTTAGCCCCAGCTTTTGAGATGCGCTACCCCTGTTAACAGCTAGCTCCATGAAGTTGAAACTATTGACATACAATAGGAGCTCCCCCTCTCTCACATCGGAAAATTTAACGGCGGGGCTGACTCTAAACGTTCTACCGCCCGCGCCGATCTCGTACTCCCCCTCGAGGCTAAACCCTATCTGCTGGGGTTTACAGCTTAACACAGTGTTTCCAAACCTATCTATGTAAACCACTTTAACCCTATAACTTAAACCCTGGGGCTCCACATACTCTATATCAAGCCTTTCAATATCATTGAAACCTATGGGGACACCCAGCTCCCCCAAGCTGTAACCCAGGGTTAGAAGGGCTGCGGCCGGCCCAAACAAATCCCTGCCGTGAAACGTGGCGCTTAAAGCCCACTCCTCTCCAGCTTTCCCCTTAAACTTACTCCTAACGAGCTTGGAGACCTTGCCGGGCAGGAGCTCGACCCCCCTCTTGAAACCCTCCGCAACTATAGCTGGGTATAGGAGGCCGTTGTCGGGGCCTACGAAAACATAGTCTCCAGCCTCCACCGCTATGGCTTTCCTAGATCCTCCAACGCCGGGATCCACTACCGCCACTATTATGGAGCCTTTGGGCAGCCAGTAGTATGATACTCTCACAATGTAAGCTCCAGCTATGACGTTGAAGCCCGGTATCTCATGATCTATATCTATGACTTCAACCCCCTCATTAACCCCCTTAATAACGGCCTTGAGGACCCCGGAGTAGTATCCGTAGCCGTAGTCCGTTATGAGGCCTATAAACCTCAAGGGAGCCCCCAGGGTTAATGTTTCCATCTCGGATTTTAACCTTTAAAGGCCCCATGCTTCCCACAGGTTTTTCATCTTAGAACTGAGAGTATAGCTCTTAAATCCTGGGCCTCCTGAATGTAGTAGCGGACCTGGAATGGATCGGAACGTGGCTAGTTTAGCCCTCTTCAACGCCTTCAGGGGCTTAGCGACAGGGGGGTATATGGCTTTCTTCGCCGCCTACGCCTCGAGCCTCGGCTATAGCATGTATGATATTGGGGTTATAATTACTGTGGCTAACGTTGTGGGGGCTATACTATCACCCTCCATGGGTTACGTTCTCGAAGTCTATAGTAGCAGGGTGGCTTCGACAGTTACAGGGCTCATGGCTGCGGCTTCCCTCGCCATAGCAGCTTATACTAGCGATATTGCCTTTCTAGGTTTGAGCTATACGCTGTTCATGCTATCATTCTATTTCGGCCAGCCGGCTAGGATGGCGTTCCTAGCTAGGGTTGTCGGTAGAAACCATTTGGGGAGCGCTGTGGGCGTTACGGGAGCTGTTTTCACAGCCTCGAGGTCCCTCGGGCCCTTCTTAGCAGGCTTCACAATAGCCTATCTAGGCTACACTGTAGCCTTTTCAACGCTAGCTTTAGTCAGCCTCGCAGGGTCCATACTCTTCTACGCGCTCTCCAGGGAGCCGGGGGCTGGCAGAAGCCCTGGGAGGATGGGGCTCCTAGAAGTCTACGTTAAAACGTTGAAGCCTGAGAGGAACATGGTTTTCACCTACGCTTTCGTAGCTGTAGATAGGGCTGCGTGGATGCTGTGGTTCCCAATGTTAGGTGCTCACTTTAAGACCGTAGGCTATGGGGAGGCTCTAATAGGCGTGTTAATGGGGGCCTCAACCGTTGTTGAAACCCTAGTCATGCCCCTAGCTGGGAGGCTCGTGGATAGGGCCGGAGCTTACGTCGCCCTAATAATCTCAGAGGTTTCAGCGGCCCTCGCAGCGCTGGGCTTAGGTTTTGGAGCCGTGCATATAACAGTGTCCTTCACGTCAATGGTGCTCGTTGGCTTGAGCATAAGCTTCTGGATCCCAGGGTATAACGTTTTCATAGCCAGAGTATACCCTAGGATGGGCGAGGCTTACGCTTCCACGAACGCTGTGAGGAGCCTCGCCGGGATCCCCTCACCATATCTGGGGGGAGCGCTCTATGAGAGTATAGCCCCCCTGGCCCCCTTCATGCTATGCGCTTTCATGCTTATGCCGGCCGTTGCTATAGCGTTATTGAAGCTTAAGGATTTAGAAGTTTATAGTGATAACGCCAGTCAGTTGAGACAGGTTACTTCACAGGCTTAGAGCCTCAGCCCCGTGGGCTCCTCATCCGCCTTGATGATAGGCCGTTTAACCTATTAAACTTTAGCTGTTCAAAGACTCTAGACCCCAGTATTTAGAGAGGATCCTACCCAGCTCTCTAGATATCCTTTCAGGGGGCTTTTTAGGCTCCACACTCCTCTTATATGACCTTATGCCAGTTAAGGTTTCAATGTAGGCTTTAAACCCCCTTCTAAGGCCCTCACCATAGCCCCCTTCAATGTTAGTGGCTAGAGCTTTAAGCCTCCCCCCGACCCACTGCTCTCTCAGCGTTGACGCTATGGCCTCGTAGCTCTCGTCAGTCGCCCTGAGCATTGTTAGCGGATCCCCCTCATAAGCGTCGAACCCCGCTGAAACCACTATAGCTTCAGGCTTGAAAGCCTCAATTAGGGGTTTCACCACGTTATCCAGAACCCACAGGTATTGGGGGTCTCCCGAGAACGCTGGCAGGGGCACGTTGATCTTAGTCCCCTCAGCCCCCCCGCCCCCAATATCGACCACGTAGCCTGTCCCCGGGTATATGTCTTCCTCGTGAATGTCCACATGTAGGACTCTGGGCTCCTCCCAGAATATGTCCTGGGTTCCGTTTCCGTGGTGGGCGTCAAAATCTATCATGAGGGCCCTCAAACCCCTGTCAAGGAGGGCTCTAGCGGCTGCCGCAGCATAATTGAATATGCAGAAGCCTAGCGTGGGAGCCCCCATGGCCCAGCCGCTCCTCCCAGCATGGTGCCCCCCGGGCCTGGGCATTACAACAAGCATTTCCCCTCTCTCAAGGGACTCTAGAGCGCCCCTATAGGCTGCCGTGAAATATGCGGCGGACACTCTAAAAGTATGTTCTGTAACGTACGTGTCTGAGTCAATGTAGTGGAAGCCCCTAGCAGACTCCCTCCTAATAAGCTCAATATAGTGGTCGCTGTGGGTGAGGCTTAGAAGCCTATCTTCAGGTTCCGGGAGCCCCTGAATCCTGACAAGCCCCCACACTTGAGACTCTCTCAAGGCTGAGAGGGCTGCCTCAAGCCTCCAGGGACTCTCAGGATGCCTGCCTGTAGGGTCGCTGTGAAGCTTGTGGGCCTCATCGTAGATAACGCGTATTGCGGTCACCCTAATTCACCTACTATAAATGTTGGGCTCGCATAAAGCTTATATTAGATTAGAAGCTTAAGCTCTATTCACGCTTTTGCGTTAAGCTAAAAAAGGTAAATATTGATTTAGCTTTTAAATTTTAACTATCTGATGGGAGGATTATGGGCTCCCAGGGCGTTCAAACACTGACTCCGGAGGAGATGGAGCGCTATGATAGGCAAATAAGGATCTTTGGTGTTGAGGGGCAGTTAAGGCTTAAGAGGGCTAAGGTTTTAATTGTCGGCATTGGAGGGTTAGGGTCTCCAGCCGCCATATATCTTGCTGCTGCGGGTGTTGGTGAGATTATTCTCGTCGACCCTGAGCGCGTGGAGCTTAGCAACTTGAATAGGCAGATTCTACACTGGACTAGGGATGTTGGAAGGCTTAAAGTAGAGTCTGCAGCTGAGAAGCTTAGAGAGCTTAACCCCAACGTTAGATTGAGGATTATAGCTGAGCGCGCCGACGAGGAACTCCTGGATAAGCTTGTTCCCGAAGTAGACATAGTAATAGACGGTCTCGACGACTGGAATTCTAGGCTTCAACTGAACAAGGTATGCGTTAAACACGGGAAACCCCTAATACATGCCGCTATCCACGGCATGTACGGCCAGCTCTTAGTAGTAGTGCCAGGCAAGACCCCATGCCTAAACTGTATTATAATCAGGGAGCCCCCCGAGACTAGGCCATTCCCAGTGCTAGGAGTTACACCCGGGATACTATCCATGCTTCAAGTCACAGAAACCTTAAAACTGTTAACAGGCTATGGGAAGCCCTCACTCGGGAAACTCATAATATATGACGGCTACACCTTAAAACTCGAGGAAATACCAGTTTCTAGGAATCCGCACTGCCCCACATGTAGTATTATAAGGCAAGGTGGGCAGCATTCCGAGTATGCCGTTAAAAGCCAGCAATTTTAGAGGTCTGGAAATAGGCTCTTAACCCCTCATGCCCCAAGTAGCGTGGAGCTATGTAGAGGCCGGCGTTATATGCCCTTCCATAGCCTGCTGTGCGCTCTGGAGTTTTGTGGTCGCCGGAACTCAATTCCATATGATATTGGGCCCGGCCCCCCTCAGCCCATTGGAGGCTCCATATGCGGACACCAAGGGGCTGTCTTGCGCTCGCCTCTGACGGCTAAGCCATTATTGAGGTGATCTCACATAGTGGGGGACCTTAAAATAACTCTAAGTCTTCATAGTTTGCGTTATTATGTCTTTAGACGTCTCTAAGTAGCCGTGTTAGCCGAGAAACCTTAGAGATTTTACTCTAGCTCTATTCCTTTGAGGATTTAATGTTTCTAATTATTAGAGTTTTTGCCAGCGTTCTCCACGCTATTAGCCATGCTGTCATTAAGATTAACCCTCCAACAGTTACTAGGGCGCTCTCAGCTTTTGTGAGGTTGCTTCTCGCCGGTATTGTTATAAAATATGATATGCCTATGATGCCCGCCCAGCCCAGGATTATGATTATTGAGGCCTGCCACGCTGCCGCCAGGATCTCTCTCGCCCTAACTGGGGGTTTCCCCTGCATTTTCCAGTTTCACCCTCTAAGCACTATTGCCATTATTCTGAGGGCTATTGAAGGCTTTATCTTCAGCCCTCTTATAAGCCTGTATAAGCGTAGGGTTCCAAGGGCTACTTCAGCGTGAGCTTCCGGGGTTATGTTTGAGAGTATATACCTCCTATCCTCTAACGAGAGGGTTTTAACCCAGTCTAGGATAGAGCTTTGAACCCTCACAGCCCTACTTATAGGGGCTCTCTCCAGAGCCCTTATAGGGTCTGAGCCTTCTATTAGGGCTTTCGCAGCCGTGTAGCCTGAAAGGGCTGAAGGCCTTATACCCTCCCCCGTTAAAGGTAGAACGTAGCCTGCAGCCTCACCTACCTTGACGAGGCCGTTTACATAGCCTAGCCTCAGCCCCCCAACTGATATCATGGCGCCCTCCCTCACAACCCTCTTAGCCCCCGACAGCCTGGGATCCTTCTCCATATACTTGTCTAGGAGGGCCTGGAGCTCGTTGAAGCTCGCGAAGCCCCCGACCCCCACTTCGAAACTATCGCCTTGGGGGAACACGTAGTAGTAGCCTAGGAGCCTCGTGTCTAGCATCACCTCTATAGTATCCTCCTCCACGTCCCTAGCGTTCCCCACAACATACTGGACGACTGGAGCCTTAACCCCCTCATAGTACGGGAACCCCCCCGCGAAAACACCCAAACCCTTAACCTCTAAAACCTCACCCCCAACCCTGACAAGCCCGCGCCTAACATCGTACCTAGCCCTGTAGAAGACTTCGCCCCCAGCCTCGGCGATAACATGCTCTAGAAACCCCCCCTTATCAACTATAACGCCATCAATTAAACCCCCAGCCTTAAAAACCCACCTACCGTCAACCCCCAGCTTAATAAACCTGATCCTATTGAGGACAACGCTCCCCGGTACTCTAAAAGGGAGGTCCCCAACTAGGGGGACACCCCTACCGCAAGGCTTAACAGCAAGCGCGCCGTGAGCCTCATATATGATAGGCTTCACACCCAGCTTACCGGCAGCGTAAGCGGCACCAACACCCCCAGGCCCGCCCCCAACAACATGAAACACCTTGGATGACACTGTTAAACCCTTGAAAATAACCCTAGAACAATACTTAAATCACCTTCTATAGACGTGAAAACTGTAGGCCCGTGGGTGAAGTGCTCTCTAAAGTCTGAGGGGGATAGGTGCGGCATCTTAAGTATTGCGGTTTACAGGGTTATTTAGAGGCGTTTGGTTACGAGTTAGGGGGCGGGCTGTAATAAGGGGAAACATTATAGGTTATAACCCTCTCTCAGAGCATAGATTGTGGGATGAAGAGTACTCCCGCGATGATGGGTGAATGCAACTTACCCGGCAGACCGCTACGGTTACGCTTTGAATCGAGTATTATCGGCTTCCTCCGTGCTTCTAAGTTTACCGTTATAAGCTAGACTGGGGTTTGGGGTGGTTGAAAGCCTCTTCGAGCTTAGGTGGGGGAGGCCGGCGGCAGTATTATCTATAGCCATGACGATATCAAAGGAGAGAGGCTCGAGCTTGGAGGAGACACTGAAGCTCATAGCTGGGAGGAGTGCCGGGTGGGTTAAGAGCACTGCTGAAACGTTACTGGTGGATAGGGGTTTAAGGGAGAAAATTGTGGAGGACATATCCGGGGGGCTTAAACCTCCAGAGAATCTCGTCAGAGAGGTTAAAGAGGAGCTCAAATTCCAGTAGCCTCCTCCCGTTAATCCCGTCTGGCTGATAGTGCATGCTCAGGGCTACTTGAAGGTCTCCTCTACAGCTTCAATAGCCTTACCCTCGCTCACCTCATAACCCAGATCTTTGAGCCCCCTTGCTAGGGCCGTGTAAGCTATTATTAAATGTGTTCTCGAGGCTTGAACCCCCATGTGTCCCACCCTGAACACTTTCCCCTCCAGCCTGCCCCAGCTCCCCGCTAGCATCACCCCGAATTTCAGCCATATGTGCTCTCTCAGCCTGCCCTCATCCACCCCCCTTGGGGCTGTTATCGCTGTTACTGTGGGCGAGGAATGCTCCAAAGACTCTGGGTAGCTCTCGAGGCCTAAGGCTTCGAGAGCTCTCCAGGAGGCCTCTCTGGCCAGCCTATGCCTCCTGTAAACATTCTCAAGCCCCTCCTCGAACACTATGTTGAGGGCCTCGTCGAGAGCGTAGACAAGCGTGTCAGCCATGGTGTAGGGGAATACGCCTTTACCGTCTAGCATGTCCCTCCAGAGTTTGAGGTTCAAGTAGAGACCCCTGTATCCAACCCTTTCAATCCTATCCCACAAATCCCTCCTCAAAACTACTATTGTAAGCCCTGTGGGGGCGTTCAAAACCTTCTGACTCCCCCCTATAAGTAAGTCTACGCCCCAACCGTCGAAATCCACGGGGACCCCGCCTACGCTGGATACAGCGTCAACGATAAGGGGCACCCCATAGCTCTTAACAGTCTTCGCCACACCCATAAGATCGTTTAATAGTGCTGAGGGAGTGTCGCAATGTACTAGGGTCGCGAGGCTCGCATCCCTAAACTTCTCCAGAGCCCTATCCAGCTCCTCGAGACTCACACTCCTCCTCCAACTCTCAGAGGCTACTAGTAACGGCTCCCCACCATACATTCTAACAATATCCGCAAACCCCTCCCCGAAAACACCATTAGCAACCACAACAACTCTATCCCCAGGCCTCACAAGGTTAGCTATGGCAGCCTCAAGCCCCAATATAGCCTCGCCAGCCATAACGTAAACATCCGACCTTCCAGCCTCCAAGAGCCTCCTAAGCTTACCCCTAACCCCCTCATAAACCCTGAGAAAATCCGGGTCCAAGTCAGGGTTAGTAGTCTCCCTAGCCATAGCAAGCCTAACTCTATAAGGGATCTCCGTAGGCCCGGGAGACAATATGAACCTGTCAGTGTAAAACCTCAACCCCCCTCACCCTTCCCAGCTTTAGGAGCCTCCGCCGGAGGCTTCTTAAGCCTAGAATCCCTCAAACTCCTAACCCTCTCAGCAGCCTCCAAAACACCAAGCCACCTAACGAGCCCCTCAACATCCTCGTCATTCAAAAGCTCGTAAACCCTCCTAGCAGCATGATACTCAACCTTCCTAAGAACAAAATCTACCTCAACCTCCTCAGCCTCAGCCTCGCTACCAACAATCCAAACCCTACCATGAACAGGGCACACAACCTCCCCACTCTTAAGCCTGAAAAGGGGAAGCCCATCAACAGGGCATACTTCAGCCATCATAACAGCGCCTTCAGCAACAAGCCTAGACATCCTCCTAACAACCTCAGGATCCCTATAAACCTCCCTCTTCTCGCCCAAACCCGAAACCCCAATACTCTTCAGGTTCCACATTATTTAACATGTTCTTTCAATGGTTTTATTTTCTCCTCTTCCAGCTCCTCGTGTTAATAGAAGCACGTCTAGAAGACCTGGATGGCTAGGCTTTGCGTGTGAGGGGTGTTGTGGCGAAGTTTATGATTGTTAGGGCTACGTGTTTTACTCCTTTGTGGAAGTCTTCTATTCTTATGTTCTCGTTGGGCGCGTGGACTTTGGAGCCGTAGTAGCCTACTCCCGCTCCTGTCATTGGGGTTTTGGCTATGTTCGTGAATATGTATATGGGGCCTGAGCCTGCCGCCATTGGTAGTATGTGTGGTTCTTTGTTGTAAGCTTCTTTAGCTGCTTCTGTTGAAGCTTTTACTATTGCTGCGCCGGGTTTTGTATAGCCTGCTCTGTACATGCTTTCAACGTGGATTTCCATGTCTTCGAAATTGTTGGCTTTTAGGTGTTCTAGGAGTTTCTCTAGTATCTTATTTGGGTCTTGTCCCGGGACTAGTCTAATGTCTAGTTTGGCTGAGGCCGTGGACGGCACTATTGTCTTCGAGCCTTTGCCCGTGTATCCCGAGTAGAGGCCTGAGATGTTTATTGAGGGGTTTAAGTGTAGGGCTTTGAGAGCCTCGTAGCCTTTCAGGTCCCCGACGAAGCCTTTCAAGCCTAGCTCCTCCCTTAAAGCCTCGAGGTCCTCCACGTCGACAAGTTCTAGGAGGCTCTCCCCCATTTTAAGGAACTCCACGTCAATATCATCATAGAATCCCGGAACCAGGACTCTCCCACTCTCATCTTTTATTATTGTAAGCATTCTAGCCATGCGCCAGGCGGGGTTAGGCACTATTGGCGAGTACCCGCTGTGAACATCTCTTGAAGCCCCCCGGAGCGTCAGCTCAACGTAAACCATACCTTTAAACCCCAGGCTTATAGACAGTCTACCATCCCTTCTCACATAGGCGGTCTCCCATATACCCCCATCAGCCTTAAACCACTCTAAGTTTCCAGCAACTATCCTCTCCAGCGTCGGGGAGCCTATCTCCTCCTCCCCCTCAACTATTACTTTAACCTTAATATCCAAGTCTTCAATATAGGGCGAGAGAGCCTCTAGAGCGGCAAGCCTCGCCGCAATATTACCTTTATTATCGGCAACACCCCTCCCATAAACCTTGCCGCCCACAACTCTAAGTTTGAAAGGATCGCTATCCCAGAGCTCTAAAGGATCTGGGGGCTGCACATCGTAATGGTTGTATATTAAAATACTCCGAGAGCCTTCACCCATCTCAGCCAGGACAGCCGGGTGCCCGCCCTCACTCTTAACCTCAACATTAAAACCAGTCTCCTTCAACAACGACGCCACAAGACCCGCCCCTCTAGCCATGTCAGCCCCGCCCCAGGCTGAGACAGTAGGGATTTCGACAAGACTATTTAACACATCGTACAAGTATTTCCTAGAATAGTGCTCCACGCCTCCGAGAACCTTGTCTCTCAAATCTCTACCGCTCAATCACATCACACCTCCTCGAGGTATCTCACTTTAAAGTTAAGAGGTTTAAATTTGCAGTATTAATAATGGTAGGCTTTGTGTGGGGTTGAAGGGTTAGTGGGGGCTTTGAGGGAGCTTGTTGAAGCCTGCGTTCAAGAGTATATGAAGGTGTATTCGCGCCTTAGGATATTGGGGGGTCGTTTGGAGGGGGAGGGTGGGGCTTCCCCCGCTTATAGTCCTTCGGGTTTTCTCGTTGCTGTTAAGAGTGTTGGGGAGGTTAGTGTTGACGAGGTTCCCATACTTAACGCTATTGTTTCCGCTCTTTCACCCTATGATGTTAAAGTTAAGTTCCACGAGTATGACTTGATGGTGGGGGAGGAGGGGAGGTATGGTGGGTTCGCCTCCGCTCTTGAGGGTGCTGTTAGGGGTGGTGTGGGGGTTATTGCTGTTGCCCCCTATCTCATGCCCGTGGCAGTAGTCTCCAGGCTTTCGGAGGATGTTTTGGAGGTTGTCGAGTCTTCTCCTCTTTTAACTGTTACTGTTAGGTATGAGAATTTACTATACCTACCTGAGAGGGGTAGGAGTGATGAGGTTGAGATTGTCGGTAAGGAGAATAGCGCTTCTAGCGTTGAGAGGGCTGAGTGGCTTGCTAGGGAGGCTGAGAGGAGGGGTATTAGGAGGGTTAGGACAAGGTTTTTGGAGGACGGCAGGGCCATATTTAACTATGTTACAAGCCAGGGTCCTAGGGGCGTGTATAGGGTTATCCCCGTGACTAAGCTTTCATCCTACATTGTGGCCCTAGCTAGGTGCTATGGGATTGAAGGGTTGGACGAGGCTGTTAGAGAGGAGGAGGCTAGGCACGTGATCTATTTCATAAGGACCCCCCAAACAATAATAGATAGGGTAGAGGAGGCTGTGAGGGAGGAGCTTAGGAGGCCCAGGCCTGCAATACCTAGGGAACCTTTCATAACCTGGACAATGAAGAGTGCTAGGAGGGTTTTAGGGGAGCTTGTGAGGAGGTACGGTCTAGAGTAGGGGTATATTCTGTAATTGATTTAGGTTTAAAAGTGTTTTCAAAGAGGAAGATTATGGGGGGTGTTTTGGTTACTGTTAGGGTTAACATGGAGAGGGTTGAGCGCGTCTCCCAGCTCCTCTCGGGCATAAGCTTGGAGGCTATAGTGGCTCTCGAGGATTTTGAAGACCCGCAGTTTAGGGCTTTGAAGAGGCTTTCCACAGCTATCGGTAGGGGGTGGGCTTCCGTCTACGCTCTCCTCACGGCTGTGGTTAGTTATAAGCTTAGTGTTAGGGGTGAGGATTGGTGGGAGTGCATGGTGGATCTTATAGTTTCTAAGCGTGGGGGCGAGCCTCCGGCGAGCCTTGATGATGTGGTCTCAGACCTCTCATGGTTCATAGACAATTGTAGGGGCGCTATTATCGGTAGGGAGGCTAGGAAAGTTAGGATTAGGAGGGTCGCTGAGGGCATGAGGGGGGTGTTAAACGAGCTAGCGTGGGATCCAGAGTACTTCTATAGGAGCCCTGAGAGTGTAGTTAGGGCGGTAGCCTGGGTCTTGGGAAGTGAAGCGTATAGGAAAACAGTAGCGTTCACCGCTAAAATGGTCTACTACGCCACTAGAGAGCCTGGGGAGGTTAGAATTGTAAGAGCAAAAATACCAATACCCGTAGACTCGAGAGTAGCGTGCGCCTCCTACTCGAGCATGGTTGTGGATGCTTGGAAATACACTGACATAATAAGGAAACCTAAACCAGCCCAGGAAGCCTGGAGGATAATATCGGAAAAATCGGGGATACCAATACTGAACCTGGACACACTACTATGGCTAACAGGATGGGCCCCCAGAGACCTCGAACTTATAAGAGCGTGGGATGAAGTCGAGAAGATACTATCAAAGGTAGTTAGCAGGAGGAAAGCCAGAGAGATAGCCATAAACTTCTACAAACTGAAATGCTCATAAAACCGCCCCTAAAACCCCACACAGCATAGATCACGAGACTATCCTCGGACGTTAATCGTGTGAGCCCCCGCGGCCCACTATGCTATCAACATAGTGTTGAAAGTGTTCTAGCCGGGCGTTACAGGAAATCATATAGGTTTCTGGTGCTAGAGTTATCTCTCCGGGGCCGGTTTCAATGGCTATCTTCAGTTACAGGTCTAGGGCTTATTGGAGTGAGACTGATGCTGCCGGTATAGTTCATTTTTCCAATTTCTTCAGGTATTGTGAGAGGGCTGAGGAGGAGTTTTTCAAGAGTATTCTTGGGGGTTTTCCGGGTCTATTGGATAAGCATGGGGTTATAGTTCCTAGGGTTAGGGCTTCTTGTAACTATAGTTTTCCCATATTCCCCCATGATGATTTCAGGGTGGATATTGTTGACATAGTTTTGGGCAGGAAGAGTATATCTTATAGGTTCGAGATATATAATGAGAGTAAGGGTAACGCTAAGTCTGCAGAGTGCGAGGTCACAGTGGCAGTAGTTAACCCTAGTATTATGAAGAGCGTCGAGATCCCCGAGGCTTTGAGATCACTCCTCAGAACCCTTGGAGCCCGAGATAAAGAGTTAATAGGCGAGAGTTAACACTAACAATACTCTAGGTATAGAGTTATGCCGGGGAAAGCCCCCATAAGGAGGCTTGTACTCGACATCCTAAAGCCCGTCAAGGGCCCCTCAATAGTGGACATTGGGAGCGAGATAGCGTCAATGGACGGGATAGATGGGGTGAACATCACCGTTAAAGAAATAGATGTTGACACCATGACCCTAGTCGTGACCCTAGAAGGGGCCAACATAAACTATGAGGAGCTGGAGGAGAAACTAGAAAACCTAGGGTGCGTAATACACAGCATAGACCAAGTAGTAGCCGGGTCAAAAATAGTGGAGGAGACGAACATAGGAAGTGAGTAGGGCTTAAAACCTTCTAAAACATAATAAGGCCGGGGGGCTATGACTTGACCACCGACACCGCGTAGTGAGGAGGCCCAGCGATTAGGAGCCCCTTGGTCAACCTGGAAAACCATAACCCGTGTTTACGGTTGCATCTACTGTTTCTCTAGGCCCTCGTTCATGTACATGCCGCTGTACGGTTTCCCCGGCATGTCTTCTAGTTTGGCGAATATTAACTGTACTACTCTAGCCCCCCTCTCTAGCTTGACCCCGTTAGGATTATATACTACTAGTAGCCCTTCGCCCCTCCCCTTGTACCCGGGATCCCAGACTGTGCATTTTACTTCAGCCCCCATCCTTAAAATGCTGCTCCTCGGGAAGCAGAGTGCTACATAGTTTAATGGTATCTCCACTATCTCACAATATCTCACTCTATAGGCCCCGGGCTTTAAGTGCCACCATCCATTGAGGGGTTCTAGAGGGTTCGTTCTCGGGAGTTCTCTCACGCTCGCCCCAAGAACCCCCTCAGACTCTAGGCTTGAAAGCTCGCAGACGCTCAGGTCCACGCCCGCAGGCTGTACTGAGTCTTCGCCAGCCCCCCTTATGTTAACTCTAGCTTTCCAGCCTGGAGCTATCAACTCTAAACCCCCCTGTGGTGCTAGCTTTCCAGGGGGCTTATCGACTGTTAAGCTCCCGCCAGCACTTAGAGGTTCTGGTGTCCTCTTTGAGCGGGGTTCCCGTAGTGGTGGTCCACGGGGGCGCGGGCGCCTGGAGGGGTCTTAGTCTAGAAGAGTTTAAGGCTATGGTTAGAGCTTTGGAGGAGGCTGTCTATGGGGGCTTGGAGGTTTCGAGGAGTGGGGATTGCGTTGACATGGTTGTTGAGGCTGTGGCCCGCCTAGAAGACTCTGGTGTTTTCAATGCAGGCCTAGGTAGTGTCCTCGACTACTCCGGGAGCCTTACTATGGACGCGGGGATCATGGCTGGCAGTGGGGGGGCTGGCGGCGTAGCAGTAGTATCATATCCTAGGAACCCCATAAAGCTCGCTAGGATAGTGATGGAGAAGACCCCCCACGTGATAATAGCTGGCCCGTGGGCTGACGAGCTAGCTAGAAAACTAGGGCTCGAAGCACATCCAGGACCCAGCGCGAGGGCTATTGAGAGGTGGAGGAAGCTTAAACTAGACCCCAGCGCGAGCCCGTGGGTCGAGTCGAGGGTTAAAGCGGCTAGAGCCTTAGGCTACGATACTGTGGGGGCTGTAGCTTCAGACGGTAAAGGGTGTCTAGCGGCGGGGGTGAGCACGGGGGGAGTGGCTTTAAAGCTCCCAGGCAGGGTGGGGGATAGCCCCATACCCGGGGCAGGCTTCTACGCCACGCCCAGGATAGCTGTGGCAGCCACGGGAATAGGGGAGACGATAATACTGTCAATGGCCTCCCTCAAGCTCTCAGAATACTATGAGAAAACCGGTGACGTGGAGAAAGCCGCAACAATGCTAGTAGAAGAGCACACGAGAATATGGGGCCAGGGGACAATAGGGGTAATAGCGGTAACAGGCGAGGCAGAAGTAGCAGCTAAATACAACACTGAAGCTATGCCATGGGCTTATGCAAGGCTGGGAGAGAAGCCCACTATAAACGGGCTACCAAACACCGTGCTCCCTTAAACTCCCGATACGGTGGCGTGTTAAATTTAAAGCTTCCACGCTACCCCCCCTCTATTTTAAACGCCTCTTCTCGAGAAACTCCTAGGTGTTTAGGGTTTGGGCGAGGTTAAAATCGAGGTTAAAGTCTCTGAGGACGCGTATTCCAGGCTCTCTCAGCTTGCCGGGAAGCTTGGGGTCTCAGTGGACTCCCTGGCATCCTCAGCCTTGGATGTTATAGCTAGCTATTCCCAGGATATAAGCGTCCTAGGCTTTAAACTGGCAGTGCCCCAGGATAAGATTGTTTTCAGCGTTTTCGAGGAACTCATATACTATGGTGTTTTAGGGTGGAGGGAGGTCGTAAACAAGATCCTAGAACACTTGGATGCTGTGGGGCTCTTCGAGCTCGAGGACATGGAGTTCGACCCTCTCGGGCCACTAATAGAAATTGAGATGGTAGCGTTGGAGGCTAGCACTCTGAAAGCGGACTCTCTGAGGGTAGCCTGGAGCCCCCAAGGGGTTGCAATGGAGGTTTACTATTACCTAGAGGGTAAAGCTAAACCCGCACCTAGAGGGGAGGTTAAATACGAGTGGAGCTATCTGCCAGACGAGAACGCCGTAGTCATAAGCGTTACTGCTGGCAGCATAGCAGAGCTCCCCACATTGAGAAACGTGGAAAGCGAGGCGGCCAAACTCGGGATCTAAAAACTTTTAGTCTCAAACTTCAACTCTCAAAATTAGGGCTCCATGGGGGGTTTCGTGGAGGTTTACTATGAGCCTTGGCGTTGGAGGGTTTTAGGGGAGAAGAGGGGTAAAGCTTTAGCTGTTATGAAAGCCCTTTCAAGGGTTTACCCTAACGTTATCGTTCACGGGAGTGTTGCCAGGGGCGATGTAGACGTTGATAGTGACGTTGACATTGTTATTGTGGAGCCCCCAAACCCCAGTATTGTGGAGCTCCAGCTTGAGGGCTCAGGCTTCAAGGTTAGGTGGAAGGAGCTGATCCAGGCTACCCCAACCTACACGCCTAAAGTCTACCTGTACCTCGACGATAAAGGCGAGACTGTGGTGAGCTACCCCCTAGCAAAACTTAGAACCAGGGAGAGGGAGTTTTACAAGTGGGGCGGAGAGTGTTCAATCGAGGACTTGGAATTTTTAAGGAGAGTCCCGGGGGTTGATAAGAGGCTTATGCTCATAGAGCCTACGAGTCTGGGCCACAGGGAATCCCCCGTTATTGGGAGGGAGGGTTTAGTCGCCAGGATACTCGGGATCTCCCAAGCTACTGTTGAGGAGAGGGTTAGAGTGTTGACTAGGAGGAGGGAGCATGGGAGGACGGGCGTCTTCCTTAAAGTAACTTTGGGCCCCGAGGAGAGCGTTGAAGAGGCTATAGCTAGGATCGCTAGGGGCAATGTCCTGTTTAGGAGGAGGGTGGAAGGCCTCTAAGCTTAAGCCTATTAAGGTCGAGCGCTCCTCCCGGCTACGGTGCCTAGTGTGGACCCTCTAGTGCTGGCGGCAGCAGCGTTTACAGCATTATGGGTCTTGGCATGGCTTGTTTTCAGGGGGAGGAGGGGTAAGCTTCAAGTTTACCCTCTGCTTTTAATAGTAAGGTTTGGGGTGGCCCTAGAGCCTTATGGTGGGGGGCTCCTCCCAAGACTCCTAAACTGGGTGGGCTGGTTTTCCATTGCCCTATTCTTGGTTGCCATGGTTTCTTTCTACGTGTTGATCGTGGAGCTGATAAGGGCTAGATACTTCTCTGGGGAAACACTGCCTGGGGGGGCTCAGCCCGGGCTGGTACCTCTAATACCCGGGGTTACGGTGCCCCTCGACGCTAACCTAGCCTTCATCCTCATAGCTGTCGGGCTCGCAATAGTAGTCCATGAGGCTGCCCACGCGCTAATAGCCAGAGCTAGCGGGGTTAAAGTCAAGGATTTCGGGCTCCTACTCTTAGCCTTCATACCCGGGGCTTTCGTGGAGCCCGATGAGGGCAGCCTCAAGAAGGCCCCTCTAGCTTCAAGGCTTAAAATATACTCTGGGGGCGTTATGGGGAATATTGTGCTAGCCTTCATAGCTTTCCTAGTATTAACAGCTCTCGCATCCACAGTCTCCACTTACGTAGTCATCCAGGAAGTCCTCGAGAACAGTCCTGCAAGCGAGGCCGGGCTAAAGCCCGGGATGGTGATCGTTGAGGTCGAGGGTTCACCAGTTAAAACTATAGGAGAGTTCACTGAAGCCCTAGAAAAACTTGGGGTTAAAGATAAAGGAAGGAGCGTAACGTTCAACGTGAAAGTCGCATATGAAGGGGGGGAGCTCGAGCTGAAAGTATTCAAGCCAGAGGGGAGGGATAAAATAGGGGTCACGGTAGCTCAAGCGTTCGAGTTCGGGCTGGGCGGAAGCCTCATAATACCCCTGTTAATGGCCCTCTTCATGATAAACCTTGCCCTAGCACTCATAAACGCTGCCCCCATATTCGTGCCAACACCCATGGGCGCGCTGGTCACTGACGGAGGCCACTTCCTGGGAGACTTAATAGCTAGGCTTGGAGGTGAGGATGCTAAGCGCTTTGTCACCCCTCTAGTGGGGGTGGTGACTTTAGCTATGGTGATCTCCCTGTTAACCATATTCCCCATAAGAGTTGTGCCCTGAGGGGCTGGGGGCTGTGGATGACACTTTCACCCTACTAGTCGGCCTATCGCTGATAACGGCGGTAGCGCTGGGGCTCGCCATAATAGTTTACTATAGGGCTACGAGGTCTGAAATATGTAGAGGCTAGTTCTTACGCTACGCTAGAGATGAGGATTAAAGGTTTGGAAGCGCCGGAGTATATGTGGTGAATGGGTTGGCTTTCCCCACACCCCAAGCTATGGCTTATGATAGGGCTGCAACTATATTCTCGCCTGAGGGCGACCTCTACCAGGTTAGGTATGCTTTCGAGGCTGTGAAGAAGGGCTGGACCAGTGTTGGCATAAGGAGTTCTAAGGGTGTAGTGCTAGCTGCTGAGAAGAGGAGGCTCTCCCTCCTCCTCGATGTTAGCGACATAGAGAAGATATATAAGGTTGACGATCATGTGGGTGTAGCTTTCGCCGGCATGGGAGGGGATGGGAGGATCCTCATAGACTATGTTAGGATAGTGGCGGCGAGGCACAGGCTCATATATGGGGAGCAGGCTACAGTGGATAACCTGGCTAAGGCTGTGGCGGACGTTAAACAAGTCTATACTCAGCATGGGGGGGTCAGGCCTTTCGGTGTAGCCCTCATATTCGGGGGTGTCAACGTTGACGGTAGCGTGAGGCTTTTCAGGACAGACCCTGGGGGGCAGTATTTCAGCTATAAGGCTGTAGCTATAGGGCTTGGCGACAGCTATGTTAACGGCTTCCTCGAGAAAACATATAGGGATGACTTGTCTATAGATGACATGATAAAGCTCACAGCGGAAGCCCTATTCAAGGGCAGGCTAGCCACTGGGGAGGAGAAGAAGGAGCAGCTCATAAAAGACTTCCACCAGCTTATAGAAGTGGGCTATGTCGACAGGGAGGAGAGGCTGTTCAGGAAGTTGACCGCTGAGGAGCTTAAGAGCATTATCGCGAGTATTGAGCCCCAGCTCCTAGGCTGACCACCCCAACCTTCAAACCTTTAAGGTTAAAGGTTCCCTCCTACTCTTAAATATTGAGGGAATAGTTGATGTCTAAAAGACAGAGTTATATAGTAGCGTGGATTGAAGTTAAGGGTGAAAGGTTCGAGATCCTGGTTAAGCCCGACCAGGCTTTCAAGTTCAGGGAGGGGGAGAAGGTGGAGTTAGACGAGATCCTATGGGCAGACACTGTTTTCAAGGATAGCAGGAAAGGGCTTAAAGCGAGCCCAGAGTCTCTAAGGAAAGCTTTCGGCACCGAGGACATTAAAACTATAGCCTTGAAGATACTCAGGGAGGGTAAAATACAGTTAACCGAGGAGGAGAGGAGGAGACTCCTAGAAGCTAAGAAGAGGAAGATAATAAACTATATAGCTAGGAACGCCGTAGACCCTAGAACAGGATCCCCAATACCAGAGTCTAGAATAGAGGCTGCAATGGAGGAGGCGGGGGTAGGCATAGACCTTTACAAGGACGCGGAATCCCAGGCTATAGAGATAGTTTCAAAGATCTCCAGGGTAATACCTATAAAACTAGCCAGGGCACTCCTAGAGGTCAGGATACCCTCAGACGTCGCGGGCAGAGCCTACCAGGAGCTTAAGAGGATCGGGGAGATTAAGAGGAGCGAGTGGCTTAAAGATGGGAGTTTGAAGGTTGAAATAGAAGTGCCCGCCGGGGCTCAAGTCGAGGTTATTAATAGGGTTCAGGGTGTAGCTAGGGGTAAGGCTACTGTTAACGTTAAAGTGGTGGCTTGAAATGTCCGGGGAACTCCATGGGGTCATTGTAGCTCCGGGGGAGAGGCTGGATCAGAGGGTTGAAGCTAAGGCCCCATATATTGCCGAGGTTAACGGGGTTAAGGTAGCAACTACTGTTGGCATTGTCTCCCAGAGGGAGGGTAAGAGTGTCTTCATACCTCTCAAGGGGGTCTACGTCCCGGAGCCGGGGCACGTTGTGATCGGCCTTGTGGAGTCTATAGGGGTGTCTAGTTGGGGTGTCGACATAAACAGCCCCTACCAGGCTGTTTTAGCAGCCCAGGATTTTCTTGGGAGGCCTTTCAACCCGGCTGTCGACGACTTGTCTAGGTTCCTGAAGGTCGGCGACTATGTTAAGGCTAAGGTTGCCGCTTTCGACAAGACTAGGAGCCCCCTGCTGAGTGTTCAAGGTGAGGGGCTTGGGAGGATTATAAGTGGTGTTATAGTTGAGGTTCCCCCAGCTAAGATACCTAGGGTTATAGGTAAGAGGAGGAGTATGGTTGAGGCGATCGAGGCTAAAACTGGGTGCTCCGTGTTCCCCGCTGTTAACGGGAGGGTGCACATAGACTGTCCCAGTAGGGAGCTTGAGGTTATAGCTGTCCTAGCTGTGAAGCTTATAGACAGGGAAGCGCACAGGGTTGGGCTTACGGAGAAAGTTATAAGGTTCATAGAGGATGAGAGGAGAGCTAGAGGTGTCTAGGTTGGGTGGGGGGGCTAAAGCTACGCTCATAAGAGAGGATGGTTTAAGGCACGACGGGAGGAGGCCTGAAGAGTTGAGGCCTATCAGGATGCAGGTGGGGGTCTTAGCTAACGCTTCAGGCTCCGCCATCGTGGAGTATGGGAAGACGAGGGTGCTCGCAGCCGTCTACGGGCCTAGAGAGCCTTATCAGAGGTTTATGGTGCTCCCCGACAGGGCTATACTCAGGGTCAGATATCACATGGCCCCCTTCTCGACCTCCGAGAGGAAGAGCCCCGCGCCTTCTAGGAGGGAGATAGAGCTCTCCAAGGTTATAAGGGAGGCCCTCGAGGATGTTGTCCTACTCTCCGAGTATCCTAGGACAGCCATAGACGTTTACGTGGAAGTACTCCAGGCTGATGGGGGCACTAGGGTTGCCGGGGTTACAGCAGCTTCGCTAGCCTTGGCCGACGCCGGGGTCCCCATGAAGGCTCTAGTAGCCGGGGTTGCTGTGGGCAAGGTTGGGGGTGTTCTAGTGTTGGATGTTGACGAGTTGGAGGATTCGCATGGCGAGGCCGACATGCCCGTCGCCGCAGCCCCCGATATAGGCTTGGTGACTATGTTCCAGCTTAATGGGGTCCTATCTGAGGATGAGCTTGACAGGGGGCTCTCAATGGCCTTAACAGCTATAGAGAAGATAGTGTCCATTGAGAAAGAGGCTTTGAAGCGGAAGTTTGAAGCTATAGGCGAGGAGGTGTAGCTATATGAGTATAACCCCCTTCAAAATGCCCGTCATCCCCCTCATAAAGAAGCAGGCTTACCTAAACCTTTACGAGAAAGGTTTGAGGGAAGATGGTAGGAGGCTGGACAAGCCTAGAAACATTGAGGTTAAAGTTGGGGTCCTCGATAAGGCTGAAGGCTCTGCCCTCGTAAAACTTGGGAATACTCAGGTTCTCGTGGGGGTTAAGGCTGAGGTTGGCCAGCCGTTCAAGGACACCCCAGATCAAGGGGTCCTAGTAGTCCATGCGGAGAACGTCCCACTAGCATCCCCAATATTCGAGCCGGGGCCTCCAGACGAGAACGCTATAGAGCTTTCTAGGGTCGTAGACAGGAGCTTGAGGGAGGTTAGGGCTGTAGACTTAGAGTCCCTAGTTATAAGGCCCGGGGAGAAAGTCTGGAACCTGTGGGTTGACATTTACGTATTAGACCATGATGGGAACCTCTTCGACGCTAGCATGCTAGCGGTTATGGCTGCCCTCGAAACGACAACACTCAAAGACTATGAGGAGCTGGAAACAGGGGAGATCCTGGTTAAAAGAGACTCTCCCGGGGCTAAGCTGAAAATAAACCATAGGGTGGTAACAGTCACGACAGCCAAGATAGGCAACTACATAATAGTAGACCCCAACTTCGAAGAAGAGATCATAGCAGACTACAGGCTCGTCCTAGCCTTCGACGAGAACATGAGAATAGTGGGGGCGCAGAAAACAGGAAGTGGGGGGATGACACTCAAAGATTTCAAAACAGCCCTAAAAATATCTAAGGAGGTGGCGCAAATATACTTTAAAGCTCTGGAGCAAACGCCAAAATAGGGAGCGTACAATGGGCAGAACAAAAATAGTAGGCCCGGCGGGCAAATACGGGACAAGATACGGGGTAAGCGTAAGAAAGAGAATAAGAGACATACTACTGAGAAAACAGGCAAAACACACATGCCCCTTCTGCGGGGCCAAAGGCAAGATATATAGAGTATCAACAGGCATATGGAAATGCAGAAAATGCGAAAACACATGGGCGGGGGGAGCGTACACTCCAACATCAGGCCTAGCAACATACCTGAAGAAAACAATAATCAAAGAATGGACATAAACAATCTCCCCCAGAGAACATATGAACTTATAACTCCTATAGCACCCTCTAAAGTATACAAAACGGTGGCCGGTAGCTCAGCCTGGAAGAGCGCCGCCCTCGCACGGCGGTGGTCCCGGGTTCACATCCCGGCCGGTCCACCATCTCCCATATCATCTGTAAATTGCTAAGATCCCTTAAAGAAAAATTGAGGGGGGAATATGAGATTGTGCGGGTTTAGTCTACTTCTAAGTCCTTATACTGCTCCCTCAGCACTCTCTTAGCTATTTTACCTACACTTGTTAATGGCAGGCTTTCAACCTCCACTACTTTATCTGGGAGCCACCATCTGGGTATGAGGCCTTTAGCTACATAGTTTTCCTCTAGATGTCTCCTTATCTCGTCCAGGGTTATCTTACCTTTCCACTCAGGCTTTGGGACTATGAAGGCTGCAGGCCTTTCACCCCATTTCCTGCTTTTAGCAGCTATTACAGCAACCTGGGCTATGCCTGGGTGTGTGCTTATAGCATCTTCTAGTCTCACGCTACTTATCCATTCTCCTCCACTCTTTATCATATCCTTGGCTCTATCCATTATTAGTATGGAGCCGTCTTCAAACCACACGGCTATGTCTCCAGTATTTAGCCACCCCCCTCTCCAAAGCTCTTCGGTCTTAGCAGGATCCTTATAGTATTCTGAAATTAGCCACGGGCTTCTGGCAACTATCTCGCCCATTGTCCTCCCATCTCTAGGCATGGGTTTACCTTCGGAGTCCACAACCCTCAACTCTACCAGGAATATAGGCCATCCAGTTCTCAAAGTAAGCTTTCCAAGCTCCGGGCTTGTAAGTAGTTTAGCTGGAGGGCTAGCTAGTGTAAGAACTGGGCCGGTCTCTGTCAACCCATACCCTACTATCACCTCTATACCCCTCCTCCTAGCTAGCTCTGCGAGACCTTCTGGGATAGCTGAGCCTCCGTTCAAGAACTTTAAACCCCTCAAATCATACTTTACGCTTGAAGGGTCTGTGAGGAGCATGTAGAGGATCGTTGGAACCCCCGCTGTGTGAGTGACCTTCTCACCAGCTATGAGCTCTAACAGTACTGAGGGTATAAGTCTGTTAGGGTATACCTGTTTAACCCCTATCAACGTGGTCACATAGGGTAGACTCCACGCGAACGCGTGGAACATGGGCACAATATGTAGGACTGTTGCAGCAGAGTTCAACCCTATAAGGGGTGAAGATGAAATAAACAAGCCCGTTGACAGAGCATGAATTACCATTTGTCTATGCGTATAATATGCACCCTTAGGGAGTCCCGTGGTGCCGCTAGTGTAGCACATGGCTGCAACGGTATTCTCAGAGAGCTCCGGCCACTCGTAACTCTCCCTATAGGATTTTATTAGATCCTCGTATAAATGAACTTTAGCGTTCCCCAGCTTCTCGGGGGCGCTGTCAGCGTCCACCACGATCACATGCTCAAGGCTTTTAACCCTTGGAGCCGCATACTCCACGAGCTTGAGGAAGTCTGCATGCACTATGGCAACCTTATCCTCAGCATGGTTCATAATATACTCGACCTCGTAGGGGGCCAGCCTAACGTTCACAGTGTGCAAGACGGCTCCCATCATGGGTACAGCGAAGTACGTTTCATAGTGCCAGTGCGTATTCCAGTCTAGAGTAGCAACCCTATCACCCTCTCTAACCCCCAAACTTGAGAGGGCAGCCGCTAAGGAATTCATTCTCTTGAAAGCTGTGGAATAGTTGTACCTCTCAATCGCAGCTCTAGTCCTGTAAACTATTTCACCCTCAGGATTATACTGTAGAGCTGATTTGATTATCTTATCTAAAGTAAGGTCATAGCCAGGCCTCCAAGGGAGCTTCAAAGCCTTACCACCCCATGCTCACCACTTTTTAGAGAAAGAAGAGTTTATAAATTTATGAAATTAATAAAAAGAGGGGAAGCATTTAGTTTTCGACCTCACATTTCTAGGTTCGAAGGTGATATCTGTATGGAAATAACTCTGTTTAACCTAAGAGTTAAAGCGTTAGGGTTTATCTTAGTTCTCATAATGTTTGCATCTCTGCTAGCTGCTCCAGTCACTGTCTACGCTTCAGGCCGCCCCACTTTTGAGGGGGAGCGTGGGGCTCTGCAGTTTAACGTTAAAGACTGGAGGTTCACCCTTTCAGGGCCTCTATCAAGCTATCTTTTAAACTACACTTTTGAACCTAAGCCCCTCTCATCCCTTCAAGACTTAAGCTTAACTCTAGGATCTACCATTGCCGGAACCCAGACTCCCACTCAGCCTGCTACGACTTTTACTAGCAACGTTAGAGTTACTAGGGACATTTACTTTTACGAGAACGAGCCATCCATAGCCGTTAACCCTTTAAACTCGGACAACCTAGTTGTGGCTACACACCAGTACACTCCGATGACAGTGTTTGTTGCCGCATATTTCTCAGAGGACGGTGGAGATAGCTGGGAGGGGCCCATACTCCTGCCCCTAGCTAAGAAGGATGATTTCCTAGCCTCGGATCCTGGGGCAGCCTCAAGCCCTGACGGAGTGTTCTACACCTCATATCTATCCCTAGGTCTTAGGTTTATAACTGTTGGAGAGCGGATTGTCCAGGTTCTAGCCTCAGATATTGTTGTGGCTAGATCTGTTGATGGGGGCAAGAGCTGGGTTACAACTATAGCCTCAACCCCTGAAAGGATGAAGTTTGAAATCCCCTGGCATTATTCGATCTGGGTGGTGTTACTAGATAAACCTTATATAGCTGCGGGGCCCCCTAACACTGTCGTCGTCCCCTATACAGAGTTTGTTTACGGATACAACTTTCTTGAGGGTAGAGAGTTTCTCAACATAACTATTAAGGCTGTAGTTTCAAGGGATGGGGGGTTAACGTGGTCGGAGCCTTTAAAGATCTCACCCACAGTGGACTACTATGCTGATGGTAGAGTCTTACAGGGCCCCTACCCGGCGGTGGGCCCGGACGGCACCGTTTATGTAGCCTACTACGACTCCGGACCGGACGGCTGGCTTACAGGCTCGGCTTTCATAGCTTTTTCGAGGCTATTCCCGGACTCTCTAAACTTCACAGAGCCATCTATTGTAGCCGAGATACCCTATGAAGTAGGCTTTTTCTCTCCATATACAGACTTCAGATGGTGGTCTCTAATGTTCCCAGTCCCCGCAACCTCCAAAGATGCAGTATACATTGTCTATGCTGGAGCCCTAAAGCTTGGCGGTATGCCTAAAGTATTCATAACCAAATCCACGGATAGAGGTTTAACGTGGAGTCAGCCTAAGCTTGTGAGCCCAGAGGGTGGAGCTCAGTTCTTCCCATGGATAGCGGTCGGCCCCGACGGCGCCGTCCACGTTATCTGAGGTGACACTAGAAACGACCCTTCAAACTTCTGCTACGACATCTACTACTCTGTATCCAGAGATGGAGGAGAGACTTTCTCCGAGCCAGTGAGAGTTACAGATTACACTAGCAACCCCCTCTTCGGCATATGGGGGTTCATAGGGGATTATTTCAACGTTGTAGCTACAAAAGATAACGTGCACATAGTGTGGACGGACACTAGAAGGGGGCTTGCCAGGATTGGGGGCTTCACTTGGAGAGGAGTAGATCAGAGCATATTCACAGCTAAAATAGGCCCGCGGCCTCAACCTCAAATTGACATTGAACCCCCGACGTTAGAGGCGGGGCAAGCCTGGGTTATCACCATTAGAGGGTCAAACCTGCCTAGGGAAGCCCCACTATTATTAGGCTTTGAGGGGGCCGGCGTGGGAGTGTTAGCGTTCACGGACAGTGAGGGGAGGGTTGAGGCTAAACTTCTAACCCCGGCATCTAGGGAGGGTGTGGTTAAAGTTTCGCTACACGACTTCTCAACTCTAAGCATTGTGGCTGAGGGCAGTGTGAGTGTTGTTAACACTATGAAAACTATTATAGGAAACAGTACTACAGTGATAAATATAGCAATAGAGAAGCTAGGGCTCCAGGTTAATGAGAGCATTAAAACTCTATCAGACAACCTGGCATCATTCAGAAGTGAAGCTCTAGGAAAAGTGGAAGTCGTAAACTCCGCGGTTAACGAGATCAATAAAGGCCTACTAGATTTAAGAGGAAACTTTGAAGCCAAAATTAAAACCATAGAAGATAAGCTGGGAGGAGTTCAAACAACACTCAACACTGTTAAGACTAGTGTAGACACGGTGAAAGGAGATGTTGAGGCTGCCAGAGGCTCCCTGGAAGAGGCTATAGGAGAGGCTAAAGACGCTATAACTACAAGCTCTAGAAACTGGGGCTCCATAAACGCGTTCCTAATAATTGTAGCACTAGTACTCCTAGGCTACCACGTCTACACGTCTAGGAGATTTTAATAGTCTAAGATAAACCCTCCCCCCCATCCTTTTTTAATTCAGTATAGAGTTCTGTGAGGTTTCTAACTATCAACACTTTTCTAGAACTAAGGTTTTTAATTTCCTCTTGGCTTATTGTTGAGGCTATTCCTGTCAGGACTAGGACTGGTTTAGCCCCTGCTTTGACCGCCATTTCTATGTCTGTGTCTATCCTGTCTCCTACTACTATGGTGTCTTTAAGGTTCACGTTATACCCTTTGAGGGCTACTTCTAGTATCCATGGGTTCGGCTTTCCAGCTATGAAGTCGGGGTTTCTCCCCGAGGCTGCTTTAAGGGCCTCAACTATTGAGCCCGCCCCCGGCATTGGCCCTTCCTCTGTGGGGAGTATGTTGTCGGTGTTTGTGGCTATGAAGGGGGCTCCTTTTAGTAGTGTTTTCAGGGCTTCAGCTAGCTTGTCGTAGCACAGCCTCCTATCTAGCCCTACTATTAAGGCTTCCGCTTCCGAGCCTCTACTCACTATTTCATGCCCCTCTGCTATGAGCTCTTCTATTAGCCCCTCCTCCCCTATAACGTAGACTTTCAGTTTCCCATAGTTCTCCCTAGCCCATAATGAGGCGGCTCTCCCGCTTGTAGTAACATTGTCTGGGGATGTTTTAATGCCTAGGGCTTCAAGCCTCCTAGCATAGTGGGCTCTGGAGGATGTAGAGTTGTTTGTTATGAAGTGTGTTTTGAAGCCCTCACCCTGAAGTCTTGCCAGGGCTTCAATGTTCTCTCTTATAGGCTTCGCTCCCAGCCAGACGACGCCGTCGAGATCCACTATTAGAAGCTTGGGCTTCAAGACGTGCTCCCGAGGAGTCCCTCTAGAGCTTTAGCTAGCTCGCTAGGCTCCAGCCTTCTAGGAGTCTTGAAGCTCCCATAACTCTTAGATCCTCCGCCTTTACCCTCAAACTTCCCCGCTAGGAGCCTCACTAGAGCCCCTATATTGTGGAGTTCTGAAGCTTTAGATCCTCCCGCCACCTCGACAGTGGAGCCCTCACCATCTCTTATTATAACCGCTACTATGGCCCTCTCTTCCAAGCTTGTAAGTATTCTAAGCACTTCCTGCACTGCTTCCCTGCTCTTCTCAGGGCTCTCAGCTACTAGGAGCTTCACCCCCCCCACTTCCGGGGCCCCCCTCAGCCTTTCCTCGAGGGACTCTATGAAGAGCTCCCTATAGGCTTTAACAGTATCCCCTAGGGTTTTATAGCTGTCTAACAGCGATTTAACCCTGTCCTCCTCGCGCCCCCTGCTAGCGCCTAGGAGGTCCGCTATCCTCGTCAGCCTCCTCTCGAACTCTCCCGCAACCTCCGCAACCCTGGAGCCTGCTACATACTCTATTCTGACAACGCCATCCTGTATCCTCTCCACGTTAACTATTTTAATCCCCCCGATCTCTCCAGTATTAGTTACGTGCGTCCCCCCGCAAGCCTCCGTATCCCAGCCTTCAATATCTAGGATCCTTATGGTGCTAGACATTGGGACGCCCCCCTGGAATATTGTCAGGCCGTATTTGGCTTCAGCCTCGTTCCTGTCCATGAGCATTCTCCTCACAGGCCTCCTATCGTCTACGATATAGTTGGCTAAGGCTTCCACCCTAGCGATCTCCTCGGCAGTCAAAGGTTTATGGTGGGTTATGTCTAGCCTCCCTTTGAATTCCGTCTTCTCAGCGCCAGCCTGCCACACGTGAGGCCCTAGGACTCTCCTGGCAGCCCCTAGGATTACATGTGTGGCTGTGTGGTGCCTCATTATCCTAAACCTTCTAGCCCAGTCTATAAGCCCCCTAACAGCCTCCCCGGGCTCTGAGCTTAGAGGGGTTTCTAGCACGTGGACTATAACGTCGCCCACACTGAAGACTTCTACAACCCTATACTCTCTACCCCCTACTATGAGGACTCCAACATCGTGAATCTGACCTCCACCGGTAGGGTAGAACGCTGTAGCCTCTAGGACTACATACCTACCGTTAACCCCCAGGATCCTGGACTCGAAAGATTTAATGTAAGGGTCTTCATAGTAGAGTTTCCTCGTAGGCTTAAACTTAGAGGCCCACTCAACTATGGAAACTGCGACGCCTTCAGCCTCGCCATAGCCCTTAATCCTCGGGGGGCTCCTGTGCATCGAGGCCACTATAGAGTAGAACTTGGGGGGCAGCTCAACGCTAACCCCAGCCTTTGAAGCTATCTCAGCTACAAGCTCGGGCGGGGCCCCCATGCTATCATAGTATTTTACAAGATCGTTAACAGTAAGCCTGGAACCTCTCTTCAACTCCCTCTCTAAAGCTCTCCTAGCCCTCTCCACTGTCTCCCTAAACCTGGACTCTTCAAGGTCTACAGCCTCGAGCACGTAACCCCTATTCTCAGGCACTTGCGGGAAGTCTCCGCCCCAATATTTAACCTGCATGTCCACAAGGTCCACGAGCCTAGCGTTAGATTTTAGAAGCGCTAGGAGCCTTAAAGCCCTCCTCGCGACGAGCCTAGCCAGATAGCCTTCCCCAGAGTTGCTGGGCACTATGCCGTCGGCGAGCATCAATGCTAGAGTCTTAGTGTGGTCTAGGAGGCCGTAGAGTCTAGCCTCATCAACTAGGATCCTCCTGGCATCCTCGAAGCTTATACCCGAAACCTCCGAAACCCTCCTATAATACTCCTCCACGCTCCTCGGCTCGTCGGGGTCCAGGTTGCCCGCGGCTTTAAATGCTGCCCATAATAGTGTTTCGTCGGGTTTCTCCAAACCTATAGAATCCCTAAACTTCTCCACTAGATCCCCGTAGATCGCGTGGAAAGCTGTGGGGGTCTTCTGGCTGAACCACGTTATCCTCTCAACCCCATAGCCCGTATCCACGATCTTGAGGGGTATCTCCTCGTAGCCCCCATTTAGAGTCTTATACGACATGAAAACTAGGGTTGCAAGCTCCAAGCCTCCTACCGCTACCTCGAAGCACGGCCCCGCATTCCCTCCCCCCTCCCACCAAGACTCTTTAAAGACTAGAAGCTCCCCGGGTATGCCTAGCTCCTTTGTGAAGAACTCGTAAGCGTACCTCACAGTCTCATCTTTCCAGTAAATATACTTGTCCGGGTAGTTGAAGGCGTGGTGGGCTGCCATTTCAAAACTCGTCAAATGCCTCCCAATAGTTAACCCTACATTATCAATGTCCTCGAGCCTTATACTAGGCTGGCTTATGACCAGGGGGTTCGCCGGCGGGGGCACTATGCCGTTAGTTACGTGGGGCTGGAAAACAACTATACTAGCAATAGTTAAATATAGGTCCTCCCTCCACCTGGCAACCACAGGCTTAGGGGGCACATACTCATGCCCCCTCTTCAAGAAGAAGTCTATGAAAACCCTCCTAGCCTCTGAGACGCTCAACCCCCTTTCTGACTTGACACTGTCAAACCAGTAGTCAACACATGGAACGTCCTGGGGCTCCACGAGGTCGGGGTTTAAAGTCCAATAGTACTCCCTACATTTCTCACCTACACGCCTTGAGAAGCCCATTTCCTTGAAGAATGGAACCTCGTATTCGCTAGGCTTAGCTTGCACCCTAAGCACCTAAAATTTTTGAATGATAGTTCTAGGCTTAAATAATGTTAGACGGCTATGCCTAGAATCCGAACAGGCTTTCTAGGCCGCTTGATATGTCCACTTCCTCCTTCTTCTCCTCTTCCTTCTCCTCCTCAGCCGGAGCCTGGCTTGGAGGGGCTGCTGGGGCGGCTGCGGGGGCCGCTGCTGGGGCGGCTATTGGGGCTGCTATGGCCTGTCTCATAACCTCTTCTATGTTAATCTCTGAGAGGCTTGCTACCAGCATTTTAACTCTGACACTGTCTGCTTTAATGCCTATAGACTCTAATACTTTTGAGAGGCTCTCCTCAGTTATAGGCTTCCCCGCGAAATACAGGGCTAAGGCTGCGTGCACGTACGCTTTAGCCTCCTGAGGCACTACTCTTTCACCCTTTAAGCTTGAGGTTCAAGTTGAACCTTATAAGGTTAAATGTTTAGAGTCCGAACAGGCTTTCTAGGCCGCTTGATATGTCCACTTCCTCCTTCTTCTCCTCTTCCTTCTCCTCCTCAGCCGGGGCGGTTGCAGTTGTTGGGGCTGTTGTTTCAGGCTTAACTATAATAGGCTCTAGGCCTAGCTCTCTAGCTTTCTCTCCCAGGGCTATCTCTATTAGGAGTTCCTCTGCTATGGCCCTCCTTATGGAAGCTTCTATTAGCCCTGGCATTGGTATTGCCAGGTTCTCCGCTAGTGTTTCCGCCAGCTTCTCAGCTTTAACTATAGCTAGTTGTATAGCCTCCGGCACTTCTGGGTATGCTATTTCTGTTGACAGTTTAAATGCTTCCTCGAAAGCTTCCCCTAAATCTCTCTTAACAGCTTCCAGGTCTAGTTTCAGGGCTTCTCTAGGGATCACAATGCCATTATCGTAGACTGCTAGGGGCTCAAGCCACACCTCGAAAGGTTTAATGTTTAGTTTCAAGAGTAGGCTGGCGAGCTCGGGGCTTATGGTTGTTCCAGGCTTTGCTATTACCGTGGCCTTCCTAATGTATACTTTACCCTCCCTAACCTCGTATGGTATTTTGAACTTTCCGAGCACTCCTAGCATGGGCCCCGGGGTTATATCTGTTTTACCCTCAGGGACTACAACCTCCTTGTCCACAACCTGCCCCGGCTTAGCCTCTACAGGTATTTTAGAGGATTCTAGGAGCTTGTAGAGTTTGAAGGAGTTCATGTTCGAGAACATTAGCATCACTGTGCCCCTCAGGTAGGGCTCTATGTTGGAGGTGTCTACGTTAAGTTCTTCTAAGGCTTTAATCACTAGGGTTTTCTTGGCTACCTTAAACTTAACCTTATCCCTGAGGTTCCTCCTTATAACTTGAAGCTGGGCTGTCGGCATCCCAGTTAGGTCCGCTATCCCAACTACCGGGTGCTCGGTGAAAAGCTCCTTAAGCTCTTTTACGGCCTCTGTTTTCCATGGTTGTATCTTAGCCCTTCTAGCTACTAGCATTTAAATCACCCCATCTTCAAGGTTAAGGGAGGAGACATTGTTTTCTTGAAGTAGACGCTTTTAACCTTGTGGAGTCCTATTTTAGACTCTACGAGGTCTAGGACAGCCTTAGCGTTCTCAACTATCTCCTCAACTTTCATATCCTCGGAGCCCACCCTACAAGCTGTCTGAGGCTGGTTTCTAATCCTAACCCATACAGCTTTCCTATATTTCTCAACAACCTCCGTCACGTTAGCGTTGGGGGGCACAGCTATCGGAGCCTTACCTCTAGGGCCTAGGGCGGGGCCCAGGACTTTACCGGCAACCCCCATTATATCAGCTCTCACTAGAACCCAGTCACACCTCCTAGCAAGCTTCTTAGCCGCCTTCTTATCCAGAGCCTGTATATCCTGCCTCGAGTAGGCCTCAACCCCCAGCTTCCTAGCCTCTAGGAGCATGTCACCCTCAGCTACAATACACACTCTAACATTCTTCCCAGGACCGTGAGGTAGGAACACTATCTCCCTAAGCTTCGCCTCTGGAGACTTTAGATCAAGGCCTGTAAACGTGATTACAACCTCCACTCCCTGCTTAAACCTCCGCGGCTTCCCCACACTCAAACAGCCTCTAACAGCCTCAGCCAAAAGCTCCTCACTGAACGGCAAAGATAAACCCCCCACTAGGGCGTGTGTTGGAGCCTAAAAGGCTTTAAACCTTAGACCAGGACTCCTCGTATCTCACTAGGATCTCATCGTATACTCCCTCATCTACTTCCCTTGTAACCACCTTAGGATCTTTGCCGTCAACTGTTATCCCAATACTCCTGGCGGAGCCTAGTATAATCTTAACAGCTGCCTTGAGGCTTTTAGCTTGAAGGTCGGGCTTCTTCTCCAGAGCTATCTCTATTATCTTCTCGAAGGGGAGGTCGCCTATCTTATTATGAGCCGGGTCCCCGCTCGGCCCCTGCGCCCCCACAGCTTTGAGTAGTAACTCTGTAGTTGTAGGTTTAATCCTCAAAGTCTAACACCCTTGGAGGGAGTTGAGGAGTGCTTGGAGCCTTTAAGCTTACTTCAACGCCCCCCTATAGAGTCCTCTGTACCCCCTCGCTCTCTCTTTTGAGAGTGTATACTAGTGACATATAGTGGGGGGCTATTTTAAGTATGTCCCTCTTAGATAGCATGCCTATAGGCTTGAAGGTCTTAGAATCTAACACTGGGAGGTGACCTATACCCTTCAGCCCCATGAGCCTGGCAGCCTCTTCTAGGGGGGTGTCTGAGAGTACATAGTACGGGTTCCTACTCATTATATCCCCTATCCTTATATTGTCCGGGTTCAGCCCCTTAGCCACTACATGCTTTAATATATCCGTCCTAGTCACTATGCCCATAAGCCTCCCCGCATCATCTACGACAACCACGCTCCCAACGTTCTTCTCAACCATTATGGCGGCTGTTTCCCTCACCGTGTGAAATGGGTACACAAATATAACCGGGGTGTTCATCACATCCCTCACTAACACTTCGCTGCCAACGTCTTCGCTCATCCCTCAACCCCTTGTGGTTTCCGTTTAATTCAGACATTAAATAATTTACTATTCATGGGGCAGCATGCATGCTTTAAAGCCTGGAGAGGAATACTCTCTCCACAACTTTAAACTCTAATCTCGGGTAATCGGCAGCATATTCCTCAGGTATTACAGCGCAGTCCACATAGCTTTGCTTTAAGAGTATTCTGGCTGTTTCAGCCCTATTAACAGCCACCGTTTCAACACCCTCCCCGAAAGCTTCGAGCCCAGAATAGGGCTTATAGACCGCTACCCTACGGCAACCCCCACCTTTAGAGGCTATAACGACCCTCCTGGTAACCTCCTCCAGCACTTCACCAACAGGGTCGCCTACCTGGAGGCTTGAGAATACAGCTAGGACTCCAGAGTTTTCCAGCTCGCCCAGGATCTCTGAGGTATCATCGGAGGTGAGGTTCACCACCCTCAACCCTGTTTTCCCGAAGTCTATGAGCTTCGTGTCTATAAGCGATACTATCGTGGGCTCTGGGCTCCTGTAAACTCTCAGCCTCACATTATATCCTTTTGGGGCTTCTTCCAGCTCCTCAAGCTCCGTCTCAGAGTCTGCTTTGGGCAGGCTGGCTATCATGTAGCTCTCAACAGCTACGGGGAACGCTAGGAAGCCCCCCTTACCCCTAACTAGGGCGGCCGGCATTTTGAGCCTCCTCTTAGGATCCAGTTTTACGCTGGCTGCAAGTCTAGCGTCTACAACATCGTACCTTCTGGAGGTTAAGGGGAGGCCTAGCGTGTCTAGCAGGGGTATTATGAAGGATTCTGTAACGTTCACGGCGGCCCTCGGGTTTCCCGAGAGAGCTATAACCAGGGATCCCCCTAGGACCCCCACCTTGGTGGGCTTCCCCGGCTTAACTTTCAACCCTCTCACAACTATGCTCCCCCTGGACTCTATGACTTTATAGGTGTAATCCTCGGCCCCCATGCTCGTACCCCCACATGCCACCACAATATCAGCAGCTTCTGCAGCCTTGTGGAGGGCTTCAGCTACGGAGTCGAAATCATCCCTAACTATGCCCATATCTACGACATCGTAGCCTTCAAGCTTAAACCTTGAGATTACATAGGACCTGCTCGACTCGTAAACATCCCCAGGTTTAAGGGGCTCCCCGGGCTCCACAAGCTCGCTCCCCACAGCCAGCACTGCCACTCTAACCCTCCTGGAGGCCTTAACCCTCCTATAGCCCAGGGATGCGAGGGCAGCAGCAACCTCAGGGTAGGCCCTGGAACCCCTATACACCACCAGGTCCCCCTCAGCTATATCGCTCGCCGGCATAGCAAGACCCTCTCCAATCCTAGGAGCCTTCCTAGCTATAACATAGTCTCCACGCCTCTCACAGTCCTCTACGGGTATGACAGCGTTAGCCCCAACAGGGACCCTAGCGCCTGTATCAACGTAGAAGCATTCCCCAAAGCCTATGGAAGCCTCCACATCACGCCCTATCCTAGAATACCCTTTAACCATAAACCTTAAAGGAGGCCCTGAAGGGTGGGGCTCCACCCTTACAGCGTAGCCGTCCAGGGTGGACTTTAGGGTTGGCGGGAGCGATATGGGGGCTTTTAAGGGCTCAGCTATGAGCCTCCCAGTTAAGTCCCTCACGTCGACTTCCATGGTTTCCCCTAGAAGCCTCTCAACTATAGTGTGGCCTACTGCCTCGCGAACTCTCTCAATAGCCTCCTCAGGGTATAGGAGTGTCAAAGTCTCTCTCCGAGCTACAATGCTCCTCAAACACTTTTATACGCTAATATTAGCCTGCATTATAACTAACGTTAACTGTGGGGGCTTCCGGGGGTTGAGTAGGGAGGCTACTATATGGGAGCATGCTGAGGAGCTCCTTGTTAGGCTTAGGAGGGCCCTCATAGCCCTAATAATATCGACGCTCATAGTGCCCTTCATCCCTATAAGCCTCTCATCATATAAGCCTCTCCTAATAGTTGTTCCAGACTTGATACTTAACTATGCCGTGCCCCGCCAGATAGATGTTTTCGGGCACACTATCGAAGTCCTCTTCACGGCTGAGAGCCCGTTCGCGGGGCTCAAGATATACCTTTACTCCGCCATACTCGTAGGCTTCATATTCGCGAGCCCCTACATAGCCTACCAAATATATGCTTTCATAGAGCCCGCGCTCTACCCTCACGAGAAGAGGTGGCTTTTAATGGGGGCTCCCGTAGCCATAATCCTCTTCCTAATGGGCGTCGCTCTAGCCCTCCTAGTGGTTTTACCGTTCACGTACACTATAATGTTCACTTTATCCGCTACAGTAGCGGCAGACAGGTTAATAGCTTACGCTACGATAGAAAGCATTATGGCCTCAGCCCTACTAATAACCATAGCTACTGGGGCAGCGTTCGAAATACCCCTAATAATATTCATACTAACCTACACAGGCATTATAAACGTGGAATCCCTAACAGGGGACACCATGAAATACCTGCTAGTCCTCTCAGCAGTAATAGCAGCATTAATAAGCCCAGACCCGTCAGGACTAGGCATGATGCTAGTCCTCATACCCTACTTCACAATGATAACAGTCGCCGTAACCCTAGCCAACACCCTTAGGAGGAGAAAACGATAGACAAAGCCCGGCATTCCAAGCGCGCGAAAACAATCTGAACCCGACTTCCACCACGCTAAGCCCACTGGTCTGTGAGGGAATGCACCGCATGCGATGGAAAGTATGAGCGTGGAGTGCCTCAGCCCCAGCAGGTTCACCTGGATACTGAGAATCTTAGGTTAAACACTTCCCTTAATCTGGCGCCGAGCGGGTCGAGGGGCTTGAGCTGGGGCCATAAGTTAAGGTGTGCGGCTTAGATTGAAGCCCCCGGCCAGCCTCTAGAGTGTCTACTGTTTCTTTGAGCGTGTGGGGGTGTTGTGGTAGCCCCGCTAACGGGGGTATATTTGTGTGTGTTTGCGGTTCTTGTGTTATGTTTTGATCTTTTTGACTTCAATTGCTGTGGGTATTGGTAGTTTGCTTGCTCCTTTTCTTAGGGCTTCTTTGACTGCGTTCTCGCTCCCGGCTCTAGCCCATACTTCTAGTATGACTGTTCCAGGGTAGACTCTAGCGGCTGTCCCTATGGGTTTGCCGAAGGCTCGCCTCATACCGTCTTGGAGCCTGTCCGCGCCCGCGAAGGCCATCATTTTATTTTCTCTCAGCACGTGGTGCGGGTATACTCTGACTTTGAAGTAGAAGTTTGTCTCTCCAACTGTTGAGGCTAGGCTCTTGTTAACCATGATTCTAGCTGCTTCCAGGGCGTTGTGCCTAATATTGCCGGCTTCTAGCGCTATAAGCTCTCCCTTAACCTCCCCCTCCTTCATCAGGGCGTTGTTGCCCATCTCGAACCTCGTTATCTTTGGCGGCGGAACTCCAGGTATATACTCCTTCCTCGTATATGGGGGGCCGCTGAAGTGCGTATAGCACTTTGCAGGCCTCTGGGGCATAGCTTAAACACCCAGTGTTAGCGTTGAGCCTAAAGCTTATAAGCTAGGGGTTTCCCCACATCATAGTAAGCCTTACATTCCCCTGTAGAAGCGGGTGGGGGGTTAAGGTTTAGTTTATGATAGTTACTCAGCTATGTTTTGGCGTATTTCACCTCGGAGCTTGGCGTAGCGGGGTTCTCCGACGCCTATAGCTTCTAGGAGTTCACATAGTTTGCATAGTGTTCTAGTAGAGCTTGTTGGGGCCCCGCATCTGGGGCATACTCCTATCTTAGCCCCTTTTAGCTTTGAAGCTTCTTCTCCTAAAACCTCATCTAGGTGTTGGAGGGCTCTTAGCAGGCTTCCAGGCTTCAACTTTTCAACCTCATATAATATGCTCCTAACCCCAGCCCTTAACGTCGGGTTCTCGTCTATGAACGGGCACTCTGTAGTTTGCATTGCGAAGCCCCTAATCATAGCGTATGTGGCTGTCTCCCATTCGTAGATTTTCCTTAGGGGCTTTATTCTCCTAACTCCGCCTTCGGGGGCTCCACTATTTGGGTGTATTTTGAGCACCCCCACAGTGTCCCCCCTCATTATGTTGACTATTAGCGTTTGAACTTCATCGTCGAGGTTGTGGGCTGTAGCTAGCTTAGTTGCTCCGAGAGCTCTAGCATAGTAGTCCATAACACGCCTCCTTGAGAGGCCGCAGAATGTGCACGCGGACTCCGCTAGGCCCCTACGTCTAGCCTCGGAAACCATCTCTGAAACACTAGCCCCAGTAAACTCTTTAACGCTAACAACCAGGACGTCAACACTGTAACTCTTGGCCGTCTCAACTAGAGCCTTAACATCCTCAACCCTATTATAGCCAGGGATGCCCTCAACTATAGAAAGCCCCAGGAGCCTCGAAGACTTGAACTTTAAAGCGAGAGACTCTAAGAGAACATAACTATCCTTACCCCCGCTCAAAGCCATGAGGATAACATCGCCAGGCTCAACCATACGCCACCTCTCAACCTCACCCCAAACCCTAACCCTAACATCCTCCAGAAAACACTCCCCACAAAGCCTCAAACGACTATGAGCCTGGAAAACACGGGCCCCCCTCAAACCACACCTATCACACAACACTACCAAACACACCTACAGCCTGGAGCAAGCCCTTAGATATTATAGAGGGCGCAACTCTTTAAACCATTAAAGGTTCCCCGAGTGCTCCTAGGCTTCCACGAGTTTTCTAGCTCTTTTCAGAGAGCCCGTCACAGCTATAGGGGCTATCAAGACCCCCCTATTCCCGGCGCTCCTTATTAAGCCTAAAACAGCGAGCACATGATCCTTATAGGGGCTCCTAACCCTCACAATGCCCCTCCTTCTAACCTCATTATATTCTACAAGGTAAGCCCTCATAGCAGCCTCCCCCAGCTCGCCGTAGACGTTTCTAACAACAGTCTTCAAAGCAGCCTCAAGCTCCTCGAATGAAACCCTCTCAGAGGTTAAAACCTCGAAAACCACATATCTCCTCCTAGTTTTCCCCTTAGCGTGCCCAACCAACTCTGGAACCCTGATTCCGGGTTTGAGCTTTAGAGACGCAATATAGCCCCCCGCAAGCCCCCCAATAAACCCTAAAACCGCCGCAGCCGCAAGCTCCAAGATCACGGCAGGCTCCCCGAATATTTTAGCCCCCCACACTTATTAAACCGGTTGTAAAGGCTTTATTCCACGTTAACCTGGGGCTTAACACTCCTCAAACTATTCGCGCTTGAGGTTATGGTGTTTCCTCCTCCGCCTTCTTTTTAGCTTTCTTTATTTCTTCTTTTACTTTTTCGGGGAGCGCTACGTCCTCTTTCGTGATACCCGCCGGCCCCTTTATTATCATGCCTACCCCATCAACTATGTCTACCTCGTACATTCTGGTGTCGTGTGGCGTTTGCCTCATCTTCTCTACTAGGAGGAATCTTCTCAGGACTCCTCCTTTAACGCTCTTCCTGAACCTTATTATCCCGTCTGCTACATGCTCTACTCCGAAGCCGAAGGCTTCGCTTGTTGTTATGGCGTACTGGCTTACTAGGAGTGTTGTGAAGTCCCACCTGTATAGTAGTCTTTTAACCATGTAACTGTACTTTCTAGCCATTGCAGGCTTGTCTAGCCAGAAGGCGCTCATGCTATCTATGACGAGCCTGGCCCTCCCATAGCCTAGTTTCCTCTTAGCCTCTATCACTTTCTCCACTAGGGCCTCCACTTCAAGCTCTTCAATGCTCCACTCGTCGCTCTTGCCCCTCATGAGGGCGTCTATTATAATCATTTTCCCGTCGCCTACGGCTTTCGTGAAGTCCATTTTAAACATCTGAGCCTGCCTTATAATACTCTCCCTACTCTCCTCAGTAGTAACATATATGACTTTATCGCCCTCGAGAACACCCTGCCAGGCGAAGTGCAGAGAGAACACGGTCTTCCCGGTTCCAGGCTCCCCGGTCACCGCCACGAAAAAACCCCTAGGAACACCCCCAGCTATTAGGCTGTCGAAGCCTTTAACGCCAACCTTAAGCCTCTCAATGCTAACCACTGAGAGCCCCCCGCTAATATTTGGGAAGCCGGGATTTAATAGTTGACTTTAAAGCTCTGACGTTGAAGTGTTCGGCGTCCCCCGCTAATTTCGCATCTCCCCTTTACCCGCGTTTATTAAGCCTGTTGTTGTTTGAGTTTAAGGCTTCCCCCTCTATTAAACTATATTGGTGTGGTGTTTGGAGGCCTCTAACATACTGTTGGGTGTTATTGGTAAGACTAATGTTGGCAAGTCGACTTTCTTCTCTGCAGCTACGGAGGTTTTAGTCCCCATAGAGAATAGGCCTTTCGTCACTATAGAACCTAATGTTGGCGTCGCCTATGTTAGGAGTAGGTGTGTCCACGTGGCTTTGGGGCTTGAAAAATGCGATGCCCTAAACAGCGTCTGTAGGATGGGCTGGAGGTTTATACCTGTTAAGATTATTGATGTAGCCGGCCTCGTGCCCGGGGCTCATGCTGGCAGAGGCTTAGGCAACATGTTCCTAGACCATGTTAGGAGGGCTGACGCCCTCCTGCTCGTGGTTGACGCCAGCGGCTCCACCGACGAGGAGGGTAGGCCTGTAAAGCCTGGAACCTACGACCCGGTCCTCGAGGTTAAGCAGATAATGTTCGAGTTTGAGGAGTGGATGTACTCTATAATAGCTAGGGACTGGGATAAGCTGGCGAGATACATAGACACTGCTGGGGCCCTAGACGTTGCGGGAACCCTGGCGCAGAGACTTTCAGGTTTAAGCATATCTAGGGCTCACGTTGTGGAAGCCCTTGAAACCACCGGGCTTGGGGGTAGGAAGCTCTCATCTTGGAGTAGGGATGATTTGAGGCTCTTCGTCTCAACCCTTAGGAGAAACTCTAAACCCATGGTTATAGTGGCTAATAAGGCTGACATAGGGATAGCAGAGGATAACATTAAGAGGCTTAGGGAAGAGTTTAAGCATGATCCCGTAGTCCCCACAAGCTCCATAGCAGAACTCCTACTGAGGAAAGCAGCATCGAAAAAACTCATAGAGTACATGCCTGGGGACGGGGGCTTTATTGAAGTTGAAAAGTCCAGGATCCCCCCGGAGACATCTAAAGCTCTCGACAAGGTTAGAGATGTAATGAGCAAGTGGGGGTCTACTGGGGTCCAGCAGGCCCTTAACGAGGCTGTCTTCAACGCGCTCTCCCAAATAACAGTATACCCTGTCGAAGACCATAACAGGTACACAGATAAGAACGGGAGAGTGCTCCCAGACGTGATCCTAATGAGGAAAGGCTCAACGGCGAGAGACTTAGCATACAGAGTTCACACAGAGCTGGGGGAGACGTTCTTATACGCTATAAACGCCAGGACGAAACAGAGGGTTGGAGAGTCCTACGTACTCCATGATGGGGACGTTGTAAAAGTGGTGGCTGCAGCTAGGAGAGGCTAGAGCCCAGCCCTATCAACAATATAGGCTGGCACGCTGGAGATCCAGGATACGGCTTTAAGCCTGTCAACACCCATACTAGCCAATAGCCCTATAATAGAGGGTGGGCTCCACAGCTCCATGGCGGACTCGGCGTCACTCACAATTATAAAGTTGACATCAAAACTGTCAGCTCTGAAAACAGCATCATACAGGGGTTTCAACCCGAAACCCTTCAAAACAGTTGAGAGGGGGAACTCAAGAGACCCCCAGCCCCTCTCCCTGAAAAGCCTGGCCTGAGACTTGTCTATGAACCTTATAATGTCAACGTTAACCCTTATAATGTCAACGTCTTTATTTACTGAAGCATACCTTAAAGCCTCTAGGCTTAAAGGTTCAACAGCTACTAGAACCCTCCTCTTAAACCTCTCCTTAACAAGCCTTATGCCCTCCCAAACCTCCCCCCTAGTAGACCCTTTCACAGTAGCCCTCGGCACGAGCTTTACCCCCTCAAAACTGGGGGGTTCTCTTAGGTTGGCAATCTCAGCCTCGTAGGCTAGTATCTTGTAGCCAAGCCTCCTACAGGTTTTAACCATGTCTCTTAGGGTTTCAATGTTGGGGGGCTTTATCGATAGGTCTGCAAAGCCCACTCTCAAGATTTAAGTGCCTCCCTATAATATGCTAGAGCCTTCCTCCTACCCCCTGAGAACCTTACGTGAACCCTCACCACATCATCCCCCTCGTCGACCTCTAGAGAGCCCAGGTATGCTTTCTGCTTGTTAACCCTGAAGTACAGGTCGCCGCTGCTTTCAACTCTCTCCTCGAGGGTCTCCCATAGGAGGCGCCTGCCATTCTCTCCTAGCCTCGAGAGGATATAGTTTAATGTCCTAGCTGCCGCTTGGGGGTCTCTAATATTAACTGTTAGAACCTCTATGGGGTTGCCATAGTAGCCTTCATGTGATCCGACTTCGACTGTGACGTTATTCCTTAAGTCTTCTGGGAGCAGCTCCATTAAAGCTTTAACTACTCTCTCATTAACCTCTGTGGCGTGAACTGAGGTTCTGAGGTTTAAGCTCACTATCATGTTTTAATCCTCAAGACCCCTCCTTACCTTCACTTATAACTCTAGCCCCCCTACTAGCTTCATGCCTCCTCTTTAGCTCCCTCTCTTTAGCTTTCCTCTTCCACTTAGCCTTATGAGCCTCCTTCAACCCCCTAGATTTCACTAGCCCCCTCATTTTCCTGCCGGCGCTGGTCAGCCCTCTGAAAGGCCTACCTCTATGTTTACCTGAGCACACCCAGTTCAGCTCCGGGTCGCTCTTAACAGAGGGGCTGTTAGGGTCTACCAGGATAACCTCATACCATTCATACCTACCATCCTCCCCCACATAGTAGCTGTTGAGCACGACAATGTTAGAGTATCTGGCTTGAGCCCTCTCCTCAGCTATAAGCCTGAGGCTCTTAGCCGGTGCAAAACCGTAAACACCCATCCTCTTAGGCCTCCTACCCTTATTAGGCCTAGGCTTCCTCATACCACCCTTCCTAACCCTAACTCTAACAACGATAACGCCCTGTTTAGCCTTATAACCCAGCTTCCTAGCCCTATCAAGCCTCGTAGGGTTCTCAACCCTAACAATAGCAGGCTGCCTCCTCCACTCGATAAACCTGGCCCTCATGAGCAGCCCATGCTCCCCCTCATAAGGCCTCTTCCACAACAGCCCCATATAATGGTAGGCTGACCTAGCCAACCTAGATACACCCTCACCTAAAGGGTTCTCTCATAGCTTTTAAGCAATACCCCTTAGGGGAGCGTGTGTTATTATAGGTTTAAATAGCTTATGCCCCGCTCTCTGGAATAATCTAAAAAGCTTGGAGGATCTCTGGAGCTATAACAAGGTTCTACTCCCAGCTGTCCCACCACGACTATAGCGGGCCCCTTCCCCCCATGGGGTTCTCGGGGAGGCGGTTTTCTCGGGCGGTTGCCTGGTCTCTCTTAAATGGTTATCCTAATATTTAAGTATGTCTAGTTAAGTGTTTTTCTCGGGTTTCCCGGTTTGGGTGGCCGTGGTTTTCTAGTGTTGCTTGCTGCCGGGCGTGGCGAGAGGCTTAGGCCTTTGACGGAGACTAGGCCTAAGTCCCTGCTTCCTATTCTTGGGGAGCCTCTCATCTGTAGGCATTTGAGGCTTTCGCTCTCCAGGGGCTCCTATGATGGGGTTATTGTTGTTGCATCTTACATGCTAGATTCTATACGTGAGGCTCTGCTCGAGTGCGGGTTTGGGGATGTTAAGGTTCTGGATCAGGGTGGCGAGTTTGGGACGGGGCACGCTATTTTGAAGGCTATGGATCATGGGGGCCCCGGGGATTACACTATCATATACTCCGACATATACATGGCCCCCGAGGGCTACGATATTCTAGCCTCCCTCGAGCCCCCGGGGGTTATTGCTGCAAGGGTTGATAGACCCTGGGAATATGGGGTTTTAGAGGTTAGGGACGGTAAGGTTGTCAGGGTTGTAGAGAAGCCCCAGCCGGGGGAGGCTGCCGGGGGGGCTCTCGTTTTCGCCGGGGCTTTGAAGCTTACATGGGACTCTCTAGGGGATTTTAAAGGTTTAAAGCCCTCGCCCCGTGGAGAGCTGGAGGCTACTGACGCTTTGAACTCCCTCTCTTCTAGGGTTGACGTTAACGTTGTCGAGGTCCCTGGGGGCTTATGGCTTGACGTGGGGAGGCCTTGGGAGCTTCTCTTAGCTAACAGGATGGCGTTTGAGAGGGAGCTTGAAGGCTCTGTTAGGGGTGTTGTTAGTGAGAGTTCAACCCTTGAGGGTAGGGTTTATGTTGGTGAGGGCGCTGTTGTCAAAGCCTACACTGTCATTGAAGGCCCGGCGTACATAGGCCCCGGGGTCTCCGTGGGCCCCCACGCTCACATCAGGCCATACACCGTGCTCCTCGAGAAATCTCACGTTGGAGCCTTCACCCAGGTCAAAGCCTCTATTTTAATGGAAGACTCTAAGGCCCCCCACCTGAACTATGTGGGCGACAGCATAGTCGGGGAGCATGTTAACCTCGGAGCCGGCACTATTACAGCTAACTACAGGTTCGATGAGGCCACTGTAAAAGTAACAGTCAAAGGGGCTAGAGTCGACAGTGGGTTGAGGAAGCTTGGAGCCGTAATAGGGGGCTACGTTAAGACTGGGATAAACGTTTCAATCATGCCGGGCGTTAAGATAGGGTCAAGAGCCTGGATATGGCCTGGGTGCGTTGTATATAGGGATGTGGAGCCCGGGGAAAAGTTCAACTGCTGGAGGGGGCTTTGGGCTTAAACCATCCTCATGTAACCTTAAACTGTACTGGGGAAACAACAACAGCCCTCTCAGGCCCTGAGGGCCCGGGGATCCAGAGGAGTTTAGACTTTGTGACTTCAACTTTCCTTGTCGGGTATATCTTGCGCGCTACATTGTCTATAAGCTGTGCCAGGCTCCCCTCCTTATCTCCATATATCATCATGTTTATGAGCTCCTCGAGCGTCTTCCCGCTAACAGTCTTAACCACAATATCGCTCATAGACTTCCTTATCGCAACCTTCTGGCTCGTCTTACACTTAAACTTAGTCCAGACTGTGCACGTTAACCTAAGGCCGTAGCCGTCTTTAGTCCACACATTAAATATCCCTGTTATCTTAGAGCTCTTCCTCCTAGTAAGGCTCCTAACGTAATCCCTGAGGAGCTCGTGGCCTTTAAACCTCGTGTAAGCCTTCTCCCCCTCAACCTTAACAACCTGGAAGTATAGTTTAATGTGAGCGTACGCGAGGTCCCCCGTTAGGTCGAAGAGGGTTACTTCTATGACTCTACCTATAAGCTTGTCCGGGTCGTCGGCCGGGGTAGTCCCCAGTACAGCCTCCCCGAACATGGGGGGCGCTACTATCGTATACCACTTCTTCATCTTCCACTTATCCCTTACAGGCCTAGACACTAGCCTAACCCCTTCAACATCCTAGTCTCAAGCCGATCCTTTTATTCTTATCCATGCCCGCGGAAACACGGGCTTGGTTATTTAAATCTGTTCCTCAACATATCCCGGAGGGTGTTTGTTTTTGCTTAAGACTAGCCTTATCGTAGGCCCGGGGTTTGACAGGTTTCTGGAGACTGTTAGTAGGGCTCTAGCCAGCCTCTTGGAGGCAGCCGCTAGTGAAGGCTTTCTTAGAATATACTCTTATCCTAGTCTCGACTCTCTAGCTGCCGCCTCAATAGTTTACTCTAGGGCTTTAAAGCTGGGGGTCAGGGTTTCCCTATCTGTAGCTCTTGAGCCTCCTCCTCAAGTGTTTGAGCCTACGGTGCTCCTAGGCTTTGGGAGTTTAAACTATAAGTCTAACAGTGTCACGTCTAAGCTTATAGCCTTCTACTCTGGGGAGCTTAAATCGATCCCCGTCCACGGGGCTACTTATGTTGACGGTCAGGGGAGCCTTTCCTCTATGGTTTTCATGGCTTTAACGGGGGCTAGGGATTTCGACCCTACGGTCTTGACAGCCTTCCTGACCGGCTCATATTCCGGGGGGTTTGTCGACCCTTCGGGGAGGTTTCAGGGCTTGGATAGGGAGGCTTTTGAGAGGCTTAAATCTAGCAGGGCCCCCGTTGATGTTGTGACCACTATTAAAGTCTATAAGCCCACTGTGAGGGACGCCTGCACCGGGATAGCCCACACTTTAAACCCCTACTATCCTGGCCTCACAGGCCACAAGGATAGGTGCCTGGAGCTCCTCGAGAACTCGGGTCTAAGAGATGTTACTGGGAGGCCCCTCTCAACACTAGACCATAAAGCTCTCGAGGCCATAGTGGCAGCGGTCACCGAGGGGGTTAGGAGGATCAGCGGGGTGAGCTTAAAACGGGCGGACATAGTCTCAGCTATAGTAGTGTCAGCAGACCCTAGAATGCCCAAAGACTTCAGAGAAGCTTCAGACACGCTCATCTACGCCGCTGAACACACGGGAAGCCTCCACAGGATAACGGCAACACTAATAGATCTTGAAGTCGAGTATCCCATGGCTGAAGGCAGGCTCGAAGCCTACGCTACAAGGCTTTCAAACATAGCCTCAACAATGAAGCCCCAGAGAGTAAAGGGAAGCCCGAACATCAAGATATACGAGGCGCCATTAAACCCCCAAGACCCCCCAACAATGGCGTGGAGAGCCTTTAAACTCCTCGGCATGGTCGAAAGCGACTCCATAATAGCCTGCAGGGTCGACGATGAACTCGCAGCCTCACCCCTACAAGTAGAGGAGGCTCTAGGGCCTGGGGGGGCTAAAAGGCTGGTTGAACTGGGCATGGCGAAATTCGAGGGGGGCCTCCTATGGGTGAAGAAGTTAAATGCACGGCAAAACTAAAGATAAAAGCTTTAAAAGCTAAAACGCTAGAAGAAGCTCTAGAACCCGACAACATAATAACACCACCTGGGCTGAAAGTAGGGTGCAAAAGTAGAGATGACACTCTAGAGTGCACAGTAGAAGTTGAATGCGGTAACCCCACGAGAATCTTAACCCTGAGAAACACCATAGAAGACCTGCTAACAACAATTAAAGCAGTAGTTGAAACACTAGCTAAAACATCATAATAAAAAGAGGTAGGACCGCACTAGGGGAGCAGCATTATCTCAACGTAAACATAAGCTGGAAGGGGACGGTTTCAAAGCCCCTCCAAACATTTCCCCCACCCCCGGACATTGGGGGCTCTGAAATACTGTTAGACAAGCTATACTAAGGGCTAGACTGTGGATCGGTGGAAACACTAACAAAAATAGAGGGGGCTGCAAAAGGACAAGAATAACACACATAAGAAACTAGTGGAAAACGCCGGGACAATAGTGAAAATGGAACTAGGCAGAATGGTGGAGCTTAAGGAGATATAACAGGGTATAATCCTGGTAGTGTTGGAACTCCCCTCTAGGCATTTATTCTGCCAGCTTCCATGGATTACCGCCGGTCGGGGAACTGCGTGTTAAGCGTGGAGTCTTTCGGGGTGGAATCTTAGAACGAGCTTGGAGGGAGTCCTCGGATTTAAGTTAGTGGGGAATAATCAGGTTATTAGGTTGCTTGGGCGTCACTGTTTAGGGGGTTGACTGTTGAGGCCTTATACTATAATCTTCTCTACTGAGACTGTTGATGGGAGGATTGCTAGTAGGACCGGCTATTCTAGGCTTAGCTGCCTCGAGGACCTGAGGCTCCTCCACTCTCTGAGGGCTTGGAGTGATGCTGTGATGGTTGGGGCTAATACTGTGCTCGTTGATAATCCTAGTCTCACGGTTAGGCTTGTGGAGGGTAGGAGCTCCTATAGGGTTGTTGTTGATCCCAGTCTTAGGGTGCCCCCCTCCTCTAGGGTTTTTGATTCCCCGGGCAGGGGGGTTCTCGTTACTCTCTCGAAGTGGTCTAGCGAGGATCTTAGGGGGTATATTGAGAGGGGGGCTGTGATTGTGAGGGCTGGTTTTGAGAGGCTGGATTTGTGTGAGGCTGTCGCAAAACTCTATGAGATGGGGGTTAGGAGGCTCCTGGTTGAGGGGGGTGGGGTTTTGAACTGTACTATGCTGGCTGAGGGTCTCGTGGACGAGCTTAGGGTAACCGTAGCCCCCTATGTTTTCGGCTCAGGGGTCTCCCTAGCTTCCTGCGAGGCTTTCGATGGGGGGAATAGTAGGGTGGAGCTTGCCCTAACAGGTTACATGGAGGTTTGCCCCGGCTGGGTTCACCTAGCCTATAGGGTTCTCAGGCCGAGGAGGCTGCTCTGAGGGGGTCTCTTAACGTTTCTCAGCCTACAAATTAATATTAAGGTTTCAGCTAACGTTAACCCGTTAGGGTGCCTACATGTTGAGGGAGCCCAGGCTATACGTCACCAGCGTTGACGAAATACTTTCGGGCGAGGCTACTGACATATACTTCTATAGGACTAAAATCCTCGCAGACAAGTACGGGTTGAGCGATGTTAAGGTGAGGATAGGGGTTCACGCCTACTCCCTCCCTAAAAACTATAACTGGGCTGTGTTCGCCGGCCTCGAGGAGGCTCTAGCAATACTTAAAGGTAAACCCCTAACAGTATACAGCGTTCCCGAAGGGACTATATTCAGGAGGAAGCATCCAGTCATGATTATTGAGGGGGGCTTCGGCAGCATGGCCCTATATGAGACAGCATACCTGGGAGTCTTAAGGTTCGCCAGCAGTATAGCCACTAAGACAGCCAGGATCAGGAAGAGGGCTGGGGAAAAGCAGGTCCTATTCTTCGGCCTTAGAGCCCTACACCCAGCAGTATACCCGGCGGCTGACAGGGCCGCATACATAGGCGGGGCTGACGCTGTTAGCGGCCTCCTCGCTAAGAAGTATTTAGGCTTAGAGCCCAGGGGCACTATGCCCCACGCTCTCATAATAGCCTTTGGGGACCAGAGGAAGGCTTGGAAGGCTTTCGCCGAAACATTCGGAGACAGCGTCCCGATGGTGGCCCTAGTGGACACTTTCTACGATGAGAGGGTTGAAAGCCTCATGGCCGCGGAGCTGCTGGGGGAGAAGCTTAAGGCTGTCAGGCTGGACACTCCAGGCAGTAGAAGGGGGAGAATGAGGGATATAGTTGAAGAGGTTAGATGGGCTCTAGACGCTAAAGGCTACAAGCACGTTAAAATAATAGTGAGCGGGGGTCTAGACGAGGCTGAAGTGGAGGAGTTGAGGGACGTCGCGGACGCCTTCGGGGTCGGGACATCCATAGCGGCAGCCCCCAGCGTTGACCTGAGCGCTGACATAGTTGAAGTCTACGTTAATGGAGGGTGGGAGCCTAGGGCTAAGAGGGGGAAGATACCTGTAGCCCTCCAGGTTTACAGGTGCAGCGTTAACGAGGAATACCTCAAACCATTAGATGATAAGAGCCCCACATACTGTAGCGACGGCTCCCGGGCGGAGCCCCTCCTAGTTAAATACATGGAGGACGGGGTCCTAGTAAGGGATCTTCCAAGCTTAGACGATATAAGAGGCTATGTGCTAGAGCAGTTGAAGGAGGTCAGCCTCTAGCCCGGCATTTCTAGAAACCTCTCAATCTTCCCCTCCAAATTCTCTCTACCTGCGACCCCGTAAGCTTTATAAACAACACTACCCTTCACTAGAACAACTATAGCTGGAATATACTCTATCCCGAACTCGTCGGCTACCCTAGCGTTCTCGTCAACGTTAACCCTATAAAACAAAACCCTACCAGCATACTTCCTAGCCACGCCCCTCAACGTTTCAAGGAAAGCTATACACGGGCCACACCATTCAGCTGTAAAATATAGGAGGACGGGCCTCTCTTCAGACTCGACAACCTCCCTCAAACCAGCTGGCGCGGGAATCACCGGGTCTGTATATTCAGCTTTAACCCTCTCATACACCTCCAGAAGCCTCACTCTAAGCTTCTCGTAGAGCTCCGAGATCTCCCCGCTCAAGCACGCCAGCCCCCTTCTTAGCATCTATACTATTTACCTTTAAACGCTAAAATATGCTGGGGGCTTTAAGCTATGGTTAACCCCTTCAACCTCATAGTGACTCACCTCCCGGGACCTGAGAGTAAGAGGAGGGCCATTTGGATCCTGAGGCAGACGCTCCCGGCGTTCAGCATAGCCTATAGTAGGCCCCACATAATACTAGGTGTGGTTAGAGACCCCCTCGAGGCTGTAGAGATTCTTAAGGGCAGTTTAACGCGTAAGAGCCCCATATTGAGGGTGATCCCGGTGTTACGCGTGGAAGCACCTTTTACTAGCAACGTGAAGAAGGCTGTGGAAGAAATTCTAGGGGCGCAGCCTGAGGGTAGTTTTGCTGTGAGGCTCGACGGCTACCTAAGGGATGATAGTGGTAGGCTTATGAGGAGGAGGGACGCTATAATAGCTATAGCGGACAATATAGATAGGGAGGTAAACCTTAGCAATCCAGACATACTGGTTTATATTAAGGTAGTTAAATTCAGGGGGAGGAGGCTTGCAGCAGTATATGTGGGCCCCCAAGATAACATAATATCGACGGTTAAAATGAAGGATCTCTAGCTGAACCCTTAAGCTACAATGTTAAAATTTAGTATATAAACTTATAAATTCTCGAAAGCAAAGAGATTCACGGTGCCCTTCCATGTCCCTGGAGGAGTTTGAGGCTAAATTCAAAGAGTTCTTCCATAGGACCCTAGAGAAGGCCCCGGAGGTTAGAACATGGAACAAGATATACCAGATGGTGGTGGACGGGCAGGAATTCTATATTGAGATCAGGGAGGGGTCAATTAGAATAGTCCAAGGAAGGCATCCCAGCCCGATAGCAACGCTGACAACATCTAGGGAGGTACTAGCTAAAATAATGAGCGGAGAGTTGGACGCTATGAGAGCTTTCATGATGAGGCAATTAACCATAACAGGGAACGTTTTCGACACTGTTAACTTGAAGAAGATCATAGATGTTGGTTTGGGGAAAGCCTAACTCCACTCTTTTTAAAGCTCTATAAAACAATTTTTTAACGGTTTCGGGGAGGCGGTTTAGGGGTTGTCGTATTACTATGAGAATACATGGTTTAGAATAGTTACGGGGCAGGTTTACATAGTTATCTACTCGCTGCTAGCAGCATGGCTGGGCATAGGGTGGAAGACTTTTGCCCTAATAATGATCCTCATAGTGGCTACTACAGTGTTGCAGAGTAGGTTCATGAAGGGGAAGCAGCCGGGCTCCAAGGTTAGCCCTGACGATGTTATGAAGTCTAGGAAGCTTTATGAGGAGAAGAATTTGAGGGAGATACAGTCTAAGGATGAGGGTCTCATAGAGGATATGAGGTCTCAGCTTAAACTTTCAACCTACATGTTTGCCGGGACTTTTATTGGCTTAGCATACTTCTGGGTTGTGTGGCCTCATCTGCCAGACTTGCACGAGTATTTGAAGGGGTTCATAGACAATGGGTTCATAATTAACTTCCTCGCTTTCCTGTTATACCTTGAAGGCTTCTTCATTATATCTCAAGCTACAATATCCGTAGCCTTATGGAAGGTTGGTAGGGTCACCACTCTAGTTATGCCTAACGAGTATGTGGTCACTGTTAAAGGCATTGTTTATAGGGGTCTCCTTTCCAACACGGCCATAGGCTTCCCCCTATCCCAGGATGCCATAGTTAAGTTTGACGATAAGAGGAGTCTCGTGGACATCGTCACGGAGGGTAGGAGGAGCGTCAACATAGTCAGGCTCTATTCGAGGAACCCTAAGAGACTTTACGAGATAATAAGGAAATATGGTTTAGAGAAAGAGTCTTGAACTCCATCACGGCATTTTCTTAAATTATTAATATATAAACTTTAAACAAACAATTTAAAAAATATCGGTGACCCTGGTTGGCTAGGAGAGTAGCCATAGTTGGGACTGGGCACTCCAGTTTCGGGGTCCGGCTTGACGTTAACATTCCTGAACTAGCCTACGAGTCTATAAGGCAGGCTATTAGCGAATCCGGAATAGGATTGGATGATGTGGACCTTGTTGTTGTGGGTAATGCTGGGGGCTGGAGTAGCGAGCCCCTCCCCGCAATAGTTGTTAACGAGTATGCGGGCCTCTCGGGTAAGGGCACTTTCAGGGTTGAAGCTGCATGCGCTACGGGGAGCGCCGCTATCAAGGCTGGGAGGGACGCTATAGCTTCCGGGGAGGCTGACATAGTTCTCGTTGTCGGCGTTGAGAAGATGAATGAGAGCCCCACCCCCACTGTAGTGGAGTTTATTGGGAGGGCTGGCAACTACTTCTGGGAGTTCGAGAATTTCGGTATAACGTTCCCAGGCTATTACGCCCTCTACGCTACATCATACATGTTCACTTATGGGGCTAGGGAGGAGGACCTGTGTGAGGTTGCCGTTAAGAACCATTATTATGCTAGTTTCAACCCTAAAGCCCAGTTCCCCAGGAAGATCACGGTTGAGGAGTGTATGAGGAGCAGGTATGTTGCTTGGCCCCTGAAACTCTACGATTCAAGCCCCATAACAGACGGGTCTGCCGCCGTTGTTCTCGCAAGCGAAGAGGTTGCCGCTAAGCTTACAGACTCTCCAGTTTGGATAGAAGCTATAGGGGCTGCGAGCGACACGAGCAACATATCTAAGAGGGGCCAGTTCCTAGGTCTTGAAGCCGCTAGGAGGGCTGCCCGGGAGGCTTACAAGAAAGCCGGCATAGAGGAGGGCTCTATAGCTAGGAGCATAGACCTCGCCGAGGTTCACGACTGTTTCACAATAGCCGAGATAATGGCCTACGAGGATCTAGGCATAGCTGGGAGAGGCGAGGGCTACAAGCTCGTCAGAGAGCACCAGACTTATATCGGGGGGCTAGTTCCCGTTAACCTAAGCGGGGGCCTTAAAGCTAAGGGACACCCTATAGGGGCCACTGGAGTCTCAATGGCTGTCGAGATGGCAAGACAACTTCTAGGTAGAGTTGAGAGTGGAAGGCAGGCGCCCATAAAAGTTGGGAGAGGCTTAGCCCACAACGTTGGGGGCACAGGCCACTACACCTACGTGACACTCTACAGCCTCCACAAGCCTAGGGGGTGAACGCTGGTGAGCCAGAGGGAGCAGGTAGAGGCCTTCATGAAACAGATGGAGAGCTTTGCTGAGACTATGAAAAGTAGCGTGGGCATACCGGCGATAATAGATCCTAGGACTGGGGCAACAATGTGGTATGACCAGAGAGAGCTTAAACTAAGGTATATGATAAGCATAGAGAAGATAAAGAAGTTCTTCGACGCCTTAAACGAGGGTAAAATCCTGGCGACAAAGTGTAAATCAACGGGGAGAATAATGTTCCCCCCGCAGATAGAGTGCCCGGACGATGTTGGAGGAGAGGTCGAGTGGGTTGAAATGCCCACTGAAGGGGAGCTCGTAACATGGACTGTCATCAACATTAAACCATACAGTTTCAGCCATTACGACGACTACATAGTGGGCATAGCTAGGATGCCTAACGGCGTCAACGTGCTCTCATGGGTTAGATGTAGGGATCCGAGCAGGCTCAAGCCAGGCGTGAAAGTGAGGCTTCTAGTAGTTAAAAGGGAGCCTGAAGGCTATTTAACGTATGAACTCGAGCCTTTAGAGGCACCATGAGATTCAACAGAGCCTTTGAGGTGGCCTAGAAGCATATCCCACCTTGCGAGCTCCAAGAGGGGCATTCTAGCCCTCACCCTATAAACTATTTCAGTGTCTATGATGGATTCAACTATTTTCTCCCCCGAACCGGCGTCCACCACTGCGACCCCCATAGGGTCTACGATAACGCTCCTACCAGTAAAATTATCCCCATACTGGGCTGCCACAGCCACGTAGAGGTTGTTCTCGTGAGCCCTAGCCCTAGCTAGGACCCCTAGAGTCTCCTCTTTCAAAGGCCCCCTATACCATGCTGCGGGGACAACCACGAGTTCGGCCCCCCTCAAAGCTTGAACCCTGAAGATCTCAGGGTATCTAATCTCGAAGCACACTGCCAGCCCGAGTTTCACGCCGCAAGCGTTAACGGGGTCGAAGAGACTATCGCCGGGGGCTGTGAAGCTACTCTCCCTATAGCCTAGTATGTCGAACAAGTGTGTTTTCCTGTAAACACCCAGAAGTTCCCCTCCACGGTTCAAGACTACGACACTATTGTAAACTCTGGGGGGCTCTCTCGACCTCTCAAACAATGTAGCCACAACACAGGAGCCCCTAGTGGATGCTAGGTCTCTGAAGAACCCTACCCAGCCCCCTTCCAGGGTCTCTGAAGCCTCGTATATTAGTGTGGGGTCGAGCCCCGTAGGGTCTAGCATGGAGTACTCGGGGAAAGCGATTATGTCCGCCCTACTTTCATAGTCTCCCAGGAGTTTCTCTATGGCCTTCAAGCTCTCGCTCTTAGACCTCAAAGCCCCAAACTGGACGAGGGCAATCCTGGCCCGAGCCAACTCTTCAACCCTTAGATGCGATTTCTCTGGCGATTTTTAAAGCTTCATCAGCATGCCTCTCCGCGGGCCTAATATTCCTCAAAACAGCCTTGACGACACCATCTCGATCTATGATGAACGTGACCCTCTCAGCCCTCATAGTCTCGCTATTCAAGACCCCGTAAGCCCTCGATATGACCCTATCCTCGTCGCTTACAAGCCTGAACTTAAAGCCGTATTTCTCGGCGAACCTCCTATTATCATCCAGGGGGTCTGTGGAAACACCTATAATCTCCACTCCCAGATTCTTAAACTCCTCGTAGAGCTCGTTGAACCTTATACCCTCTCTCGTACATCCTCCCGTCATTGCTTTAGGGTAGAAATATAGCACTATGGTGGCGCCTTTCAAGCTGCTAAGCCTCAGAGGTTTTCCACTGTTATCTAAGCCTTCAAAGTCCGGGGCTTTATCACCGGCGTTAACCAACCCGGACACCGCTATTAGCGGGCCTCTCCAAGCTATTAAACCATAGTATATAGGGGGTTGCAGAGTGTAGCCTAATTTATAAGCTTGTAGTTCCTAGCCTCTAAGTTTACGAGGGTAGAGTGTCGTGGGCTTCGAGGGTTCATATGTGAGGGTGGGCGCCGCACTCTCCAGGCTGGGGGTGCACCCTAACTATTATACTATTGCGGGGTTAACGTTGGCTGTCACGGTTCCCGCAGCGGCCTATATGGGCTTTAAAATCTTAGCTTTATTTTTGATGGCCCTCTCAGCCCTTCTAGACGCTCTTGACGGGCTGGTTGCTAGGGCTTCCGGGCTGCAGAGTAGGAGGGGGGCTTTCCTAGATTCTGTTAGTGATAGGATTTCAGATGCCGCCTATATTTTAGCCCTCCACTATATGGGTGTGGGGGTTCTCCTAAGCTACACTCTCCTAGTGGCGTCATACATGGTTTCCTATACTAGGGCTCGAGGGGAGGGTCTAGGTGTGACCCTTAAAGGGGTCGGCCTTGTGGAGAGGCAGGAGAGGGTTGTGGGGCTCCTAGCGGCCGGCCTCGCCTCACTATACAGTGTTGGCCTCGCCGAGGCTATAATTGCTGTTCTCCTAGTTTTATCCATAGCTACTCTGGTACAGAGATTCCACAGGGTCTGGCTTGAGCTGGGGGGAGGTGGAGGCTAGCTATGGCTTGGAGGCTCTGCGTCTCCGGAGTTGTGAGTCTGGCTCTTAAACCTTTCAAGTACGATGTTCACGGTCACGACGTTACAGTGTGGGCTTGCTGGTGTAGCTCTTCGAGGGCTAACGTGGACGTGGAGCTCCTAGCTCGGAGCCTTGAAGAGGCTCTTAGGAGGTTTGACCATAAGCCTTTATGGGAGGTTTTAGGCGTTGAGGGCGCCATGATAGAGGATTTGCTGTTAGACCTTTCAGGATCCCTTAAGAGCGTTGGTGGCTTGAAGCTGTGCTCCCTATCGGCTTCTTGGAGGGGTAGGAGTCTGGAATTAAACTTATAGGGCTTGGACGCCCCCTTACTAGTTAACCTGGGATCCTGGGGAGGGTAGTTAGGTATGGTCTTTGAACTCCTAGGGTTCATGTGGGCTTATTGGTGGCTGCTAATAGTGGAGAGCATAGTGTTCGCCGGCATCGTGGGGCTCCTAGCCTTAAACGCTGATAGAATAGTTGGGGACGCTCCTAGGAGTCTAGCTTCCCTCAGGGCTGGGATGGGTTTAACCCTGCTTTTCATGGTCTCAGCCTACGTGTTCACCATGATCCTTATAGTGAAGTTCTTCGAGTGGTATTCCGGGTCGGCGGTTGAAGGGCAGACTATGGTGTTGACGGCTTCAGTTCTAGCCTTCCTACTCATATTCTTCCAGTGGCTCATATCGCCTTTCATAATAAACATAGCCTACAAAGCTAGACCCCCCAGCACTCCATACGAGGAGCAGTTTGCCAAGGAGGTGGAGAGGCTCGCCAACCTCAGCGGCATGAAACCCCCCAAGTTCGTCATAGCTGACGTCGACTTCCCCAATGCTTTCGCCTACGGGAGCCCGATCGCTGGAAGCTATGTGGCAGTCACCCGAGGGCTACTTAGAATGCTCAGTAGAGATGAGGTGGTCGCAGTGTTAGGCCATGAGGTTGGGCATTTGAAACACAGGGATGTCTCGTGGATACTGGCCCTCAGCATAATACCTTTAGCTGTATACTTCATAGGGAGAATCCTATTATGGAGCGGGCTCCTGGGGGGAGGCGGCAATAGGAGGGGGTCGCCCATATACCTGGCAGCTTTTGGAGCTGCCCTCATAGCTGCTGGCGTTCTATTCAGGGTCCTCATAGCCCACTTTAACAGGCTTAGGGAGTACTATGCTGACGCCCACTCGGCAATTGTTACTGGGAGGCCTCGAGACCTTCAGAGGGCCTTGACGAGACTCCACCTGGCATACTCTAGGGATCCCAGCATTTCAGAGGAGGCTAGGAATAACAGTGTAGCCTCCATGCTTTTCATAGTAGCGCCTCTAATTGAGATCCATGGAGGCTTCTTCTACGATATAGACTATCAGGTTGAGAGGCTCAAGAGCGTTAAGACAAACGCTTTAATGGAGTTGTTCTCAACACACCCTCCAGTGCCTAAGAGGCTCAGGTTCCTGGATAGGGTGGCTTTAAGGATCTCTTAGAACCTGGGTATGAGCGCTCTACCACCTTCTACAGTTATTTCCAGGAGTTCCACCCCATAAACTTTTTCCAGTAACTCCCTCCTGACCACATCTTCAGGCTTCCCATAAGCCATTATGGATCCTGAGTTCATGAGGGCCACCCTATCAGCTATGCTAGCGTGGAGGGGCTCGTGGGCTGTCATTATAATAGTTCTGCCTTCTCCACGCTCCCCCCTGAGTATCTTAGCTAGTTTGACTTGGTTGGCGAGGTCTAGATGGGAGAAAGGCTCGTCGAGAAGTAGTAGTTTAGGGTTCCTGGCTATAGCCCCGGCGATTAAAACCAGCTTATGCTCCCCCCCGCTCAGCGTGTTAAACTTCCTGCCCCTAAAACGTTCTAGACCCGAGGATTTTAAGACGCTCTCCACATCAACCCCCCTCACCCCGTGCAAGTAAGCCTCTATCACATCTTCAACCTTAGCGTGGGGGTCTACCATTAAGTAGGCTGGAACGTAGGCTATCATCCTGCTAGCTTCCCGGGCTTCCAGCCCGCACACTAAGACTCTACCCTTAGAGGGGGCTACTATGCCGGCTATACTCTTTAGGAGAGTTGTTTTACCCGCCCCGTTAGGGCCTATTATAGCTGTTATACCCCCCTCCACGTCTAAGTTCACATCTCTCAAAACATCCTTACCATCTAAGGTTACAGTCTGGTTTTCAACTAAAACCCTACACATGACCTACAGCCTCTCCACACCCTTAGTCTTCAGTGTCAGATAGAAGAGTAGGGGGGCCCCGATAATGGCTGTGAGCGCTGTTAGGGGCAGCTCCCTGCCGCCCCCAGCAATCCTGACTAGAATGTCTGAAGCTAGCCCTAGCGAGGCTCCGGCAGCGGCTGTTAAGGGTAGTAGCCTCGTGAACCCCGCGCCCACGGCGAGCCTCGCGATCCAGGGGGCTATTAGCCCTATGAAGCCTACGGGGCCGCTGACGGCTACGAGAGAGGCTACTATTAAAGCTATAGAAGCTGAAACAATAAGCTTGACCATGTGAACTTTAACTCCGAGGGCTCTAGCCACATCTTCTCCGAGTAGGAGCGTGGTCAGGGAGCCCCTGTAATATGCTATGATGGCGAGCCCCGTTAGGGTTAAAAACGTGCTAGCAACTATCACATCTCTAGTGCTGTAAGCTACGCTCCCGAAAAGCCATGAAAACCCAAACTGTATTTGGGGCCCCATAACGTATATGAGTATCATGGAGACTCCGGTGAAAGCGTAAGTAAGCGATACCCCCGAGACTATGAGGCCCAGGCCCGTGAGCCCCAGCGCCGTCGCCACAGCGACTATAACAGTGTAAGCTAGTAGGCCCCCCGAGAAAGCCGCTAAATACCAAACCCATAAAGGTTTGAGCCCTAAAGCCACCGCCGCCAGGAAGCCTAGGGAGGCTCCTGAGGATATTCCCAGTATGTATGGGTCTGCGAGAGGGTTGTTTATAAGCCTCTGGAGGGCCAAGCCTGAAACAGCGAGCCCCAGCCCCAGGATGAAGGCTGCAATAGACCTCCAAAGCCTATACTCTATAACGGCCCTGTCAGGCCCCTCCTCAAAAACAGCCCTAACCAGAGCGTGGGGGCTGTAAACCTTGTAGGGGCCGACTCCTAGGGAGGCTACTAGTAGGAGGATGAGGATTAGTAAAGCGGTGGTTAAAGCCGAGAGGAACCTTAGCTTCAACTACCCCCTCAACCCCAACTCTATAAGCTCCAGGATTTGACCTGGAACTTTATCCCTCAAAATCACCGCTACATCTAAGGTCTCCGGGGACACATCGTAAGGTATGTCTCCAGGCTTCAGGTCGAAGAGTTGAGGGTGGAATACTACTAGGAGAACGTATAAGGCTATAATAGTCCTGGGTGAAGGCCTATTGAAAGCATCCTCGTAGGCTCCCGAAAGCCCGTAGATCCTCCCGTCTCTCAGAGCCGGGATCTTATATGCCGAGTCTCCGAGGACGCCTACGAGCTGGTTCACCAGGTCCTCCCTACTAACCATTCCATGCCCCGTTGTCATTATTATAGCCTCCGGCACCCTCTCAAGCAGAGTCTCTGGAGAAACTGAGGGCCAAAGTTTCATGTCTCCATAAACGTTTATGAGGCCCGCATATTCTAGAATATCATGCTGCCACGTGCCCCCTCCCACTACGAAGAGAGGCTTCACCCACACCACAGCTGAAACACTAACCTTACTTTCAAGCTTTGTTGACAGGAGGGCGGCGTACTTGAAGGCTAGCTCAACCTGGTATGCGATCCTGTAAGCTTCGGGAAGCCTTCCTAGAGCCCTTCCAGCGATCAGCAGGGATTCAACGACATCTGAAGCCCTAGAGTTTGGTAGTAGAAGCACTGGGATCCCATAGGCTGACAGTTGAGCCTTCAAAGCCCTATGGCTCGGCACGCTCGCAACACCCACCACTAAGTCGGGCTTTAAGCCGACGATCTTCTCAACGCTAGGCGTCCAGAAGCCCCCTATGCTAGCGATTTCACCCCTATCCCTCCCCTCCTTAACCACCCTAGGGAAGTCCGAGAAATCGTCCACGCCAACTATGAGGTTTAAAGCCCCCATAAAATACAGTGTCTCCGTCGCGCTCGGAGCGAGGGATACAACTTTTGAAGGCCTACTCAATATGACAACCCTATCGCCGGCACCATCAACTATAACGGCGGGGAATAAGAGTCTCTCAGAAAGCTCGTTAACCCTCCTTGAGATCTCAGATATTGACGCGGAGACGTTAGCTATAAACGCTGTTAGAGTCTCATTAGAGCCTTTAATCCTAGACTCTAAAATCCCGATCATAGCTGAAAGCTCCCCCACCTCCCTAGCAATACTCTTAAGCTCCTCGGCTGAAGCAACATTACCGAGGGACTTCTCGATCCTGTCAAGTCTAGACTTAAGCTCCTCCACATCCCTTAAAGCCTCACGCTGTCCCTCAAACCTCACCCTAAGCTCCTCCAAAGCCCTCGAATGCCCTTCAATTTCCCCCCTTAAACCGCTAACGCTAGCATAAAGCAGGGCGAACCCTAAAATCATTAGGATCACTATAGAACCTAACATAACATAAAGCATCCTCTGAACCAAATTTGGACACCGTATCCAAATCCGTTACGGAAACCTAAAAACTTTTCTCCAGAGCTCAAATTTAACAGTGCGAAAGCTCCGTTTCCCGAGACAACTTTTGTCAATCCCCACCAAAGCTGCAGGCACGCTCCCCCCGATCCTTCAAGAGCTCGCTCCAAACATCTTGCGCGACCTTCAAAGCTTTTTCAAAAGAGCTACAATCAATGGTTACGTGCACCTCTTCCTTTTCCATAATTGATTTCATAATCTTGTCCAGCACTTTCACCTTAGTTGGTCTAAGAGCATAGTGGTCAGCTGCCACCCTAAGGATATAGAGATGAAACAGTTTAACTCCCAAATTAAGCTCCAATAGAGCCTTATGGAAATTACTATAGGAGAACATATCTTACAAAGGCCCCTTACCCCTTTTACCAGTGTTATAGCAAGGTCTAGCCCAATAGTTGAAGAGCGTCAAATATAGGGAGCTTACCGCCCTCCTGAAGAAAGTCTCGTTAGAACAAATAAGATCCTTCTTATCATTAAACATATTAAATAAAGTTGAGGGGTCTAGCTCAACATCTCCTTGAAGCCTCGAACGCAAACTACGAGCACCCTGCCCGCAAGCTCTTCAAAGCCTTGCTCTCGCATCCACTCTTTAACATTCCTCTCAATCATATCCCACTCCTCGTATCCGCAGTCTCTAAGAACTAAGCCAATAACCACCCATTTTTCTCCCGTCTCCTCATAGTCCTCCTCGAATTCCAATAGTGTAAGCCGGGGCCCACCATAATGACCATAATGCTTCTCGACATAGTAAGCCGTCCCTAGAAGGTCTCCTATCTTGTCACCTGCGATTTTGAGGATCTTTTCCAGCTCCTCTCTATCAACATATCTAGCCAACATTTCTTTAACCATCTCTTCTTTACTCATATATTTAACAATCATAGCGGTTTGGGAAATAATAGGGGTAAAGATCCTTTGAAGGTGAATGTTATCCCCTATCCTTCTTCCTATTCTGGATAAAAGTTTTCTGGATAAAAGTTCAGCGTAGATCATTGTTGAACCACCATATTCTTGACCTTAGCGGTGAACTCTTCTAGCTCATGCTCTAAACTTCTGAGACTTTTGACGATCTTCCTTTTTTCCTCAACACTTAGAGACGTGAAATTTTCAAGTTTCAAGCTTAGCGAGTAATACTTAGCGTATATGGTGAAGAATTCGCCTATAACCTCTGCCGGGACCCGAGTCCAAAACTCCTTGTCTTTTGTCATGTCTTCGAGCGCTTTATCAAAGGGCTTGCCGGATTCCTCCTCAAATTTGGTAATTGTCTCATAGATCCTAACCGTTCCACCTATGATGTCGCGCATTATTTCAAGGATATTTAAAAGGCTCACAGACACTTTAACCTCCCTAGTCTGTAATGTCCACCTGGAAAGTAAAAATGCTAATGGCAGAGTTGTAAATCCTATATTATGATATTGTAGTGGCTGGAGGCTTTGTTAAAGCGGCTAGGGCTTATGGATTTAAGTCAGCCTATATTGGGGGTAATGTGCGGCTATAAGAGACGGTAGTGATGGTCTCAAGTTGATCATAGTAATATTCGTTAACAGTGCTCTCTAATGGGTGCTCTGTTAGGTTTTAGAGAATAATGCTGAACTTGAAGGTGTTCGGGATGTTGAGTATGTGAAATAGCTTGGTATAGGGCATGTCTTTTTAGAAAGTCTTTTTCATTGTCGTTTTTACGGCTTTTCTAAATCTTATCTGGACGTAGTTTAATAATGCTAAGGTTATAGATGCTGTTAGCAGCGATGTTACGCTTGTTATGCTTATGATTTCTATTTTTGTCGCTAGCGATATTACTTGTATAATTATCGATATTAGGGGGGCTATGTGGCCGCTTTTGTGCGTTGCTAGTAGGAGCCCGGCTGTGCCGGTCCCGACAGCTATTAATGCTAGCGTTAATTGAAGTATAGCTCCTATCGTGTAGCTTATATATGCTATTATAATTGCCGAAACTATGGCTATTAAAGACGTTAGAAGCCTCAGTGTGGTTACATAGAAATGCGTCATCTCCACTTGGGGCTTGAAAGGTTTAATTTTACCCTCTATAGTCTCGTAGACAGCCATTAAAGATGCCGCATCCCCGACCTCGACTGAGCTTAGGATGCTCCGGGCGTGCCCTTTAAGGTAATAGCCTAAGCTTATGTCTAGCGGAGCCAGTTTACTATTAATGTTCTCGAGGACCTCAACGAGCCTTAAGAGCCTTTCATGCGCTATCTTCCAGGCTTCATCATCCCTAGACTTCATATGCGCTAGGGCTAGAGCCTTATACAGTTCCGGGAGATCGTAGACTATCAATATAAGCCTCCTTAAAGTCATGTTAAGATTCGAGCTTAAAAGGTTAAGGTAGAAGCTTCCCCCTAGTTTTAACAGCATGCTAGACCCTAGAGAAGCAGAGAGCAAGCTTCGCAAAGGGCGGAGGCTCGCCCCCCCTGACAACACAGTCACCCCCACGATATCCCCGGCCCCGATTATGTGCGCTAAACAATGCAACCTTCTCAGCACACATTGTCAGGTCATAGGAAGAGTTCTCAAAGTTAACCCCGGGGATAAAGCCTTCCATAATCGTCTCTGACACAGCTGAAACTCTAAAGCTAGAATGTGGAGCGAAGGGTTCACCAAGTAAATCCTAGAGAATCTCATTACACCCGGCGGGGGAACTCGCACGCGTAGCACTTAAACCTCGGGGGGCGTCTAACTTCCCATCTTCTGGGATTCTAGGTTTAGAGTTTAATGGTGGAGGATCTTGTTGGGTTAAAGTTTAACGTGTTAATATTTTATTTGGGGGGCTTTTTTGCCTATATTGGGATTTCATGTCAGTGTTTTGGATAAAAGCTTATTAAATTTTTTCTACTTATATTAGGGGGATAGTCTGCCTGTTAGAGGAGTCTAGCTTTGAGCATGAGTTTTGAGGAGGCTTCGGCTAAGGCGTCTCGGTTTCTTAAAGAGCTTGAGGCTCCATTTGTTGGGAGGCATGATGAGGCTCTCATGGTGACTCTTTCTTTGATATCTGGAGAGCACTCAGTACTTCTAGGGGAGCCCGGCTGTATAGTAGGAGATACTATCATTTCCGCAGAAGATGGGCGCTTATACTATATTGAAGATATAGCTAAAGGACTTGTCCCAGGGGTTTACATAGCCGACTTCCCCATCTTTCCACCCGCCAGAGCTACTGAGCTACACATATATGATGTGTGGGAAACCTATGAGGTAGTTACCAAGCGAGGTTTTAGGTTAAGGGGGACGCCGAATCACCCCATATTGACGGATGAAGGTTGGGTTAGCCTAAGAGACCTCAAACCAGGTCAGAGAGTGAAACTAATAACTAGATTACCATCGCCAAACCATTATATCGCCATCCCAAACGATGAGATAATGCCTGTAAAACGTCCTTATCGGGGTTTTGGCTCTAGGAAGATAAAAGAACGTAGAAAAGTAAAACGGGTTCCCATACTTGATGAGAGGCTTGCGGAAGTGCTCGGCGCGTTTGTAGCTGGCGGGTTTTTTACAGGGGAATCCATCGGGTTTGGGCTGGGGATCGAGGAAGTTGAATTCGAGAATCATATAATATCTCGCATAAAAGAATTATTTGGCATTGAACCATATAGGCGCACATATAGACGCTCTGAGAGGACTAGAGTGAAGAAAGCTAGATCCTTCAGATATGATTCCATATATTTAGCTAGACTCTTCAAATGGCTAGATCATGGGCATGAGGAGAAAATCGTCCCGCGCTGGGTGTTATTATCGCCGAAAACAGTTTCCGCAGCCTTTCTAAGGGGGCTCTTCGAAGGGGACGGCACGGTAGAGGATCGTCCTCGCTACACTGGAGTGAGATTAAAAAGTAAAAGTAGGAAGCTGTTGGAAGGCGTTCAAATACTCCTACTTAGGCATGGAATAATTTCATCTATCTATGAATCCACTTCAAAGGACAAACGTTATAAGAAAACGTATAAGGGGTACGTCCTCGTCATAAGAGGATTAGATGAGCTTAAAAAATTCAAGGAGGAAATAGGTTTCATATCGAGACAGAAAAATGAAAAACTAGATCGTGCTATAGCTCGTAGGAAAAGAAAAAGCCCGAGGAAAGAGGAATGGGATATTGTAAAGAGTGTAAAACGAATACATGGGTGGGTAAGAGTATATGATTTCCACATCCCAGAAACCCACTCATTCTTCACTAACGCTTTACTTTCTCATAATACCGCTAAGAGTGCTCTGGTTAGGAGGGCTGCCAGCCTCCTTAACGCTAGGTTTTTCAAGTATCTCTTGACTAAGTATACTGAGCCTAGCGAGCTCTTCGGCCCCCTGGATATTAGGTCTCTGAGGAAGGGTGTTTATGCTAGGGTTACTAGGGGTAAGCTCCCGGAGGCTGACATAGCGTTTCTCGACGAGGTTTTTAATGCTAGTAGTGCTGTGTTGAACTCTCTCTTGAGCATTATGATGGAGAGGGTTGTCTATGATGGGTATATGGAGATCAAGGTCCCCTTATGGTGTGTTTTCGGGGCTTCTAACAGGGTTCCCGAGGAGCCCGAGCTTGAAGCTTTATATGACAGGTTCCTCCTGAGGACTCATGTGGAGCCTCTGAGCCAGGACTACTGGTCTGAGCTCTTGGACGCTTCCTGGAAGCTGGAGACGGGGGCTCTTGAGGGCTCGGGCTTAATACTCTCCATGGATGATCTGAAGGCTATCTATAGCCTCTCTCTTAAAGTCGACCTTAGCCCTGTTAAACCCCACCTTATAAGGTTATTCCTAGTTATGGAGGAGAAGGGGCTTCACATAACAGATAGGAGGAAAGGCAAGGCTCTTAAGGTTGTAGCCGCTCACGCCCTCTTAAACAATAGGAGGGTCGCCACTGAGGATGACCTTGTAGTTTTAAAGTATGTTGTCCCCAAAACATTGGAGGACTTCGACAAGGTCCAAGTCATACTAATGGAGGAGCTTAGAACTAGAGAGAGGGTTCAAAGGGAGCTTAACGAAATAAAGACCAACGTGAAGACCGCGGCCTCAAAGATACAAGCTCTGAGCCCCTTCGACCCCAGGCTTACAGACTATTATAAGAACTTGAAAGTAGCCAGGAACAAGGTGTTGAACCTAGTGAAGGACTATGACGACGACGAGGAGATAAGAAAGCTGGCCGCAGAGCTCGTGAACGAGATCGACGACTTATTAGAGATTGTCATGGCGAAGCTAAACGTGTGAGGTGGGCGGAGACGAGGAGAAGTTATAAGCCGAAGAGAAGCGTCATAGCCGGGGTGGGATTAATAGATGAAGTGAGGGCTTACAGGGGCTCTAGAATATTAGATATAGCCTCTAAGCTCGCGGGCCGCCCACTCCCCAAGCCTTTCACAGTAGAGCTTGCTGTAGACGTATTCTACTCCTTCAACCTCCCAATGCCCATAGTGGATGTGGAGTTCGCGAAACGCCAAGAGCCGCAGGAGGAATTAGAGGAGCTCCAGATGAGGCTCCAAGTAGTCTCAGCCCTGACATCAAGCTCAAACCTGTGGAGGGTTAAACCCTATACTGTAGCTGACACTGTAACCAGCATAGTAGCCTCCGCATCTTTCATAGAGAGGCTCTCAAGGATCCTAAGCCAGGAGAGTTCCGGGGGGAGTAGAGGGGGTGAGGGGCGGAAGGATGAGGGTAAGGGGTCTAGGGGTGAGAGCAGATTCCAGGATGCTGTTGAGAAGGCTCTAGAGCAGGTGGAGGGGGACGTTAAGACAGCCAAGGACATTAAGAGGGCTTTGAGCGGGCTGGGGGCAGGTAAGGGGTCTGTGCTCGCTTTCGACGAGTCTATGGAGGAGGTTTTGAGGCTTGCGAGGGACACTGACATATCTAAGGTTCTAGAGAAAATTGAGGGGGTCAAGGTTCCAGCTGTCAGGTCTAGGGTTGAGAGGTATAGTAAAGGCTGGATCGAGGGGGTTGAAGTTGGAGGTGACCTTGAGAGGCTCCACTATTCTCAACTGGCGCTCCCCTGGGATTATTTCCTTGCATCCTTCGCGGACTCGAAACTACTCCTTTACAAGAGGGTCACTACTAAGTCTAAGGGCCCCATATACGTGCTCATGGATAAGAGTGGTAGCATGGTGGGGGCGAAGATAGACTGGGCTAGGGCTGTGGCTGTAGCTTTACTTAGAAAGTCTACTATGGAGGGTAGGAGGTTCTACGCCAGGTTCTTCGACTCCATAACCCACCCCCCGGTTAGCGTCAAGCCCAACTCTAGAGTCTCCGAGATAGTATCTGCTTTAAGCTACCTAGCTAGGGTTAAGGCTGGAGGGGGGACTGATATATCGAGGGCTTTGATCACGGCTTGCGAGGACATAGTTAAGGAGGGGGGGAATGTGAGCGACATAGTTCTCATATCGGACGGGGAGGATAGGATATCCCCCGAGCTCCTCTCTAAGACCCTCAATAAGGCTAATGCTAGACTCCACACTGTAATGATTCAAGGCCATAACGTTTACCTGAAACAAATATCTTACAGGTATATGGCGGTTAGGAAGCTTGAAGCTAAGGAGATACTGAAGGTTGTAGACTTCACGTGAGCAAAAGGCGGGCGCCGGTGCCGGGATGTGACCTCTAAGTTTCTGGCGGTAGACGTTGGAGCTTCCAGGCTTAAGATAGGGGTTTTTGAGGGTTTAAACATTGTTAGGAGGGTCGAACTTGAGACTCCAAAGACCGGGGGCCCCCTAGCTGTAGCTAGAACTATAGTTGATAACGTGGGGTTTGAAAAATTCGAGTCTGTGGGGGTGGCGAGTATAGGCCCCCTAGACCTGGAGAGGGGGTGGGTTGTCAACACTCCAAACAATCCTTTAAAGACTTTCGCCCTGAGAGACCCCCTATCTGAGGCTTTCAAGGCCCCCGTTATCGTGGCTAATGACTGCATGGCTGCAGCCTGGGGTGAGCATGTTCTAGGCGGGGGGGTTGGTGTGGGGGACCTAGCATATATCACTATAAGTACCGGGGTTGGTGTGGGGGTCGTGGTTGATGGCAGGCTTTTAGTGGGTAGGAGGGGTAACGCCCACGAGGCTGGCCATATAGTTGTTGATGTTGATAGTGGTGTTAGGTGCGGTTGTGGGGGGCTCGGGCACTGGGAGGCTTTAGCTAGCGGGGCTAATATTCCCAGGATAGCCTCTATTAAGGCTGGAGAGTGGGGTGGCGATAGTGATGCTTGGAGGCTCGCTCTTGGGGGCTCCCTTTCCCCTGAGGCGTTATATGCTATGGCTAGGGCTGGGGATCCCTTCGCTGTCAGGCTTGTAGACTATATTAATAGAGTTCACGCTTCAGGGATCGCCAGTGTCATAGCAGCCTACGACCCGGAGGTGATATTCGTCGGCGGCAGCATATACCTTAACAATGAGGATTTAATGGTTGAGGGCATCCTAAAGTATATTAGAGAGTATAGCCTGCTAGAGCCTCCCCCAATCAGGAGGGCTACTTTCGGCGACGACTCCGTGCTCTATGGAGCCCTAGCTATAGCCTTAAATCCCCCCCGGGAGCTCACAAGATATTTTAAGGGGGCTTAACTTGAATATACGCGAATACCTTTCAAGGAAGCCCTTCTCCATAGTTGGCCATAGGGGCGCGGCTGGCTTAGCTAGAGAGAATACTTTGAAAGCTCTAAAGGAGGCTTTAAAAGCTGGGGCTGACGTCGTCGAGTTCGACGTTCAATCAACTAGGGACGGCGCTCTCGTAGCCTCACACGATGATATCATAGTTTCCGATGACGGGGGGAGAGTCAGCATAAGAGGCTCTACACTGGGGGATTTAAGGAGGGTTAGGGTTGGGGGCGAGGAGGTTCCCCTGGTGGATTACGTCCTGGAAGAGGCTAGAGATAGGGTCGGGGTCTTCCTCGAGGTTAAACACGTGGAAGATTCAAAGGCGGTGGTCGATAAGGTGGCGCAGTTGAACTCCAAAGAGTATGTTGCAATAATAAGCTTCCATGAAACCCCGCTAGTCGAGGCCAGGACAGCCGGGATAACTACTGGAATACTATACTTCAAGCCCCCAGGCAGGATACTCGACTGCCCCAGAATAGGGTGCAGCATAGTGTTGCCCCGCTTCAACCTAGCCACAGAAAAGGCTGTAAACCTGGCGCACAAGCTAAAACTCATAGTAGTAGCCTGGACAGTTAACGATGTGGATACCATGAAAACACTGGTCGCCAGGGGCGTTGACGCTATAGCTACAGACTACCCTAATAAGGCTAGGGAGCTAAGGGGAAAAATATGAAAATAAAATATGATCACGTGGCTTCACGTAGCGTATAACGTTAGAGTCTTGGGCGGGGCTTTAGCCGATAGCTTCACCACAACCTTAACCTGAGTTGCCCCCTCAACAGGGTCGAAGTAGACCCTCTTATAACCCGCTTTTTTGAGGGTGTCAGCAGCCTTCCTAATTAGGGTTGTTGCAGTAGGAGTCTTCCTCCTTATTTGAACTGTAACTTCAGTGGGTTTCGCCGCCACACTCGGCCACCTGCACCCCTATAGAAGTGCGTGTACGAAAGTTTATAACTCTTATGTCGAGCTGCATCCTGAAAACTATAGAACCGTGAACCAGGTTATGATCACCGATTTACCGAAACAGAAGGCGAGCACTATAACTTAAAGTCGAAATCCATTCCCGCCATCATCCTCTAGCCTCAAGATGAGACTGTCTTCTAGAGTAAAATCTTTGTTTGATTAACATAGTTACAATATGAGAATTTAAAGTTAAACCTTAAGGCCCCCCACTCCAGCTAAGCCCGCCCCTATGATTGGCATTTAGAGGCGAGGCGGCCCCAGTAATGCCAGCCAGTGGAGCCCCCAACGGGCTGGAGGGGGAAGCCGGGCCCAATACCATGGTATGGGGTTCTGGCGACCACATAAGACTACACAATATAAAATGCTTAAAAGACGGTATAAGGCCCGCTTTAAACGTCCCCTAAACGTCTTAAGTCGTGGACGCCGCTTTTAAAGTGCCGAGTAACCGTTGAGTGAGAGCTTGGGCAGGGAAAAGTATCTAAAGTTTAAAAGAAGGGCAGCGGTTTTCCGCAGTAACCTAAAAGGAATATGTCCACTGAAGCCTTCAGACGGGTATTTGAATTACATCTTGAAGGGGCTTGAAGAGCATGGATACTCCAAGGAGAGGTTAGAAGGGTCGCGAAGGCTTACCTGAAAATGCTAACGTTGGGGCTATCAAATTCTATCCTCTTCATGGAGTCTTGTCGTCACTTTTACTAGGGATTTCTTTGAGGGGTTAGGCTTTAATAACTATATTAACTCGTAAGTTTAAATATTTATTATTGGGCCGGGGTGGCCGAGCGGTCTAAGGCGGCGGGCTCGAGACCCGTTGCCCTATTGGGGGCGCGCGGGTTCGAATCCCGCCCCCGGCGCCATGTTTTCCATGGTTGGTTGTTTGTTCTGTGTCTTGGGGTTGGCTATTTCTTTTCAAGTTTGAAGCCTTTGTCTGTTTTCTTTAGTGTTCCCTTTTTCTGGAGTTTTTCTAGGGCTAGTTTCCAGTAGTGGCTTAGTTCTGAGGGGTGTATTCCATACCATTCTATGAACAGTTCTTTGAGTTTGTCCTCTGTTATTTCCTCTCTGGCTCTCTCGTCTTCCCTAAATATTCTGGTTATGAACTGGCTTATATCCTCGAGTCTAGTCCAGGGGTACTGGAACCATATCCACTCTTTAACGTCTATGAGGTAGTAGTCTGGTTTCATCTTAGCAACGGGGCTTATCCATTGTAGGGCGGCTATTTTAAGTTCTAGGGGTTTCCACTCTCTCGTTATGAATTCCCTTGCTAGTATGAGGCTCTCTCCAGTGTCTACTATGTCATCTACGAGTAAAACCCTCTTATCAGACATGTCTACTTTATAGGGGTATCTTAAGATAGCCTTCTCAGCTACTATAGCCGCCTCAACCCAGTGCTGGCTCTGGACACTTATGAGGTCTGTGACATCGAGGAAGTCGCATAGGAGCCTTGCAGGCACATATCCCCCCCGCGCTACCGCCACTATCACGTCAGGCTTCCAACCGGACTCTTCTATAATCTTCGATAGCCCCATAGTCCACTCTACGATCTCATCCCATGAGACGAGTTTGACCCTCACCCTGGGCATTGTCGAGGACACCTCTCAAACTGATGTTTCTGTAGCGTATAAAAAGTTTCATGAACAGTTGTTTATGGAGCTGTATTGATTGGCTCAAATCAACGTAGACAGCTATTAAGCTCCGGGGGCCTCACACGCTGTGGGAGGCTGTGGGATGCTCATAATCGCTGTTACTGGAATGCCGGGGAGCGGTAAGAGCTCTGTAGCTAGAGTGTTGGGGGAGGAGCTTGGAGCCCCGGTCCTGGTTATGGGGGATGTGGTTAGGGAGGAGGCGGCTAGGAGGGGCCTAGAGCTGACCCCCGCAAACCTGGAGATTGTAGCTAGGGAGTTGAGGCTTGAATATGGGCCCGGCTTTGTGGCCGACGTTATAGCTGAGAGGATAAAAGCTATGGGGGTTTCTATAGCTGTCGTCGACGGCGTGAGGAGCCTTAGCGAGATACAGTCCTTCTCTAAACTAGGGAGGGTTTGCGTGGTTGCTGTTCACTCTTCACCAAGCGTTAGGCTCGAGAGGGTTATAGCTAGAGGTAGGGTTGGGGATGCTAGGAGCGTGGAAGAATTCAAGTTGAGGGATAGATCTAACATAGCCTTGGGGATCGGGGAGGCTATAGCTTTAGCAGACTATGTCATAGTTAACAATTCAAGCCTCGAGAACCTCTTAGAAGAGGCTAGAAGGCTCGCGGGGGAGGTTAAAGTTGCAAACAAAGATTGTGGTAGAGGCAGAGATTAGACCCACAGAAGACGAGGATAAGGTTAAGAGGGCGATATTAAACTTCATAGACCCGGACAAGGTTGAAATAATGGAGAGGGGGGCATCGAAAATAATATACGCGGAGGCCGGCAGCGTCAAGAGCCTGTTGAAACTACATAGGGCACTAAGGCTTGAGAGAGTGCTGGACGCTGCGAGGAACGCCCTCAAAAGGGGGGTCCAAGATAATAGAATAGTCTTCCACCTGCACAAACAAGCAGCATATATGGGGAGGGTCAGCATAGTATCTGGAGATGTGGAATCACCCCTAGGAGCTATCAAGTTCGAAGTCTACTATAGGGATCCGGGCGTTTTCATAGACTGGATAGCGCCTCAAACATCTAAAGGCAAGCCGCTCTGGGAGATAGACATAGAGGATTAACCCGGCGGCCCCACATGATTGAAGTTAGCGTTTAATGCTCTGTGTGAAAGCCCCAGCATGGCTATAATATTGTAGCCTCTCTCAGCCTCCTCAATATCACTTCTTTCTCCTCGAACTCTGAGGCAGCCTCGACGATCTTCTTAGCATCTATGCTTATTCTCCTCCTCTTGATAAGCCTTCCTATTTCCTTTAGCCTCTCAATATCCCCGCTCCTGCCAGCGTTGGCTTTCAGGACTAGGTGATCCTCTAGTAGTATCATTTTAACTCTCAGCTCGTCAACGGGGACCCTCACACTCCTCCTTATCATTAGTTCTGGGACGTAGAAATCGTGTATGTTATCATAGAACTCCACAGGCACCTCCTCCCCCCCAGCTCTAATAATCAACCTTGGGGTTCCAAGCCACGTCTGCCCTATATCCCAGAGGTTTTCCTCCGCCACTCTCCTATAGGCTTCCTCCTCGAATATAACGCTTGGGTGCTCGGCGAAAACATCTATATCCTCGCCCAGGTCACTGCTCCCTAAAGCAAGCTCCACGACACTCCCCCCAATCACTGTGAACCTGAACTCTAGGTCGAGGAGATTCTTCAAAGCCTCTGCGAACCCCCTCTTAGACACCATTCCCCCACACCGTTTTCAGGGTTTTAGCCTCGGAAAACACTTATAACTTAGGTGGCTGGAGAGTTTAATGGGGGAGGGTGTGCTTATGGGGAGAGAGTTGAGGATGCCCCCTAAAATCAAGATCTTAGAGGCCGCGGGATCAATAGGCGATGGAAGGGTTAACATAGTGTCTGACGAGGGCAGCAGGGTCATAGCTAAAGTAGTGTCAAGCATGGGCGACAAGGTTTACGATGTTTTTATTGAGAGGGTTTCCGGGACGCTGTTCAGAGCATACTCCAACGATAATGGGACTCTTCTAAGAGGCTATATAGGCTATCCCATAATCTCCGTGTTAATGGTTAAGGGGCTTCTACCTAGAGATGCGAGGGTCGAGGAGAGCCTCAAGGGGATACCCTGGAAGGTTTTAAACGAGAAGTTCAAATCCTACGATAAAGTCCTAGAGGAGGTTAATAGGATAGTTGAATCCAAAGAGGGCGACCTCAGAGCCTCCACCCTTAAAACATACATGGACACAACATACAGGGAGCTCTCAAGATATAAACTAGTGCTCTCCCGAGCGGCCGCCGGAACCTAATATCATGGGTGTTTTTGTTCTTTCCCATGATATTAGGCCCGGCTCTCCCTCTGACCCGTTGAGGGCTCCATAGGCTGACGCCATAGGGGCCGCCTGCGCTCGCCTCTGGTGGCCAATCATAGAGGCAGACATAGCGTGGAAGCCTTAAAATGCCTCTAAGCAATCATATTAACCAAAATACCCCAGAATTTCACTCTAGAAAACAGTCTAGGAGAGCTAAGACCTTAACCTGACGATTTTAACTTTACCCATTATGATCCAGTATTCAACGCTGACCCCAGGCTTCAGAGCCGAGGCGAGCTCAGGCTCTTCCACGGGCTTCTCCACCTCGAAAGTCTCGAAAGTCTCCATATCCATAAGCTGTACTGACCCGCCTAGATCAGCTATAACCTGGCCAACCTTCTTCTCGATAACCGGGACTTGAACTCTCGCGTCAACGGGGGCTACTAGGGTTTTCTTCTGCCCGGTAAACACGCTAATTGCTGTCACATGAGCTTTAGCACTACCATGTTTTCCGGTCTTAGCTGTCGAGTACTCCACTATCCTACAGGGCTCCCCATCTATCACAATATAACTGCCTTTCTTCAGGTCCCCCAAGGTTGCATAGTTATAGCTCACATCCAAGCACCTATAGGGGTTTGTGTAAAAGAGCGATTAAAAGACTTGCGCTCAAAACATTCAGGCTCGTGAAGGGAGGGGCGCCACTTTCATCTCTAGATATGCGGGATAGCGTGTTGTTGATTGGTTCTAGTCTCTATATAGACTTATAAGTCTATATAGTATTTTAAGATAAAGTTCAGGCTTCAAATGTGGGATTTCAAGTATTGGGTGGGAGCCTTTAGATTGATTGTTTCTTTTTTTAAATTTTTCCAAAGTTTACCATTTCGATTTTACAGGGCGGGCTCGAGGGGCCCACAATAGGTATTACTTAGGGAAGTCAATATATATTATTATTCTAACCCTATGGTCTTAAATTAACTAAACCCGGTGTAATAAGGGTTAAACCTTATTAAACAGTCGACATAGGTATTACCGTTTGGCTCTAACGGGGGGCTAGTATCTTGGGGCTAGACGTTAATGGTGTCGGGATAATAGCAGTAGTTTGCAGGGGGTGCGGCTTTAAGCTCTACTGGTATGCTATAGGGGATAACGGTAATAGGAACAAGTTTAACGGGCCCCCCACACCTTCAAAAGCTATAAGCGGATATGACAGAGGACAGTGCCCCCTGTGCGGACACAAACTCCCCAAGAGACCTAACAAGATAGTTTTCATGTCGCAGAAAGAGTTCAACGATATCTACATTGTGGGGGACTATAAGCTTATAACTAGGAAAGCCATACATATGACAAGCCTGGACTCCCCACAACTAGACTTAACTGTGGATAACGCCGTTGAAAGCTCTTAGACATAAGTTTCTCGCTATTATCGCTAAACTAAGAACTTACCGGGTTTTCAGCGTTTTCTCCCGCTGACCTTGTAGGTGATACTCCACCGGTAGTATTTATTTCTGTCGTAGAGTTAGCTCCACTAGCATAGCCTGTAGAGTTAAATGCGATCTATTGAAATGGGGGGCTTTAACTGGTTTAAAACACTCGGTTAAAATGCTTGGCCGTGCTTGCGATCTTTTCGCCTTAAAGTAAAAGGTAATATAGTTAAGCTTTAACCTATAAATAGGGGGTGCGCCTTTTTGAGCAGCCCGTTTAGGCTTGTTAGCGATATATTGGTGTTCGCGGGTGAAGACGAGGTTATAGTGAACGGCATAGGGGCCTCTAAAAAGCTGAAGATACCTGAGGAAGTGGCTTTATGGTTGAAGAGTAGCTTCGCAGCTCGAAGGGTGCTGGAGGAGCTGGTGACGCATTATAAGTTTAGGAGGAGGCTCTGTAACCCTGGAGCTCTCCGAAGCTTGATACTACTCCTATATGCTAGGTATAACAACATTCCACCCTATAAAGTAGCTAGGAACTATGGGGTCCCCCCGGAGCAGCTTTACAGGATGGAGAGAGGGCTTAAGAAAGACAACCTGCTAGAGCTCGTAAAGAATATGGCTGAGAAGCCGGAAGAGCCTAAGCTCGGACGCTATTAGTTTTCTTGTGGCGCCGGGGAGGGGACTTGAACCCCCGACCACCGGGTTAACAGCCCGGCGCTCTACCTAGCTGAGCTACCCCGGCTCCGAGTTTCCAGTGTTTCTTAGGGGCTTAAAAGATTTATACCGTTTGCTAGATGTACTTTGTCTCGTATACTGTTAGGTCTCTTATCCAGCCTGCTATGTTTACGTGCCTGTATGCTCCCTTGTTGTCTACAAGTTTGACTTTGAATATTGGGGCGTATACTGTGTTTATTGTTTTGACTTTAGCCGCTAGGGCTGCTTCCAGGAACATTCTCACGCTTCCAGGGGAGTATAGGGGTTCTCTAGTGTCGAATAGGGGCTTCACTCTTTTAGGTGCTTGCTCTATTGTTTCTACAGGCTTCTCTAAATCCTCTATTCTAGGGTATATGTTGATGAGCTCTACGGTTAGGGGCCTCTCGGAAAGCCTCATGACCAGGCCTCTGGGCGCTAGGTGTCTCATAAGCCTAACCCATAGGGATTCCCCGTAGGCGTTAACTATGTCGATCCTCGAAACCCTCTTCCCAGCGTATACCCTGTAGACCTCCACTACATCCCTTGGAACGCTGGCTAGAGCCTCTAGAGCTTCATAGAGCCTCCCGGGGCCTCCGTAAGCTATTGGGAGGCCTGTGAGCGCTGAGGCTAGAAGCCTCGCCGTCACATATTTATTCCTCCCTACTGGAACGTCAAGCCTCACATAGTATAAGGGTATGTAAGCAGCCTCCACACTCTCCCCCCTCTCAGCCTTGAATATGAAGAACCTCTTCTCAGCAAGAGACCCCTCAACCCTTTTAAGGGCTGAAAACGGGGTCATGGCGGGCTCAATGTAGGGGGCTTCGGGCCGCAGCCTCATATACTCAATCTCGGACATGACATCATCCAGGGTGTAGAGTTCAACATTACCGAGCTTCCTGGCGAGCATGACAGCGGGCTCCGTGAAACCGGAGGCTGAAACAACTACAGCCTTATATGCTCTGATGGAGGAAGCGTTACTCCAAGCCTTCAAGACCACATCCCTGTCAACAGGCTTCTCCAGGTTCTTAGCTTCAACAATAAAAACACCCCTAGAATCTCTAACTAGGAAATCGACCTCAACAATGTAGCCTATTAGAGTCTGGACTCGAGCCCTCCTCTCATACGCCAACCCCCTAGTAGAGAGCCAAAGCTCCACTAGATCCTCGAAAGCCCTACCTTTATCCACACTATCCTTACCCACCTAGAAACACGCTCCCACAGACGGGTTACTGCAACAAAGCCTAAAGCCCATAAAACTTCCTGGAAACACTCTAATTTAAAACCTTAACATGGTGTCTCCAAGGGCGCTCCACGTTTTAAAGTGCACGCCCCGGGCCGCCGGGATTTAAATGTTCTAGGAGCTTTAATAACTCGCGCTCCACAATGTTGTAGGCGCTCCTATCGCAATTCCTCTTATACTCTGTCAGGCTCTCTCTCATACCGGTCATGTCTACGCCTATCGCCGGCAGTAGACCTCCCAGGATTCTTAGGACGTTTCCGCACCCCCTCCTTGAAGACTCGTAGTCTATTATTAGGGCTTTGGCTTTCTCGTAGCCTCCCGTGAACACTACGCTCCTCCACGGCCTTGAGAGTTCTAGGTGCTCTATCCCGATAACGTCTAGGGTCCTAGCAGCCTTCAAAGCCTCCAATAGAGCCCATGTGGGGGTTTCCCCGCCCCCTAGGAGGTCTCCTAGTCTAGGCCCAACTACTAAGTCCATCACTATAAGGTCGTCATCCCAATATAAAGGCCTGGGAGCTACCCCGGCTCTCGAAGCTTCCGCTAGAGCCCGCGCCTCCCAGAGTAAACTATCCCTCTTACTATCGATCCTCCTAGCTTTAACTGCGACAACGAGCTCCTCGAGGAGGGCCGCCACTACCACTGCAGCATGACCCTTACCTAGAACCTTCAACCCTGTTCCTGGGAGTGTTTGGGGGCCGTAACTGCACAAGCACTCTACTCCCAGAGCTTCCAAGTTCTTGACACGGTCAAGGCACCCAGCCCCTGGATTGGGGTAGCATAGGGCTAGCCGGGCTTCTGGAGAGTTGAGACTAGCTTTAAGAGAGCAGTCTGCCGGAAACCCTCCAGGCCATTTAAGCTCAGCCCGCTTAGGCCCACGCATTCAAGGCCCTCCTCGCACTCTATAACCCTGCACTCTCCGGTTTTAAGGGACCTCTTAAGTTCTGGCAGTAGATCCTCTAAGGCTTTCAAGGCTGAAACGTGCCTCCTAGGTCTTAGGCCTTCGAGCACCCCATCATCCCCTATCCAGGCCATCCCACCTTCCTTAAACCTTTTGGAGACGAATTTTAGGGCTGCATCGACATCGTCCCAGGGGTGGGGGCCCCTCCTATACTCTAGGTGTGGGAGCCTTAACGATTCAAGCCCTACAATTATGGCTGCTCTCGAGGCATAGTCGGAGCCGTAGAGTTTCCATGTGGGTGTGAACCCTTTAGATGATAGCGTTGAGAGTGTGAGGGTTGAGAGCCTCCTAAGTTTCCCCATGATGTTCTCGGGGGGCTCCTCTGAGTATTCTCCGGTGCACAACACCATTACTGAGGGCCCTAGAGCCTCCACGTGCACTGGAGCGTAATAGTGGAAAAACACTTCCCCAGGGCTCTCCAAGTATGCTCTAGCGGCTATTATGAAAGTTGCGAGCTTCTCTAAAGTTACGGATGCTGCAGCGTTCCTCTCAGGATCCACAGGGTCCACTACTATCATTGGGGAGCCGGCATACTTTTCCCTCAGGAATTTCTCGTCTCCCAAGCCCTCAGGGTCTATGTAGACTTGGGGCCTCCACTTTAAAGCCTCCTCCAGGACTTTCAGGAAGCCCCCATAGTGTATAGCTAGGAGCTCGGCGAGATATCCAGAGAAGCCCCCTAGACCAGTCTCCGCCCCGTAAACCCCTATACCCTCCATGAAAGATTTGAGCAGCCTCACCTCACCGGCAATACACGGTTTCCCGCTAATCTTACCCTTAACATACCTCGTGTGGAAGGGGGTCCTCTCAACCCCCAATCCCCCCCTTCTAGGCCTCTCAACTTTAACAGCCGGGACTATGTCAGCCTCGACGCCCATAATGTTAAGTGTAATGTACGGGTGCTCCGCATACTTAATAGTGAAAGGTAGGGGGCTCAGGCATTCAGATAGAACCCTAAGACTCTCGCCTTTAACCCACGCGTCATCAACATCCCCAAAGAGGACGAAGATGTCAAGCTCCCACTTGCCCGAGAGCAGGGTGCCCTTAGCGTAGCTACCCTCAGCCTCAACATGAACCTTCAAACCTCTAACCCCCAGGCAGCCTTCAAGCTTACGCTTAACCATCTGGTAGAAAGCTTCAAGAATCCTAAGCTGGACCCTTGAAGGCCTCAACTTAGACTCTACGAGAGCCTCTAACGGGCCCCCAATACAGACCACGCCACACCCCCAATACTATCCTTGAAACACTATAATATTTATTATAACCATCGCTTCCCAGGCTTGCGACAGGTTAAAGGAAACACGTGGTTGCCGGAACTCAAAACCATAGGCGTATTGTGCAGGCCGCCGGCTGATAGCCGCTAGCATGGCATGATCATGTTTTACTCTCATTATTCAGGTTGTGGGATAGGTAAAACTAGTCATTATGGGAGAATAATTTCAAAGCCCCCTCAGGGTTTCACTGCGACGCTTTGACCTCTAAAAGCGTCTCATATATGGGACCGCTGCTAGTTAGGGTGCTTTTCTTTAATCTAACCCTGTCTACGATCATGCTCCCCACATCATAGTCTGACATGTCATTGAGTAGTTTAACTAGAGAACTAAGGTTCCTGGATCCCCTAATTCTGGCAAGAGTCAGGTGAGGCGCGAAATCCTCCCTCTCAGGGGGGATTCCAACACTCTTCAAAAGCTTCTCGATAGACGCCCTAAGCTCTACCATCTCTTTAAAGCCTTCGCTAACCCCAACCCATACAACCCTAGGCTTAAGCGTGCTCGGGAAAGCCCCCAAACCCTTGAAAACCACCTTGAAACTCTTAAAAGAGAGTCTGGAAAGGGCTCTAGAAATCTCGCCAGCAACCCCGGGGCTTACCTCACCTATAAACCTCAACGTTACATGTAAGTTGTAGGGCTCCACAAGCTTCATATCCACGTTAGTAGAAGCCAAAGAGTTCATAACACTTTGAAGCCTCGAAACAAGCAGGGGCTCCTCCACATCAACAGCAATAAACACCCTCAAGACCCTCAGCCCACAAAACACTAGACGCTTAAAGCCTTTAAATATACTATCAGGGAGCTTAAGCCCCATAGAAACAAACTAACCGCCTACCTTTAAAGCTCACTAAGCTCCCAACTTCCAGGCTTACCGAGATCTACCACGATCGCCGGAACCTAATGCCATGGGCTTTTATCCTCTCCCATAGTTTTAGGTTCCGGCTTCCCTCTAAGCCCATTAAGGGCTCCATAGGCTAGCACTACATTCATGTTAATAGCCACTCTCTAAGAAGTGCTCGGTCTTGAGACTCTTTGTGTTAATTCTGTAATCCTTGCATTCATGTTTTTGGAGCTCTCTTAGGGTGGATTAAAGGGTTAGAGCTATCCCTACTAATGGGTTTCCGTGAGCTGGGAATGCTCGGTTAAAATGGTTCTGGAATAAAGATTTAAACAGTTAGTGAGCATTAGATGCTAATAGGACATGCTCTTTGAAGAGGGTGGCAAGGGGGGAGGTGAGGTTAAGGGTTGAGGCGGGTTGTTAAGATTATAGCTACGTTAGGCCCTTCCTCTTCTAGTCCTGAGGTTGTTACTAGTATGGTTAGGGCTGGGGCTGACGCTTTCAGGGTTAACATGAGCCACGGCGATGTTAGTAGTTGGGATTCTCTTATCGCTTCTGTTGCTAAAGTTGAGGAGTCTTTGGGCTTTCATCTCGGCCTTATGGCTGACCTTGAGGGTGCTAGGATTAGGCTTGGCGATTTTAAGCCTTTAAGGGTCTCCCCAGGGTCTATTGTGGTGTTCTCGTTTTCCAAGCTTGGGGATGATGGTGTTATCGTTCCACACAAGGAGTTTTTCGAAGCTATTGAGGAGGGTGACATGATTCTCGTCGATGATGGTAAGGTCTCCCTTATAGTTGAGTCTGTTGAGGGTTTCACTGCTAAGCTTAAGGTTGTTGAGGGCGAGGTTATAGAGCCTAGGAAGGGCGTTGTTGTTAGCGGTAAGGAGATTGAGGGGCCCCTGGTAACTTCTAAGGATAAGGCTTGCCTAGAATATATAGCTAGGAGGCCTTTCAGCCATGTTATGGTGAGCTATGCTAGGAGCCCCGAGCACGTTGAGGTCGTAAAGGCTATATTGAGAGATTACGGCAGGCCTGATATTAAAGTGTTAGCTAAGATAGAGACGCCGGCCGGGGTTATGAAGGTTAGAGATATAGCCCAGGCCTCCGACGGCATTATTGTAGCCCGGGGAGACTTGGGCATGCACTTCAAGCTGGAGGACATCCCAATAATACAGAAGGATATAGTTGCAGCCGCAAGAGCCCAATATAAACCCGTAATACTCGCGACAGAGTTCCTCTCGAGCATGATAGAGAGCCCGGTGCCTAGTAGGAGCGAGATAGTGGACATATACGAGGCTGTAAGGCTCTCAGCAGACGCCCTACTACTAACAGGGGAAACAGCTATAGGGAGAAACCCTGTGAAGACTGTACAGTGGATGGCTAAAGTCATAGCTAAAGCCCAGCAAGGGCACGCCCCAGAAAGGCCGCCGGCCACAGCCCAAATATACAGGCTCGTTAGGGGGCTAGTAGAGCTCATCGAAAACCTAAACGCCACACTAGTAGTATACTCTAGAACCGGGAGGTTCGCAGAGAGGCTAGCAGCATTCAGGCCAACAAGAACAATATACGTGGGAGTACCCAACGAGAAAATCGAGAGAACCGTAAGAACACTATGGGCAGCAGAGCCCGTAGTAGTCGGAGACATGCCATACGAGGAAGGGCTAAAGAAAACAACAGCAAAACTAGAAGAAGAGGGAGTAATAGGCGTTGGGGACGTAATAGTGGAGGCAGCATGGTCAAGCGAGAGAGGAGTCTACCTGGTAAGGGTCAGAAACATCATAGCACCTTAAAGCCTAAACCCAAAAGCCCGAGAAGCGCTATTAAACTCCTAGAAACTACAGTTGGAACCCCCAACATCCCTCCACTCTCACATCTTTAAACATTAAACCCTTCAAGGTGCCATGAAAGCAGTGTTACGTTTTTAGGTAAACTATTGGGGTCCCATAATATTGTGAACGCCCTCAGGCTGTTTTGTTGAGGGTTTACTTATGGAGGCTCCACATTGTACACCATGGCTACGTTATCTATTAATATTTTGCTAGCTTTCTCCTCTAGGTTCTTGTTTTCTTTCACCAGCTTGTTTATATTGTAGGCCATCTCCCAGGGGTAGGCTACAGCTCCCCCTCTTTTAAGGTCGTCTATGTAGTCGCTCTCGATCATGTAGAAGGGGTTTAGGTTGTTGAGGGCGTACTCTAAAAGCTTTGGTGTTCCCGGGATGCTTGAGGGATACCCTTTCTTCCACGCTTCTATAGCTGTTTTCGGGTCTGCATGGTGGAATAATAGTTTGTTTTTAGGGGCTCCGAGCCTTGCTGCGGCTTTATCTGTGAGCTCTACTGTGGCTTCCCCAGCTTGCTCTAGGTGCATGTGGACTAGCAGTCCTTTGTCTCTAGAGTGTTCCATGGCCCTCTCTAGTATTAGCTGGGCTATGAGGGCTCTATCGCTCGTAGTCTTATAATGTTGCCTCCCCACTTCCCCAATACCGTCTAGGACGCCTTTCTCCACGAGCTCCGCCACGTAATCCACTATTTTATAGCCTAGCTCTAAGGCTTGCAAAGGTTTAAAGCCATACTTGTCCACCAGCTTATCTACCTCGGCAGGGTGGAACCCGGCTATGCACGCAACTTTTAAACCAGCATGTCTCGCCCTCGAACACTCTGAAACGTGAACTTCAACAGCCTTAATGTATGCTTCGAGGCTTGGGGGTTCAAGCTTGTAGGCTGAAGGTGGAAGGGCCACCAGGGCTATAAACCAGCCCCCGCTAGCTTTAAACTTCTCAGCTATAACCTTAGCCCCCAACCCCCCTATAGGGTTGGAGTGTGCGTGAGCATCGCCAACCATTATAGTCAAAGGCCCGCCACGCTCGCGTAGTTTAAGTTTTCCTCAGCCTCTCCTCCACAGCCCTCCTTATAGCTCTGGGGTCTACAGCTCTCTTACCTATCTTCCTTATAACAGCGCCCACCAGGTAGTTGAGGGCTTGGCTTTTACCTGAAAGATAGTCTTTAACAGCCTTCTCTTCAGCCCTGAGAACCTCATCTATTATAGACTCTAGGTTCTCCGCTTTCTCCAGCACTATCGAGCTAACGTCTATAGTAGGGTTTGAAGCTATCTTCGGGAGCATGAGGCCCTTAACCGCATCATAAGTGTAAACGTTCTCTGTAACTAGCTTTGAAAGGGCATATATGGTTTCTGGCGGGGGCCAGTTTCTAGGGTCGTGGGGGTCTCTGCCCAACTCTCTAAGCTCCCCCTTATAGTCTACGGCTATTATGCGGGCGGCCACCTGAGGATCGGCTCCCAGCTTTACAGACTTCATGAATAGGAGGGCTGAGTGTTTAACTGTAACAATGCTCCACGCTAGATCCTTAGGGATCATCATGCCTGTAACCATCTCAAAATATTTTCTAGGGCTCTCCTCGGCCAGTTTTGAAGCCTTCTCAATCATCTCATCTCTTAATAGTATGGGTGGGAGGTCGGGGTCGGGGAAATATAGGTACTCCTCCTCATACTCTTTATGTCTGAGGGGCCTTGTGACTCCCCGGGCTGCATCCCAGTGTCTAGTCTCCCTCTCAACTCTGCCCCCGCCTTTAACTATCATTGTCTGCCTCGCTATCTCATATGTTAAGGCTTTCTCCACGTCTAGGGTGCTCCCTATGTTTTTAACTTCAACCCTCTCTCCCCCCTCAATACTCACGTTAGCGTCAACCCTGAAGACCCCTTCAAGCCTCGGGTTGGTAACGCCCAGATACTCTAGGGTTAACATTAGGTATTCGACGAGGCTCCTAGCCTCTCTTGGAGACCTCAAGTCCGGCTCTGTAACTATCTCGAGTAGGGGCACCCCGCTCCTGTTATAGTCTACTAGGGCGTACGGGCTCCTAGTAATGCCCCCCTCCTCGTACTCCGTCCTCCCCGGGTCTTCTTCAATGTTGATCCTCCTCACTCTACACTCTCTCCACTCCCACGTTGAGGGGTCTGGGAACGTTACCACTCCACCCTTGCATATCGGTATTCCGCCGGCCCTCTCGAACATGCTTATCTGATAGTTCTTTGGCAGGTCTGGGTAGAAGTAGTGTTTCCTCGTGAACACTATATATTTCGGTATGCTGCATTTGAAAGCTATGGAGGCTGCAAGCGCCAGCTCCACAGCCCTCCTATTAACAACTGGGAGGGCCCCGGGCAGCCCGAGGCACACTGGGCACACGTTAGTGTTAGGCTCCAACCCCCTATAGTCCGCCCTACAGTCGCAGAAGAGTTTTGTGCCGGCCTCGCTAATCTGAACGTGGATCTCAAGGCCTATTACAGCCCTCAACCAGCTATCACCCCGCTCAACCCCGTCAACTCCTCTATCAGCGTGCCGAGGGATACGAGCCTACCCTCCTCTAGGGGGCCGGCCAGCCACTGTATCCCTATTGGCAGCCCGCTGTGGAAGCCTATGGGTTGAGCTAGCGCCGGGACCCCGGCAAGGTTGGCTATTACAGTGTACACGTCCATGGCGTATAGTTTTAGGGGGTCGTCTAGCCTCTCCCCGAGCCTAGGCGGGAGTATTGGGGCTGCTTGTGCAGCTATGATACACTTTCTCGTAACCCTAAGGATCTCGTCTCTAATAACTCTTCTCACCTTGGTTGCAGCTATATAGTATTCATCTCTGTACCCTTCGCTGAGAGCGTAGACCCCCATTAGTATCCTCTTTTTAACCTCCCTCCCGAAACCCCTCATCCTAGACTCTGCTATGAACTCCTCCCAGACCCCGCTAAAGCCCTTGGCGGGATATAGGACTCCATCGTACCTCGCAAGGTTGCTGGCGGCCTCCGAGAACGCTATGGTGTAATATGCTGGTAGAGCCTTAGATATTATAGGGACGCTAACCTCCACAACCTCGGCACCCTCAGAGCCCAGCCTTTCAAGAATACTCCAGAAGGCTGACTCTATGATAGGGTCAGCCCCCTCAGCCATCTCCCTCACAACGCACACCTTAAGCTTCCCAACGTCTAGCGGGGGCGAGTTGAAAGTGTCGAGACCCCCAACTTTGAGGCTTGTAGAGTCCATGGGATCCCAGCCTCCCATAACGTCTAACAGTAACGCTAGATCCCTAACACTCCTAGCCATGGGGGATATCTGCTCCAAGCTATTACCATAGGGTATTAGGCCATACCTGCTTACAAGCCCATAGGTGGGTTTCAAGCTCGTAGTAGCTGTGTAAGCTGCGGGGAGCCTAGCAGAGCCTCCAGTATCGCTCCCCAGGGAAACGTCAGAGCCCCCGTAGGCTAGGGAGGCAGCGCTCCCCCCGCTGCTGCCGCCCGGCACCCTACTTAGATCCCAGGGGTTCCTAGTAGGCCCGAAAGCGCTCAACTCCGTGGTGGACCCCATGGCGAACTCGTCTAGATTAGTTTTTCCAACTACTATAGCGTCCTCGGCCATAAGCCTCTCAACTACGGTAGCGTTGAAAGGCGAAATGTAGGGGTCTAACATTCTAGAGCCGGCTGTAGTTGGGAGGAAGCTTGTGCAAATATTGTCTTTAACTGAGACAGTGACCCCCGCCAGCCTGCCAACCCTCTCGCCAGACTCTATCCTCCTCTTAACGCTCTCAGCAGCCTCTACTACGAGCTCCGGGGCTTCTAGTGATATGAAGGCGTTAACCCTAGGCTCCCAGGCTCTTATAGCCCCCAGAACCTTGTATGCGTGCTCTACCGGGTCCTCAACACCCTCCCTGAAGTCTCTGACGAGCTCCCAGGCTCCCCTAACCCTCCTCAAGCCTCCCAGCCCTCCACGGGACCCTTATGAAGCCCTCCTTCAAACCCGCAGGCAACTCCCTCACGTCCACACGTCTCTCCTTAATATACTCCCTCATAGGCCCCCACTCGTCCCACGGATAATATAGGGGTTCCACTTCAAGGCCTCTAGCAGCCTCTCCAACAGCTCTGAGGAACTCAGCAGTCCTCTCAAGGTCCCTACATATAGCCTCCCCCTCCTCCTCCGATAGCTTAATCTTTGCGAGGCTCGAAAGCTTCTCCAGGAGACCCCACTGTTTGCAGCCCTCCCGGCTCAAAGACACGGCACCCGAAGCTTCTAATGGGCTCTCTAGGGCTAAAATAGGGATTTAAGATTCAAAGTTTAACCCTCGCAGTTTCAACGTTAAAGTGGGGGCTGCTTGGGGTTGAGGGAGGGTGGCTGTAGCCTTATCCCAATAGTGTCTCTGGGCCTCTACGTTGAGCCTGTCATCCATCCTAAGCCTGGGGCTGTCACAGCTTTAGAAGCTCACGGTGACAAGGATGTTTACGATTTCCTCTCCAACGCTTCACTAGTAGAGTACTCTCTCCTTGAAAGCTGTAGGAGGGGGTCTATAGGGGCTGGGCTTAGAGCTTACAGGGTGATGGTTTCAAAGTTAGGCTTAAAGACGAACATAGCTCTAGGCTCTCTAATGCTCCTAGCGCCCATAGCCTCAGTCCTCAGAGACCTTGCGGGGGCCCCTGTGCGAGAGATCCTGGAGGGGGCTCACAGGCTGGTTCTGGAGAAGACTGGGAAAGAGGAGGCTTTAGAATACTACGCGCTCCTAGAATATTTCAGCCCATCCCACCTAGGCAAATACTACGGGCCAGTGCCTGGAGTGGGCTCTGGAAGCCCAAACTCCCTCCTCGAAGTCCTCAGGGCAGCCTCATGGGATATGGTTCACGGGGAGCTCCTAAAAGGGTATCCCATAACTATGGAGGCCTTGAAGGTAATCAGGGAATCCCCTGGAGGCCTTAGAGAGAAAGCGCTCAAAACCCTCCTAACAATACTCTCAAGACACGGGGATACACTGTTAGCCTCGAAATACGGGCTCACAGCATATAGGATCGCTAGGCTTGAGGCTGAGCGAGCGCTCAAAGAGGCTGATTTCAGCCTGTACGAGGCTGTGGAGAGGCTCGACAAGCTCTGGAGGCCTAGAGGCTGGAATCCAGGAGCTGCCCTCGACATAATAGCTACGGCTATAGGCCTGTATAATTATGAGAAAACGTGTTAAAAAATTAATGTTTGGTGGGGGTTACCTCCTGCATCTAACCTCCATGGGCTGATACTTTAAGCCTACGGGTCCAACGTACTTCTCTGTGGGCCTTATTATCCTGTTGTCTAGGACCTGCTCTATGTAGTGTGATGTCCACCCTACTATTCTGCCCATGGCGAATATTGGAGTGTACATTGGTATGTCTATGCCTAGCTGGTAATAGAGCACTGCCGTGTACAGGTCTATGTTTGCCGGTAGCTTCTTAGACTCCCACATGACCTTCTCAGCGTTCTTCAACACTTTAAGCCACATTTCCCCATCCTTAAGCTGTGCTATGAACTTGCCGGCAACATCGTTCCTGGGATCTTTAACCTTGTATACTCTGTGGCCGAAGCCCATAATCTTCTCTTTCCTCGCAAGCTTCTCCTTAATGTACTCAACAATGTACTCTTCTAAAGGCACGCCCTTCTCCTCAGCCTTCTTCTTAGCGTCTAGGAACATTTTCATGGCCTCCTCGTTAGCCCCCCCGTGTAGGGGCCCCTTCAAAGCAGTCACGCCTGCCGCAGCGGCACTATACATGTCGCTTAGAGTGCTCCCCACGACTCTCACTGTGAAAGCTGAGGCGTTAAACCCGTGGTCCATGTATAGGACTAGTGAGGCTTCGAAAGCTCTAGCCTCGAGCTTGTCTGGCTCCCTTAAAGTTATCATCCTGAGGAGGTCCCACGCATGGTCTGCTGAAGGGTCGGGTCTTAGGAACGTGCCGTAGTATGCGAGGTTGTATGCTGCAGCGAATATTACTGGAAGCTGTGCCGACAGCCTAATCTGGTGCTCGTAAAGGCTCTCCCTGTCAAAACTCCACTCAGTAACATATAGTTGGCCTAGTAGGAGGGCTCCGAAAGCCCCATAATACATTGGGTGTGTCTTAGGTAGGAGCTTCAACGCGTCGTAAACCTTCTCTGGAACGCGGCCCCTCCAATAGTCTATCCTCTTCTTAAACTCCCTATACTCATCCTCGCATGGGAGGACTCCCCTGGATATGAGGAATGCTGCCTCATAGAAATTAGCGTTAGCACCCAGATCCTCTATAGTGTAGCCCCTGTAAAGAGTCTGCTCCCCCCTAGGGTCGACCCCGCTTATAGCTGTAGTGTCTGGGATAACCTGCTCCAGACCCTTAGGGACTACTATGAATGTTCCAAGGCCTGGGATCTCCTCAGTTCTGCACTCTACCCGCTTCAAAAGCTCCCCGCTCAAGCTCCCAACCTCCCTCAGTCACTAAAAATAGTGTAGTCTAAATCTTATAAATCTATACTTTAGAATAGTATTTCTCGAGGGCCCCCAGGGCTGGGGATTTCAAACATTTAAAACATCTAGAGTGTAAATGGCAAGGTCATCGGCAAGCTCGGAGTAACTTATTATCCCCGAAACCAGGAGGTTGAAAGCCTCCTCATCACTCAAACCCCTAGACTTGAGGTAGAACCTCTGCTCTTCGAGAACGTGGGATATGCCTGCAGCATGGTTAGCTTTAGCTACATCGCCGGAATGTATCTCGAGTATGGGCACAGCGTGACCCCTCGCCGCCTCCCCCATTAGCGTTACGTGAAGCTCTATCTCTGAGGAGGCCCACCTAGCCTCTCTACCAATTATAGCTGAGCCTCTCAAGGCCATGTAGCCTCCGTTGAGCACGGCGCCTCTCCCGCTTAGTGTGACGCTGCTTTCAGCTCCTTTGTTAATAGAGTTTAATATAATATCCATCTTAGCCCCGGGGCGGGCGATGGAGCTGGCTGAGCCCTTGAACACTGCTCCCTCCCCTTCCACTATGTAATCTATTTGAACCCTGCTCATAGCACCCCCCGCTGCGAGGATCTTGGATGCGACGGTAGACCTCCTGCCGGTGGCGATGTGGCCTAAGGTGTAGACTGCATGCTCTCTAGAATGGAGTGATGCCACGTTAACCTCAACGTCAGCCTCCCCCCCTACGATACCCTCAAACACTAGGGTCTTCAAGCCCTTGGAGGGGCCGGCGTAGTCCACAATGTATATCTTACCTCTAGCTTCATCACCTATATTCAAAATAATGTGATGGCCTGTGTAAGCGTCACCCCCAAGGCTCAATAAAATCATACTCCCAAAGTCTACCCCCTCCTCAACCTCCACGATAACCCCAGAGCGCCATCTATAGGCGTGGTAGGCGCTCATTTTATCGTGGACGCCCGCGAGACTCATGGGCTCCACGTTTCCAGCCTCCCCCCCTAAAGCCTCTATAACAACACCCCTCGGCCTAGAGACTATAACAGGGTCAAGTCCAAGTATAACGTTGAAGCTTAAGTGCGAGAGCACCCCCGGAACCCTATCGACTTCTGTCGAAAACGGCAGGTTGAGCCTTTCATCGAAAACTTTCCAGTCCGTATAGTGTTTAACTGTGGGGGTGTCAGCTATGTGCTGGTAGGGGAGTTCCTCCACGAGCCTAGCATAGGTTGACCTGTCAGTCTTCAATATTGCCACCTCTCTAGACAACTCTTCCCAGGGGGTTTAGCCGTAGCCTCCTAGTTTCTTGAATTCGAGCTGTATTACTTTCGATAGCACGTTTATATACTCGAAGGGCAGCTCAACCATAATCTCATCTAGGAGCCCTAGGACCATGAGGCTCTTAGCTTCATCCTCCTCGAGACCCCTACTCTGGAGGTAGAATAGTTGGGCCTCGCTCAGCCTCCCAGTTCTGGCTTCGTGGCTTACGGTTGCCGTCGGCTCATCTACCTGGTTGTGCGGGTATGTATATGCTTGGCTTTTCTCGTCGAATATCATTGCTTCGCATTCTACGTTGGAGACTGCATATTTAGCTCCCCTGACGACCCTTACTATGCCCCTGTAAGTGTTTATTCCCCCATCAACGCTAACAGACTTGTTTATTATCTTACCCCTGGTCATTTTCCCAACGTGTATCACTTTGCTCCCCGTGTCTTTCAATACGGGGCCCTTAGCTAACTGTATTACAGTGTTCCTTGTAGCGCTGTAGTCTCCTTTAAGTATAGTGCTCGGGTATACGTAGGTTATCTTACTCCCGATGCTCCCCTCAACCCAGTCTACCCTAGCGTTCTCCTCAGCTATCCCCCTCTTGTTATTAAAGTTTATAACATCCCTGCTCCAATTCTGTATAGTCACTATTTTAACCTTGGCCCCCCTATGGGCGTAAGCTTCAACCATACCATCGTGGAAGCTGTACCTGCTGAGTCTCGGAGCGCTACACCCTTCTATCCACGTAACCTCGGAGCCCTCATCACCGACTATTAGAGAGTGCTCGAACTGACCCTCGGAAGACCTGCCTATGATGAAGAAAGACTCTATAGGCTCCTTTATCTTGACACCTTTAGGCACATATACGAATACCCCCCCACTCCATAGAGCTCCGTGGAGCGCGGCGAACTTATGCTCTGTGTATGGGAATACTCTCAGGAAATATTCTTTAATAAGGTCGGGATACTTGTGGACAGCCTCCTCTATAGGCATAACTATTACCCCCCTCTCTTCCAGGTACTTTTTAACCTTAGCGTATATAGTCTCGCTGTCGAACACTGACGTGAGCCCCGCCAGCATCTTTTTCTCTATTTCTGGAAGCCCCAGCCTATCATAGTACTCTCTAAAATCCGGGGGTAGGTCGTCCCAGTCGCTCACCTTAGCAACGTCAGGCTTAACGTAGAATATGAGATCCTCAAGGTCTATAGACTCTATGCCTTTAACCCACTTTGGCGTGGGGAGCTTGTAGAAGAATTCTAGGCTTTTGAGTCTGAGCCTCGTCATCCATTCGGGCTCTTTCTTTATCCTGCTGATCTCCTCTATGGCGTCCCTCGTTATTCTACCTCTTATCTCTATCTCGGTCTTTATGGGCTTCTCCGTCCCCAGGAGCTCTACAGCTGCTTCCGTGCTTCTGAATATTTCTTCTTTAAGTTCTACGGGTTTGCTCACTCCAGACACCACTTTAACAGTGTTAAAGAATGTTTATAAGCGACCATACTTACCTACCCTCTATACATCTTTTTAACTTCATTGTAGCCTTTCTCCTCAACGAGCAAAGCCAGCTTAGAGCCTCCCCGAGCTACCACCTCCCCATCAATAAGAACTGTTACAACATCGGGCATAACGTGCTGGAGTAGCCTGGCATAGTGTGTTATGAGCATTACAGCCTTACCCTTAGCTTTCAAATCACTTATATAATCTGCAACCTTCTTAATACCGTCAATGTCTAGGCCCGAGTCGGGCTCGTCTAGTATGACTATTTTAGGGTCTAACATGATAGCTTGGAGTATCTCGCTCCTCTTCCTCTCCCCACCGCTGAAGCCCACGTTAACCTCTCTATGGAGTAGCTCAGTGTTTAACCCTATGCTTGAAGATACCAGTTGCATCCTCTTAACTAACCTTGGGTCGCTCATCTTGGTGAGCTCGCTTTCACCCCTCCTTTTGTTAGTAGCGGCTACTATTAAGGTGCTTAGCTTCACCCCGGGAACTACTGGCGGGTCTTGCATCCCAATATATACTCCTTTGAGGGCCCTCTCGTGGGTTTCAAGGTTTAAAATACTCTCCCCATCAAGTCTAATGTCGCCTTCGACAACTTCATAGCCTTCCCTGCCCATTATAGCGTATGCGAGGGAGGACTTGCCGCTCCCGTTCGGCCCCATGACAGCGTGTATGGTTCCATAGTCTACTTTTAGGCTTACTTTCCTTAGAACCAGTTTATCCCTAACTTTAACGGTTAAATCCACGACTTCTAGGCCCAATGTTTTCACCGTCTTTAACAGTGTTAAATAAAGCTAATAAATTTTAAGTGAAACAAACTACAATCCTAACAATTTCAAATATTCCAGGTCACCGTATATTGTGGCCTGCTCTCTCCTAACATCCTCGAGAATACTGTCCCCCCTACCCTCAACTATGCCAACCACAACTTCTATCCCGTCCCAGTTAGCCCTCACGGGATTAGAAGGTAAGCCAGCCCTCCCAACACTAGCCTTAGCCATAAGCCATGCCGCCACGCTAAGCCTATCAACCCTCAAATCTCCAGGCCTCAACAAACCCCCACTCGCCCAGTAGAGCTCCCTCACATAGCTCACAGCAACAACCCTAGCTATCCTAGCCTCAAAACTCTCATAGAGGCTCCTACCCTCAGACTTAACAGCCTCAAGTAGAGGCCCGGGATCCAGCCTCGTTAAAGGATATCTGAGCGCAGCCTTAGCCAGGCTCGTGAAAGCCGCAGGCTCGAGGCTCCCATGGAGAAGCGCTAGTGAAGAGGCGTAGGAGCTTGCAAGCACAGAGTCCATGTAGGCTTTAAGAGGATCCCTGGGGGGGCTGATGTTAGCACCCCTAATAATAGCTTCAACCTCCTCCCCCCTCACCGGGTCAGCGGCAGCCGGCTCTCCATTAAGGGATAGCCAGGGGACACTCACGATCCCGGAGGACACCGCTTCCCAGGGCTCGGTTAGGCTTACCAGCCTGGTGGAGCCCATTAAACCTTTAGATGCCAGGTATTTCAGGAGCGTGTAGCTCGAGTAGCATGTGGGGTGAACGTAAAGCCTGAGCTCGCTCACGGCTCCCTCACGCTCCAAGCTGGGCATGCCGGGGCTTTAACCTTAAAAGTTATGGTTTAAATTTTTAACAGCTACCGGCTAGCCCTCCCTCCCGGCGTATGGCTTGGAGAGGCACCTGTTCAAGAATATTAGGGCTGGCAGGAGTATTTTGACGGCGTCCTCCACAGTGTTTACCACATGGCCCATGTCTGGAGCTATGTGTGCCTCAAACCTTTTACCCAGCTCGAGCATTTTATCCATCAGCCTCAGCACCGGCTTCAGGGGGGTTCTAGTGTCGTTCTGGGGGTGTATTATGCATAGGGGTTTCTTTACGTTTTCAACCTTGTTTATGGGGGATCTATCTCTGAGGAGGTCCATGTTCCTATCGAAAAGCACTTCTATGAAAGCCCTGAACACCGCGTCGCTAAGCTTATACATTTCCTCCCAGTCCGCCACACTAGCCCCCGCGACCCCACACTCGTATAGGTCAGGCTTGTTAGCCATAGCCCAGAGGGTCATGTATCCGCCGTAGCTGTAGCCCATTATGAAAAGCCTGTCCGCAATCCCCGCCTCCCAGCTCCAGGTTGAGACTGAAGCTACATCCTCTAAATCCCCGCCCCCGGGGTCCCCTATATCCATTAGCCTAAAGGGCTCCCCATAGCCTGTTGAGCCCCTGAAATTAGGGGCTACAACATTGAACCCGGAGGCTACAAGCGAGGCTATAACTATGTCCCACGCGTCTGCAACTTCAGCCCAGGGGCCTCCGTGAACGTAGACCACTGTAGGCCCAGGCCTCCCCGCCAGCTTGCTCTCAACGTAGAAAGTGGGTATTTGGAGCCCGTCCCTAGAGCCCGCATATGTGAATCCTACTTTCCCGAAGCTCTCAGCTATGTACTCTGGGAGTTTAGGCTCTAAGAGGGCTCTTGAAGCCCCGCTCTCCACTTCAACCTCCAATATTGAAGGGGGCCTCGCAAGGCTCGAATAGCTCAGGTAAACCCTACCCTCATAGAGGACGGCACCGCTAACAATACCTTCAGGGGTCTTGACAAGCTTCCCGTCAACGTAAACCCTAGACCTCCCCTCACTCTTGCCCACAACCAGCCACAAGCCATCGTAAAACCTGTAGCGAGAGTGCTCCACAGGAGCCTGGGAATAATAGTCTGGAAACTTGAAGGTGAGGGGCTTAAGCTCCCCGGTGTCGACATTATATTCCAGTAGCTCCTTCCTCTTATACTTGAAGGCGTTACTCTCGAAAACAACGCTTCTCCCCACAATCTTCGGGAACAGGTTGACGCTACCGTCCCTCGGAGTGTAAACCTTGAATTCCCCGGTACTCAAGTCCTTGATGAAAATCTCCATAGAGAACGGGTTGCCCTTGAGTGGGCCGAATCCAGCTATAAGATCCCCCCTAACATCCGAGACTAGAGCAAGCCAGGGCAGCCTTTGAACCTTCTCCACAGACCCTTTCCTAGCAACGTAAACAGCGATATCCTCCATGGTAGCCCCCGTGAAAGCAACTCTAACCCCGTCATCGGCAACACCCAAAATCCTCAACGGATCCATGGGTGCGAGAGCGTCTTCAACCCCCAACTTAACATCTACAGAGTATAGTAGCTGGAGCTCCCTCCCGCCAGAGACATCCTTAGTGTAGACAACACGCCCAGAGCCTAGAGGCGGCTCGGCAACCCATAATATGGGCTCCCTAGTAAGCTTAAACCTCTCCCCACTCTGGGGGTCGAGAACCCACAGGCTATAAAAGCCCCCCTCATTAGATGAGGCGAGAACTTTCCCATCAGCCACGACGCCAACAACAGACCATATGGGCACATTAACAAGATCCTCGAGAACCCTAACAATATTAGTATAGCTCAACCCTCAACGCCCTCACGGTTATTATAGGGCAAGCAATATATTTATATCCTATCTCGTGCTTAAACATTAAACTACAGCCTGTGCCCGAATACATGAGAATTAATGCCCTTCGCTTCTGCGACCACACAGTTGTTAGGCGGGCCCACCCATGCCAGCTCAAAATTTTTAACCCAACTTCCCACTATATGCTACGCATAGTGGTCGCCGGGATATAATGGCATGGGTATTCATGATATTAGACCCGGCTTCCCCCCCAGCCCGTCCAGAGCCTCTCGGCTGACGCCATGGGGCCGCCTTATGGTTTTACAGCGGGTTCCCCCGCCTTTGATGGCCATCGTTGTCGTAGAGGCGGGCTTAACTTGAGTTTCTCGGGTGCTACAGTGTTCCCAATTATCTCCAAGTGGCTGTATTAGCTAGGAGTCTCTGGAGATTTCACTCTGGAAAACAGTCTGAGCGCTGCTAGTACTAGTGCTCCTGCGGCGAGCGAGGCTATTACTATGTTTAGTATTGTTTCGCATTCGGGCGTCGCGATCACCTTTTTATTAGGGGAAAGTCTTGGATCCTGGCTTCGTGTCTTACCCCTCTAACTTCGATGTTAACGTTTTCCCCTATTATGGCGTATCTCGAGTCTATGTAGGCTTGCGCTATCCCCCTCTCGATTATCGGGCTGTAGGTTCCGCTTGTAACCCAGCCTACTTCTATGTCATCTACGTAGAGCTTGTAACCCTGCCTTGGTATTATTCTGGCTGACTCCTTCCTCATTACAAGGCCTACTCTAACCCACCTGACCCCCTCTCTCCTGCAAGCTCTTAGAGCCTCTTCGCCTATGAAGCCTCTCTTACCCCAATCTATGGCCCCCATGCCATACCTTAGGCTCACGGCGCAAGGGAACTTCGCAGGGTCTTCCCCATACTCGTGGCCTCCGAGGACGAAACCCACCTCTATTCTCAGCGTGTCCCTGGCAGCTATCCCTGCGGGGGTCGCCCCGTGCTTTACAGACTCTCTAAATATGTCCGCTAAGGCTCCAGGCTCCCCCAATATTTCAAATCCATCCTCCCCAGTCCAGCCGCTACGGCTTACTATGAAAGTTTTACGCCCGGCGACCTCCTCGCCAACCCTAAACTCTAGGGGTTTAAGGCTTGAAGCCCAGCCTGCCCCCATTCTCTCCATTACCTCCACCGCTTTAGGGCCTTGTATAGCTAGCATTGCATACTTATCCCTCAAATCCTCCACTACAACCTTGAAGCCCCTACTCTCAGCCGCCCCCCTCAAATAATCCCTCATATGATCCGCTACTGCAGCATTGGGGACGACAAACCACCTCTCACCATCAACATTATACCACATCTCATCATCCTTAACCCTCGCATGAACGTTAAGAGCCAAAGTAGGCCCGCTCATAAACCCGACCTTAGTCCTAGTAACCCTCTTAGTATACACGAGCTCAAGCAGCTCCCCCACATGCTCACCCCAAACCATAAGCCTACCCATATGGCTAATATCGAAAACACCAACAGAACTCCTAACAGCCACATGCTCGCTCAAAGTACTAGAGTAAACCATGGGAACCTCAAACCCGGCAAACTCCCCAAAAGAAGCCCCAAACTCAAGGTGAACACTCCTAAGAGGGATAGCTCTAAGAGGAGCCCCGCTCAAGGCACACACCTAGACTTAAAGCCTTTAACCTCCCTTTTAAAGTTTACTAGGTTATTGAGAGTAGCTTTAATTAAATGGGGCGCATTCCACGTTCGAGCTCCGCCTTAGTTTACGTTATAGCTTTGACAGCTATTGGCGCGACTTTTACGCCTTCTCTTTCAGGTCTCCATTTCAGTTTCGCCGGGTATGTTGTTGTCCCTTTTATCTCTTCGAGCCCCTCTATTTCTTCTCCTTTGAATATTTTCGCCCAGGCTTTCAATATTGTTTTGTCTTCTAGGCTTACCGGCTCTCCTTCCCCCGATATTTTGAGCCTTGTTTTCACGTGAACCCTGGATATTGGGGTTACGGGGTTGCACTTGTAGGATAATATGAGGCCCCCGTATATTATAGTGTAAGCTATTATGGCCTCCCTTGTTTCGAGGCTTTCAAGCCTCCCGCCCCCAGGCTTTGTGAAGGCTTCCCCCACAGCCTCGAGCACTCTCTCCGGGACCTCCACCCCATCCCAGTCTAGGGCTGCCGAGACAGCCAGGCACTCTCCCTCGGCGAGTATTAGTGCGGGCTTCACTTCTAGCTTCACGCTACATCACCACGGGCTCCCTCGGAGGCTTCCTGTAGAGGCCTTTAGATGCTAGGGTCGAGTTTATGCATGTAACTATTAGTGTGAAAGCGTTAGCCATGAGCTTCACTGTTGAGAGTATCCTCTCTCTAGTCGCGCTCTCAGCATACTCGACCTTAGTCACGTTTATGAACTGGAAGTCTTCAAGCGAAGGCTGTATCGCGATGGCGCAGTCGGGGCACATTACTATCAGGCTCTTAAGCATCTCCGAGGCTAATATCAGCCTATCGTCTCTAGCCAGCCTAGAGAGGGCCTCCCTATGCTCAGCCCCAACCATAACGCCCAAGGTTACAGCTATAACGTCAGGCCTGCCCCGGGGCTGTTGCACAGCCACGTTAATGGGGGCTGGCCCTGGAATGGGGACTATGATAACCCACTCTACAGGCACCCCCGGGGGCACAGGCTCCACCCTAACCTCGAGACCCTCCCTTGTAAGCCACTCTATGATCTGGCTCTTCAGAGACTCGCCTTTTAAACCCAAAAAACACACCCCTCCCGGGAGCGGGCTCCACTAAAATACTTAACCCTTCGCCCCCTCAACATTGTCGAGCACAATATTAACTAAAACCACTATAATACTCCATTTAACGTTAAGCGGAGCCCTTATAAGAGCCCCACACTGGAACCCCCCAAACCCGTAAGCTATAACGTAGGGGGGCGATAAGCTCGCCAAGCCCTCCAGAAAGTCGGAGCCCTCAACAGAGAAGCACGCGGCGCCGCCGACCCTAGGAGGCTCTCGTGAAACCCTCACTCCAAGCTTTGAACCCCCACCTCTAAGGACAGCCCTGATCCAGCCTTCGAGGCTCTCCTCGTCAGGCCTCAAGTGTTTAACTTCGCTCCCATGTACTGTTATCCATAAGCCTCCAACTTTGGCCGAGGCTGCTGTATCTCTCCTTATACCATGTGATAAGAGTAGGGCGTTTGCTATGAACCTCGCAGCATCTAGGGGGTCTTCGGGGCTCAGATATATGTGGTGTCTCCTGTACTTTACGCTATTCGAGGTCGACATCCTGTATTCCCAGCCTTCTTAGGAGGTTCCTGTCTCTCCTGAGCCTCTTCATCAGGTTTCTTAGGTTCTTATAGTATTCTAGGAGGCTTTTAACGTCTTCTATGCTGGTCCCGCTTCCGAGGGCTATCCTCCTCATCCTACTCCTATCTATTATGTCCGGGTTGTCGAGCTCCTCGTACGTCATGCTGTCCATTATGGCTATCCACTTGTCAATCTTATCCTCCCCCATTTTAGCTGCCTCCCTCAGAGCCTCGGGAGCTAGGGAGAAGCCTGGTATCATTTGGAGTATCTTAGAGAAAGGCCCCATCTTCCTGGCTGCCTTAAACTGCCTATATACAAGCCTCAGCGTGACCTTACCCTTAACCATCTCCTCAGCCATCTTCTCAAGGTCTCGAGCCTCCTCTAGGGCCTTAAGCTTCTCCAGGAGGCTCTCAATGTCCCCAAGCCCCAGTATTCTAGAGGCGAACCTCCTAGGCTTGAAGACCTCGAGCTCCTCAATCTTCTCCCCCGTCCCTATGAATTTAACAATAGCCCCCGTAGCGGCGGCAGCCGATAACACTCCCCCGCCTCTAGCGGTTCCGTCAGTCTTAGCTACCAGGATGCCCCCTATTGGGGTGTACTTGTGAAACCTGGCCGCCAGGTCGTAGGCTTTCTGCCCCATGGCTGCATCTATTACTAGTATAACCTCGTCCGGGCTAATCCTAGATGATATCCTCCTCATCTCCTCTAGGAGAGCCTCCTCCTCCCCATAGCCGTGCCTGCCAGCAGTATCAACTATGATAACCTCAGCTCCCTTAGAAGACAAGTCTCTAACGCCCCTAAACGCTATATCCGCAGGGTCGCCCCTATCCTCCCCGTAAAACAGGGCGCCCGAAGACTCGGCGAGAGTCTTAAGCTGCTGTAGGGCCCCAGGCCTATAAGTGTCTGTGGAGACGAGGCCAACCTTATAACCCCTCCTAGAATAGAATAAAGCTAGCTTACCAGCACTAGTAGTCTTCCCAGAACCCTGAACACCCACAAGTAGCATAACCCAGGGCCTCCTAGGAGGATCTACAACAGGCTCCCTATCGCCCCCAAAGAACTGTGAAAGCTCCTCATAGACAATTTTAATAAACCAATCCCTACGGCTAGCCCCCGGCGGAGGCTCCTCCCTAAAAGCCCTCTCCCTAACTTTACGGGTCAACTCCAGGACGAGCTTAACGTTAACATCAGCCTTAAGAAGCTCCCTCTGAAGATCCCTAATAAACTCCTCAACAGCCCTCTCATAAGCGCCTCCACCGAGAAACTTCCTAACAGCCTCCCTCAAACCCTCAAACAAACAATAACCCCAAACATTATAACTAAAACTTAAAGCCTAAAATAAACGACCCGCCCCGCCGCGCATATCAAACCCAAACATAAAACTACAAAGTTTACCCCCGGGACCCTAATCATATGGAATTTAAGGTCAACACCCCACATAAGGCTAGCTCCCACCACCCTCAGGCTTCAACCACTATAAGCTTACCGCTCATAGAAACATCAATAAAAAGTTCTTGAAGCTTTTAATGACAAGACACGTGCTATCCCACAGTAAATCAATAAAGGCTGCAATTCAACCCTATTGAAGGGTGCCGCATAGGTGAGAGGCTATAGTTTACACGCAGTTTCTATAGTATTATTTATGATAGTGCTTCTAGTCTCAGCCCAGGCTTTCGCAGCCCACGCCTTTGAGGCTTTAGTTGAGGTTACGAGAGTCATTGATGGGGACACGTTTGAAGCCTATGTCCTTAAAGTCTACAAGGGGGAGTTTTCAGATTTTAAGGGTAAGAGCGTGAAAATTAGAATGGCCGACATCAACGCCCCAGAGCTGGGAACTGTTGAAGGCGAAACCTCTAAAATCTTCCTATCAAACCTCCTCCAAAAAGCCCAAGTATACATTGACATAGACGACCTCTACGTATACGACAAATACAAGAGGGTTGTAGCGGTAGTCTACAAACCTGAAAACAGCACACACGCAATCAACATTAACATGCTCCTAGCAAACAAAGGGATGGCGGACATCGTAGACTATAAGAACGAGTTCAACCCACAAAAATGGCAACTCTACGTCAAAATACCAGAGCATATTAAAGAGGATTCAACAGAACTTAAACCAGACCATGAGGTATGGAAAATAGTAATAATCGCGTCAATAGCAATCTTAGCCATCATAATCATTATTATAGCAGGAAGAATCAAGAAGTAGGAGAACTCTCAAATGATTCACTAAGTCAAATACCCTTGCTCAATCGGTGAAGATCATGAAAGGTCATGGTAAGAAATCTGCTGGCGTTGAAAACGCCATAAAAGAGATTCCATATAAATTAGATGTTATGAGAGTGTGGGTGTTTTGAAGGGGGCTGTTAAAAATCAGGGGAAATGCTTGGTATACTGAGCGTGTCTTTGAATTTATTCTAGTTAGGGTTTGACCTTGGGAGAGCTGTTTTGAGGTTGTGGGGTTTGAGTTTCTAGGTGTGGCGTGTGTTATTTGGGGTTTTAAAGGTTGAGCCTCCCTCTTTATGTGGGAGGTGTTGGTTTGTGGGTTTGGATTTTGCCGAGGTTTTTGGTAGGATTAGGTTTGTGTATAGTGTTGATGTTTGTTCTAGGGTTGGCGGTGTTGCTTTTAACTGGAATCGTGAGGGTAAGTGGGATGTTTTTGTTTATTGGGTTGATAGCGGCTCTATAGTTAAAGTTACTGGGGGTCCAGACTCTTATCTTTATCCTTCTTTTAGCCCTCGCGGCGACATGCTGGCTTATTCTAAGGATAGGGAGGGGGATGAAATGTTTCAGGTCATTGTGAGAGACGTGTTTGGGGAGCGAGAGTATGACATTACGAGAGACCCTAAACACTATCATGTGAACCCTATTTTCAACCCCAAAGGTGATAGGATAGCTTTCACATCTAACAGGAGTGGGAGGCCTGCGCAGCTTCACGCCTACATGGAGGATGGTTCGATCAAAGAGGTTACTAGATGGTCTGAGCCTATATTCAGCTTTGAATGGGCCTCTGAGAGTGACATAGTTTACGTTAGGGGGATATATGATACTCAAGTTAGACTTGTCAACGTGGAATCTGGGGAGGATAGGCTGCTGCTCCACTTTGAAGGTGCTGAAACGCTTCTTGGAGGTGTTGACGTTGAAGGGGGTAAGTTTCTCTTCTATAGTAATGTTGGAGAATGGTTTAACATTGGAGAGTATGATTTGAGGAGGAGCGAGTGGAGGTGGGTTTATAATAGTGGGAGCGAGAAGTATGAGCCAGAATATTTTGATGGCAGCATTGTCTTTATAGAATTTTCTCGCGGCGTCAACAGGCTTGTGAAACTGTCTGGGGGCGGCGTTGAGATTATAGATAGTAATGTCCTAGAGTTTTCTGTTGACAAGAACCTCCTCGCATACGTAAAATCCTCATCTACAACTCCCAGCTCTCTAATAGTTAATGGGAAGCTTGTTGTAGACACTACGCCAGCCGAGCTTAAAGGTTTAATGGTGCCGGCTGAAGTGTTAAACTATGAGAGTTTCGATGGGAGAACTATTGAAGCTATAGTGTTGAAGCCCAGAGAATGGAGTGGGAAGGCTGTAGTCCACGCCCACGGAGGTCCTGACGCCCACTTCTCAGACTCTTGGAATTCGCTAAACCAACTACTCGCACTTAAAGGCTACATGGTTATAGCCCCTAACTATAGGGGTAGCACAGGTTATGGTAGGAGCTTCCTACATTTAAACGATAGAGACCTTGGAGGCGGAGATTTAAAGGATGTCATCGAAGCTGGAAAACTAGCCCTGAAAATGAAAGCCAAGAACGTTTACATCATAGGAGCATCATATGGAGGATATCTAACGGCACTAGCGATGGTTAAAGAGCCCGACCTATGGAGCGGGGGTATAGCCATAGTAGGCTTCTACAACTGGTATACTGAGTATGAGAGGGAGGCAGACTATCTCAAAGCATATGACAGCATAAAAATGGACCCAAAACTCTTCCACGAAAGATCGCCAATATTCCACCTGGACAAGTTGAAAGCCCCAATACTCTTCATACATGGAGCTAACGATCCAAGATGCCCTGTGGAGGAGGTGAAGCAGATGGCGGAAGAGCTGGGCAGAATGAAAAAACCCTACGAGCTCCACATATACCCAGATGAAGGTCATAGTGTAAGGAAAGAAGCTAACAGGATAGACATGTATAGGAGGATATTGAACTTCCTGGAAAAGATCTAACAGCCTCTAACCACTCCTAGGAGCTTTCAAGCGTTCACAGCTTCTACCGCTTTAAATATTTAAAATTTTAGTTTAAAAGCTAGATTTTCAACTATAAATTATGGGGTGCCTTAAATTGCTGCTCTTAAAGTTGGAGGGGCTTAACGTTTGCGTCGATGATAGGGTTGTTGTGAGGGGTGTTGATCTAGATGTGAGCTGTGGCGAGGTTCACGTTATACTGGGGCCTAATGGTGCTGGTAAGACTAGTTTGCTTTCAGCTATAATGGGGCTGCCTAGGGTTCGCGTTTGTGGTGGTGCTGTTATTTTTGAGGGTGAGGATATTACTGGGGTCCCGGCTTATGAGAGGGCTAGGAGGGGTATAGCTCTCGCTCACCAGTTTGTCCCTGCTATACGTGGGGTTAGGGTTGCCGATATTGTGAGGCATGTTGTTGAGAGGTTTGGGGGCGACGGTTATGAGGATGTTCTTGAGATCTTGGATGTAAAACATCTTATGGGCAGGTATCTCTTTTACGGTTTTAGTGGCGGGGAGCGTAGGAGGCTCGAGCTTTACTTGAGCTTGATCCAGAGGCCTAAACTTGCCCTCCTCGACGAGCCCGATAGTGGGGTTGATGTTGATAGTTTGAGGCTTATAGCTGAGGCTGTCAACTATGCTGTGAGGAGCTGGAATACTTCAATAATCCTGGTGACCCATTCCGGGGCTATACTGGACAAGCTCTACGATATTACTAGGGTTCACATTATGCTCGGGGGTCGAATAGTGCACTCCGGGGACATTGACGTGGCGAGGGTGGTGCTTAGCAAGGGTTATGTTGAAGGTTTGAAGGTTTTAGAGGTGGCGCTCCAGTGAGCTTGGGGGATCGCGCTAGGAAAGCCCTCTCGAAACCCTCCCCCTACGGTGTTGACATAGACGTTTCAAGCTATGCTATTGAGGAGCCCCAAGTGTTTGAGGAGCTTCAAGTTGAGAGGGGCGTGGAGGAGGCTGTCGAGTCTAAGATTGGGGTGAGGCCCAGCATGTCTCAATACTTGCAGCTGGGTCAGTCTGCATTCTATAAGCTGATGGAGAAGAGCCTTGAAAAGTATGGGGTTAAAGTTATGCCTTTAAGGGTTGCCATAGGGAAGTTCGACATTGTAAGGGATATGGCTTGGAGGCTTGTGGAGCCTGATACAGACAAGTATACTGCCCTCACATACATTTATGGGGGCGAGCTAGGCTACTTCGTATACGTGCCGCCGGGGGTTAAAGTTCCAACCCCAATATACACTTGCCTAGTTTTAAGGGCTGAGCGTAGGGCTATGCTAGCCCATAACGTTGTCTATGTTGATGAGGGGGCGGAGGCTCACGTAGTTACAGGGTGTACTATACCTCACGGGGTTAAAGGGGGGCTACACGTGGGCATATCAGAGTTCTACGTTGGCAGGGGCTCGAGGCTAACGTTCTCAATGATACACTCTTGGGCTGAAGGCCTCCACATAAGGCCTAGGACTGCTGTTAAAGTAGCTGAGGGCGGGGAGTATGTGAGCTACTACGTGATATACTCGCCGGTATCATCAATACAGCTATTTCCGCGCACAATCCTAGATAGGGGCGCGAGGCTGCACGCCGCCTCAGTTATAGCGGGCAGAGCTCAAGGAAACTATGATGTGGGGACAAAAGCCCAGCTGGAAGGGGCGGGGAGTAGCGCTGAGATAGTGTCGAGAGTTGTGGCTTTCGAAGACTCGAAGATATACGCGAGGGGGGACGTGGAAGGCTTAGCCCCCGACAGCCGGGGGCATATAGAATGTTTAGGCCTCCTAGCCTCCCCCAACGCCACAATATCCTCAATACCGATAGTAACCTCGAGAAACCCCCAGAGCACGCTAAGCCACGAGGCCGCTATAGGGATCATAGCGCGCGAGGAAATAGAGTACCTGGAGAGTAAAGGCTTCACAGAGGATGAGGCTAAATCAATAATAATAAGGGGCTTCATGAGCATAGAGCCGCCGGGAATCCCGGACATGGTTAGAGCCCAGGTTAAAAGGCTGATAGACCACATAGCTAGAGCCGGCGGGCTGTAATATTAGGGGATCCCCTAATGTACCCCGCCGGCGTAGCCCTCAGTTTAACATTACGGTTTTAAACCCTATGCCCCCCCTTTATTCTGGTGTCCCCCCGCTTGAGCCTATTTGATATGCACTGCCACGCTTACGAGCTTGGGGATCTCGAGGCTACATTTGAGGCTGATAAAGACCTGGTTATAGTCGCTGTCTCAGACGATCTCGAGTCTTTCCTTAAAGTCTTGGAGCTTGAAAGATCATATGCTGGGAGGGTTTACGCATGCGCCGGCTTCCACCCCTGGAGCATACGTGAGGGGGCGCTCCACCAGGTTGACACTATAGTTAGGCTTGCTTCGCGCGAGGGCTTGAGGTGTGTTGGCGAGGTTGGGCTTGACAGGAGGTTTCTAGGCTTGGAGACTTGGAGCCTCCAGGTTAGGATATTTAGGGAGTTCCTGAAGCTCGCAGCGGATATTGATGCCTTCGTTAATATCCACGCTCCAGACGCTTGGAGCGAAGCCCTCGG
>JARJMZ020000002.1 GCA_029335875.2 Thermoprotei archaeon | reverse complement strand
GACTAGTATCCTTCACAGAGAGGGAAGGGCAAGTGATAAGAGACAACATAGACTTAGAACTAATAGCGCAGTTCGAAGCACACGCAGCATACGCATTACAAGTAATAACAGAACAGTTGTCACGAGCAGGAATACCAAAGCCAAGGAGAAAAGCAGAGCTACACCTAAAACACGTAATCTCAGCGCTAAGAGGCTCAAGAGTAATGTTCCTGGATAGGAACTCCCTAAGTTTATACATGACTATAACGACAAGCCAGAAATGTGTAACACACATGGCTAAAATATTGGCAACATACCCATATGCAGTAAACATAGGTAAGGCTAGAGAGGGGGAACTATTCGTAGTATTGGGAGGGGTATTTAAAGGAAGGCTGGGAGACTTGATGAGCTCGATTGAAGAGCTGTGCTCAATAGACTCTATTAGAGTGACAGTGGCAACTCTGGACAGCATAGTTTTAAGGCAGTATTTCCCGTATAGGAATTTCGACTTTAGGAAGAGGGGGTGGGAGTTCAAATACGCAGCCTTAATAACGTTGGAGAAAATGTCTAGCCCCAGGTTCATGTCGCCATATAAAGGTTATGTGTACGAGTGGGATACGAATACTTATATAGATAGGTTGAAAGAGAGTATGGGTGAGGATTATGTTAGAGAAATACTAGACATGTTAAGTCGGAGAAAAAGCCTTAACGCTAGCACGCCTAGAACGGGTCCCAGTCCGGGGGTCCCTTAGGCCCGCCGGCCTCCGCAGCCCCGAGGGTTAACAGTATGAAGGCTAATATTATGGGTATGAGCCTGAGGGCTACGGGGGTTAGCCTGTATAGTGTTAACTTCATCTCACTTTCACCTCTTGATGGTCATATGCGTGTGACCCCCTCTTTTACTGTCATGTGATTTTCGCGCTTTTCTATTTTGTAGATTGTGTTTGTTTTTGTTGTTTCTTTTTTGTTGGATTGAGGTTTTTAAGGGTCTATTCATTTCTCTCATTTTTCTTCTAGGATTTTCTTTAGTAATGCCATTCTTAGTGGTATTCCTAGTTTTGCTTGTTTGTAGTATGCTGCGTGTGGTGTTTCGTCTATTTTTGGGTCTATTTCGTCTGTTTTTGGTAGTGGGTGTAGTATTTTGAGGTTTTTGTTTGCTTTTTTCTGTATTTGTTCTAGTGTTATTCTGTAGCTTCCTTTTATTTTCTCGTATTCTTCTGGGTCTGGTATTCTCTCTTTTTGTATTCTTGTCACGTATAGTATGTCTAGTTCTGGTAGGGCTTCTTCTAGGTTTTCTTCTTCTTTGTATGGTAGGTTTCTTTTTCGGGCTTCTTCCAGTATTTCTCTTCTTGCTCTTAGTTGTTGTGGCGATATTAGGTATATTTTTTTGGGTTTGTAGTGTGTTAGTGCTAGTATGAAGCTTGATGCAGCCCTCCCGTATTTTAGGTCTCCTAGGACTCCTATTGTTAGCCCATCTACTCCCCCCTTGAGTTTTATTATTGTGTATATGTCTAGCATTGCTTGTGTTGGGTGGTGTTGTTTCCCGTCTCCAGCGTTTATTACGGGGTTCTCCGCTATGTCTGCTGCTAGTTTTGCGGCCCCGTCATACTTGTGCCTTACTACTATAGCGTCGGAGTAGGAGTCTAGCATTATTATGGTGTCTTTGAAGCTCTCCCCCTTAGCCACGCTTATAGCCTCCTCGCTCGTGAACCCTATCGTTTCGCCCCCGAGCCTTTTCATTGCTGTTTCGAAGCTCATCCTAGTCCTTGTTGAGGGCTCGAAGAACGCTAGCGCTAATACTTTACCCTCCAGCGGCCTGCCTTTAACGCCCTTATTCAGGATCTCGTCGGCCTCCTCGAAAAGCTCCTCCAGCTCCCCCCTGGTGAAGTCTAGTATTGATATTACATCCCTGCCTTTGAAACCCGCCACGTGGAACCACTTTAAATGTTTACCCGTCTAAGCCTTTAAGGGTTTAAGCTTTAAACACACCCCTCTAAAGGCGGGGAGTGTTTTGGGGAGGGGCAGTTATTATATTGAGACTTACGGCTGCTCCCTAGCGGAGTTCGACAGCTCGCTGATGGAGGCGAAGCTCTCGGAGGCGGGCTATGTTAGGGTTGAGAGTGTTGATGAAGCTGAGTATGTTTTAGTAAATACTTGCGCTGTGAGGCTCGACACTGAACAGAGGATTAGCGAGAGGCTCCTAGAATTAAAAAGTAAATACCCGAATAGGAAGTATATAGTTGCAGGTTGCCTTGTTAAAGCTAGGCCCGGCCTAGTTTCAAGGCTAGCTCCCGGGGCCAGCCTCCTATCGCCCCAGAACGTCCACAGGGTTGTGGAGGCTTTCAAAGCCCTGGAGGGGGGCTCGAGGCTTCAGGCTCTCGACGGCTCTAGGGATACGAGCACACTCCCCACCCTTAGACCTTCAGGTGTAACTGCTACTATAATGGTTCAGGAGGGGTGTCTTGGGGATTGTAGTTTCTGCATAACTAAGATAGCTAGGAGGAACGTTAAGAGCTACCCCCCAAGGCTCATAGTCGACGTTGTGGGCAAGCTCGTCTCCATGGGGGTTGTTGAGGTGAGGCTTACTGGCCTAGACACTGCAGCCTACGGGGTAGACCTTCCAGGGAGGCCTACGCTCGCAGACCTCGTTAACGCTATTCTGGATAAAGTTGAGGGGGATTACATGGTTAGGGTTGGAATGATGACCCCGGAGCTGGCCTCCGAAATACTTGACGACCTTATAGAATCCTACAGGGACCCCAGGGTTTACAAGTATTTCCACATACCCGTCCAGAGCGGCGACGATGAAGTACTGAGGATAATGAACAGGAAGTACACCGTAGACGATTACAAGAAGATACACTATAAGATAAAAACCTCATACCCGGAGGCTATGATAGCCACAGACATAATAGTAGGGCACCCGGGAGAAGACGAGGAAGCATTCCAAAACACTGTGAAACTAGTAGAAGAACTCAAATTCGAGAAAGTCCACCTAGCACAATACAGCATAAGACCCCACACGAGAGCGGCAGCAATGCCTCAAATACCAGACTGGGTCAAAAAAGAGAGAAGCAAGAAACTAGGTAAAATAGTGGAGGAAATAGGATACAAGATAATGTCCAAATACAGGGGAAAAACACTAGAAGTCCTAGTCACAGAGGAAGGGTTCAGAAAAGGGAGCCTAACAGGGAGAACATACAACTACATTCCAGTAGTGTTAGAACACGAAGAGAACATCCTAGGCTCGAAAGCCCTAGTAGCCGTAAAAGAAAACACTTTCTTCGACCTAAGAGGAGAGCTACTAGAAGTAGTTAAACCCCCTAGAACGCTTGAAAGAACAACTCCAGCGTCAAAAATCCTATTTGAATACTGAAGAGGTTGGCTGAGCCTAGCCCGCTACTCTTCCTCCTCTTCCCACTCTTCCTCTTCTTCCTCCTCCCAGAATTCTTCCTCTTCCTCCTCCCATTCCTCCTCTTCTTCGTCAAACTCTTCTTCCCATTCCTCCTCTTCTTCCTCTTCCTCCCATCTCTTCTTTGCCGTCATTTGCAGCCCCTCCCTCTTTTTCATTTCTAAGCTCCGGCTCTGGGGGTATTTAAATGTTTACATGGCTATTGCTTCTTCGGGGGACTGGCTGGGGGTTGTGGGGGGCATGTTTCCGGGCTTCTGGTATACTCTATCCTCTTGTTTTCCAGGGGTTTTAGAGGCTTTCCTTTGAGGGTTCTTGGGCCGCCCCTTGTGTTTGAAGGGTTTTAGGTGTTGGCTGGCTATTGTTTGGTGGATTCGGGGTCGGGTTTGGAGTTTTACGTGTTTGAGCCTAGGTTTACTGTCGCCCTGTCTTTTGAAGAGGTTAGGGGTTTGGTTGGGGCTTGCGGTTCTCTCGCTAGTGTTAATCTTGGTCTTAGTAAGGTTAGGGTTGAGGTTGAGGGTGGTGTTTGCGGTTTCCGTTTTGGGTCTAGGTTTTTCAGTGTTGACGATCTCCTGGAGGTTTCTAGGGGCGTTGACCCTAGGAGTATACTGGTTTATGTTGAGGGTTTAGGGTTTGTTAGGGCTGAAATGTGGTGGGGGAGGTTTTATAAGCTTGTGAACGTTCCCGGGGGTGCTCCAACCCTTGAGATCGACGGGATCCACATGCACAGGGTTGAAGATGTGACCCCCTGGGAGGATGCTAGGCTTAAGGTTGGGGTTTTGAGTGTGAAGCGGGGCTCTAGGGTTCTAGATGTGTGTACTGGGCTAGGCTACACTGCTATAAACGCCCTCCGCATGGGGGCCTCGGAGGTTCACACTATAGAGGTGGATGAGAACGTGCTCTCAATGGCCGAGTTGAACCCCTGGAGCTCGGAGCTCTCAAGCGAAAAGATTAGGCTAATCTTAGGGGATGCCCTCGAAGTCCTCGAAGAGCTTGAAGAAGAAAGCTACACACACATAATACACGACCCCCCAAGGCTCTCCAAGTCAACGGGAGAACTATACAGCATAGAAATACACAGGAAACTCTACAAGCTACTAGAACCGGGAGGAAAACTATACCATTACACGGGGGAACCCGGGAGAACCCGGGGAGCAAACACGCCGGCGAAAATAGCCTCAAGACTAAAACAAGCAGGATTCCAGGTAAAAGGCTACGACCGTAGAGCGCAAGGGGTAATAGCGTTTAAACCCGGGAAACCCAGGTAAAAGTGGCCCGCTGAAACACGGAAAAGAATTATCACACACGTATAGACCCTAGGGTTTAAAGAGCCCCGAACTTCGAGGCCCACTCTTCAAACTTCGCCACTAGCGTTGGGTCAACGCTCGGCCTCCTCTTCGCTATGACTGCTTTAAAGTCTTCCATTGAGACTTTTCTGGGCTCCCCTGTGCCCCCCTTCTCGAACAGTTCTCTTACTGTCCTCATGTACGCGTCTTGTACTATGTCTTTTATGTCGCTTCCCGAGTATCCTTCTAGTGTTTCCGCGAGTTCTTCCAGGTTTACGTTTTCATCTAGTTTTAATTTTTTCGTTAAGAGTTCTAGGAGTTGTTTTCTGGATTTCTTGTCGGGTAGCGGCACGTACACCCTCTTCTGGAACCTTCTGAGGAACGCCTCGTCAAGCTTCCACGGCTTGTTAGACGCTCCTAGAACGAACATGTGTATTTTGAGGTTTTTATCTAGTATGCCATCCATCTCCTTGAGGAACTGGTTTCTAACTCTAGCCTCCCCGCCCACTTCAGTAGAGTATACTCCTAGGAGGGCGTCCACCTCATCTATAAACACTATAACCGGGACCCCCCTGGAAGCCCTTTCCCTAGCGTATGCGAATAGCCTCTTAACGTTCTTCTCTCCCTCCCCAAGCCACTTACTCATTATGCTAGCCGCGTCTGCGTGGAGGAGCTCTGCCCCGGCCTCCCTAGCTACAGCCCCCGCCAGCATTGTCTTACCTGTGCCTGGGGGGCCGAAGAGGAGGATTCCACGATGCCATCCTAGGGGGAAGAGGTCGGGCCTCTTTATAGGGTAGACTATTGTCTCCATCATCGCGCTCTTAGCGTGCTCCAAGCCCGCTATGTCTTCGAAAGTGAACTCCGGCTTAACCTTGACCACGAATGGTGGCAGCATTTTGTCAAGGTCGTCTTCCCCGCTTTGATCCCTAGTCTCCACAATATATTCTTCCTCCTCAGGGGTTGCCGGCTGTAGCTTGACTTTCCCCTCCAGGTCTTTCACCTTCCTCTTATACTGGGCTAGCAGCCTTTTGTACAGGCTTGTGAGGGGGTGTTCTGGGTAGTTTTTAACTATATCCTCGAGGATGTCCACAGCCCTCCTCAAGTTTGTGAGGGCGTTCTCATAGTCCCCTTCCCTCTCAGCCTTGGCGGCTGCTAGAGCGTATTTCCTAGCTGCGTTCTCAAGATAGGCTACAGCCGGGCTCCCCAAAGTTTAGCCCTCCCAGTGTAAAAAACTTGTTTTAAAATGTATTTAGGAGGTTGAGGCCTCGGCCTCCCTCCTATATAGTTTTATCAACCCCTTAGCCTCAAGGGATTTTAAGGCCTCCCTGACTTCTTCAGGTGTGGCGTTAAGCTCTTTCGCCGCTTTCCCCACGTTTATTACCGCCCCCCTACTCTTTATGTGCTCTAAAAGCCTATCCTCGAGGCTCACGGTTTTAACACGGTTGGAGGTTAACATCTCGCTCTCCCTATTAGCTTCAGCCACAACCCTAGCTATCTCCTGTCTAACCTCAGGGTCTAGGTCTAGCCTGGCTGCCGGGATGTATGATGCTGTTATATCAGTGCTCCTTATAACCCTTTCAGTAGCCTCTATGACACTGTTCAGCCTAGCCGCAGTCTCAGGGCTCACTGCCGTTAAATAGTCCCCTGCAGCCCTCATGACGTATTCTAAGGGTGTGAGCACCTTAACTAGGGTTTCAATGTTCCTAGCATCGTTTATCCTCTGTATTGCCAGGGCTAACAGTTTACTATAAGTTATCACGGAAGCCAGTATCTTCCTCTTAAGGACAACCTCGGCCGCCATAAGCTCTAGGCTCTCACTATCGCCCCTCCTAGCAGCTGAGAGCATAGAGTCATAGTGGCCCTCAATATCCCTGACGAGATGCTCTTTGAGGCTGTCAACCTCCATTTTAGCCATGTGAAGCCTAGCAACTATGTCGTCGAAGTCTACCCCATCATCGGGGAAAACTCTAGGCTTAACCCCCCGAGGCATGCCTGAGACAATCCTCTTAACTATATCCACAACCACCAACCACACACCCCCCAGAGTATTTAACCATACAACCCCGAAACTATCTTAGAGAAACCCCAAACGTTAGAGGAATAACAGCGAGTAACACCCGGATAAGACCATCACACTCCAACATGAATTCCCATAACGCTCAAGGCCCCCCACAACAACCTCCCTGAAAGCCCCGAGAAAGTTAAAGCTAATAAGGCTGGGACAACAATAGATTAAATTGCCCGAGCCCGCGTTAGGGGCTCCGTGAGGTCCGCGAGGCCTCGCAGGGCCCCTAAGCCGGGGCTCGGGCACCTAGATAGTGGGGGCGAAACTAGTGCCCCTAATAGTCTTAGAGGAGGGTACGGTAAGGAGGGCGAAACTAGAAGACTATGAAGAAGCGGTCTACACGCTAGCAAGCATAGTGCCGCCAGGCAAGGTTACAACTTACGGGGTTATAGCGAAACTACTGGGCGTGAGCCCGAGGCTCGTGGGTAAAATACTGGCGGCGAACGAAAACCCAATAATAATACCGTGTCATAGGGTTGTGGGCTCTAGAGGAGACTTAAAAGGGTACACTGGAGGGGGCGCCCGGGTGAAGAGGAGGCTCCTAGAATTGGAGGGGGTTAAAATATTGGGGGGTAAAATAGCGCGGAACCATATACTGGAGGACCCTCTACAGCCGGCTGCCCGGGGAGCGGGGAGGTAGCTGTGCCGCTACTCGTATAGCTCTACCTGTTGAGGTTTGCGGTTATTTTCAGGGCTTCCACTATTTTATGTGGCATTAGTAGGTATGGAGTCCAGTATTTTAGTTTCCCCAGTTCTCTTATAGCCTCCCGTGTTGGGGCCCCTTCTCCCACGTATGTTTCTATTAGCTCGTTTAGATAAGTGCCTTTAGCTCTTGTTAGGTGTGTATACGCTATTACAGTAATAATATCCCATGCTATGCTCGTGGGATCCGAGGGCCTAGCCTGCTCCATGTCTACTAGAGTTATAGAGCTGCCGCTCACTATGAAGTTGCCGGGGTTCGCGTCCCCCAGGGCGTAGCCTTCAGAATGTATCCTCGCCAGGGCCTTACCCGCCATCCTCCAGGCCCTGGGATCTCTAGAGTCTAGCACGGAAACCCCGGGCACATACTCTCTAACTGTTAGAGCCCCACGCTCCCACAGGTGCGCCGAGAGTATCCTTGGAGTGTTAACCACCATCCTAAGCAGCCTAGAATAGTAGAGCTCGGAGAGCGCCCTGAGCTTGGGGTCCCTCCTATACCTGACTGTAGGGGCTGCAGCTATGAAAGCGGGGATCCACTTAAGCGAGGAAACCCTATAGTCTTTAACGGCCACGAAGCCCCCGGGACCCGCGCATATATACACGGAGTATAGGAGGCCCCTCCTAAAACACTCCACAGGCTCCCCAACGTGGATCGAAGAGGCCTCCTCAGGCCCCACGAACCCTGAGAACAGGAGGCCCTCATAAGACCTCGAAAGCCCTCGAGATCCCTCCAAAGGTAAACAACACCCTACACCAAGCTCTGGAACCCATGTGATCCGGGAGTCTTCACCTGTTTAAGCTTTACGTGCTTAAACGCTTTAGCCACCCCTATTTACCCGCATTTCCGCCGTGGATGCTTATAGAAATATAAATAGTGGTCTCATTAAATGTTATTGGGGGTTTAATGTTGGAGTGCGTGTTTTGCAGGATACTCCAGGGGCTTGAGGAGGGTTACATCCTTTATAGGGGTAACGGCGTCGCCGTCATACTTGACAAGTACCCTGTTAGTAAAGGCCACCTGCTCGTGCTGAGCGAAGAGCACCATGAGGGGGTTCAGGACGCTCCTCCAAGTGTTCTGGCGAGGGTCTGGATTACAGCGTCAGCTCTGGCTAAGGTTTATAGGGTTGAGCTTAAGGCTCCCGGCGTTAATGTTGTAGCGAATTCTGGGGGCGCCGCAGGCCAGGTAATATACCACTTCCACGTCCACGTTATACCGAGGTGGGAGTCTATGAGGGGTTTCTGGTCTGGGAGGAGGGTTTTAGGGGGGGATGAGGCTAGGGAGGTTTTAGAAATGTTAAAGCCTCACATAACGATAGTTGAGGAGTACATGGAAAGTTTAGGTTTATCAGAAATACTCTAAATGTTAAGCCCACAGTTAATCCTCAAACTAAGAAACGTTAAATATAATATACTACACTAATAAATATTGATCTCGGGTGTTTTAAGTGAAGTTCCTGAGATGTAGGGATATACCGGCGCCTACAGGTAGGAGAGTAGCAATTATAGGAGCGGGCCCCGCGGGGCTAGGGGCTGCCGGGGTTCTCAAATGCTATGGCCACGATGTTGTAGTCTTCGACATGATGCCTGAAGCCGGGGGTATGATGTTCTTCGGGATCCCCGATGATAGGATTGATAAGAATAGGATTAGAGCTTCAGTCAGGGAGCTCATGGACGCCGGGGTTAGGTTTGTTTTTAACACTAAAGTCGGCAAAGACATAACCTTAGAGAAGATCGTGGAGGGCTTCGACGCCGTACTCATAGCTACGGGGACTTGGAGGTCTAGGAGGCTCGGCGTTGAAGGCGAAGACCTCCCATGGGTTGTTGAAGCCGCCCACTGGATAGTTAGGGTTCACATGGCCCGCTACGGCTACATACCGTGGAGTGAGGTTGAGAGACCCCAGGAGAGGGTTTTAATAATAGGGGCCGGCCTTACGGCGGCCGACGTGGCGACGGTAACCTTAACATATCCTGAGTTTAAAGGGGAAGTCTCAAAAGTGATCCTAAGCTATAGGAGGACTAGAGAATTAGCCCCAATGAGGCTGTCAGAGTTCGATAGGATAGAGAAACTGGGAGTAGAGGTCTGGGAGCTCACGCAGCCAACACTATTCTATGAGAAAGGAGGCAGGAAAATAGTGAAATTCATAAGGATGAAACTAGTGAAAGAGCCTGGAGAGAAGAGGCCCAAACCAGCCCCCATAGAAGGCTCAGAGTTCGAGGAAGAATTCAACATAGTATTCAAAGCAATAGGGGAAGAGCCGACACCACCCTTCGAAAAAGGAGAACACGGAATAGAACTCAACCCGGACGGGACTATAAAAGTAGACGAGCACTTCAAAACCACGAGACCAAAAGTATTCGCGGCAGGCGACGTAAAACACGGCCCAAGCCTCATAGGCCCGGCTCTAAAATCAGGCTTAGACGCCGCCCAAAGCATACACAAATACCTAACAGGAATAATAAGATGAACCCACATGGGGGAAACGGGCTAGAAGGGGCCCCGTATATATACGTGTTTTTAAAATTTAAAGTTCAAGTTTTGTAGAAGCGCTGAGTAATGCCTGTGGACCCTGTATGTGGCATGGAGGTCCCGGAGACATCCCCGTATAGGATTAGCTATAAGGGTAAGACATACTACTTCTGCTGTGAAGATTGCCTTGAGGAGTTTAAGAGTGACCCGGAGTACTATGTGAAGTATGTTGAGAGAGGCGGTCATAAACACTAGGGAATGGTGGCTTCAATGCCCATGGACCCCGTGTGCGGCATGGAGGTTTCAACAACTACAAGGTTTAAGACAGTTTATAAGGGTAAGGTCTACTATTTCTGCAGCGACCTTTGCAGGAGGAGTTTCGAGAAAGACCCCGAGCGCTACTTGATCCACGGGCCCCTAGGCCATCACCCGAGCGAGTAGAGCTCACATATATTTGTAGTGTTTAATAAGGAGTCGGAAGCTAAGACCTTTGTTGCATTCTAGTATAGTGTGGGAGGCTGCTGGGATGAGCGGTAACCTGGTTAGTGAGAGGCTTAAGATCGTGGGTATGCATTGTGCTACGTGCGTTCTAACTATTGAGAATGTAGTTAAGGGTCTTAGGGGTGTAGCTAGTGTTCAGGCTAATTTGGCCTCGAGCGAGGCTGTTGTAACCTATGATCCTTCTAGAGTTCACCTTAAGGATATAGTTAAGGCTGTTAGGAGCGTGGGCTACGATGTTTATAAGAGGGAGGTTACTGTTAGTGTTGACAATATGGTGTCTATAGATGATGAGTCTATAGTTGAGTCTAAGCTTAGGAGCCTCCCCGGTGTTATAGATGTGAGCGCCTCCCACCTAAACAAGGTTGTTATAGTGTACGTTAACCCGGAGACTGTGGACGCCCCGAGTATTGTGAGAGCGTTGGAGGAGGCGGGCTATAAGGCCTCTATAGCTTCCGAGGTTAAGTTTGAGGATTTCGGTAGGGTAGAGTTATCTTCTATGCTCAGGTGGACAATCATATCCCTGGCTGTGGGCTTCGCCCTCCTAATCCTATTCATAGACCATATGACCCTCCGCCTAGTCCCTGGGACTGTTTTCACCTTGTTAGGGCTCCTCGGGTCAACCATAGTCCTCTTCATACCTGGGAGGAGGTTTTTCATTGGAGCTTACAGGGCTTTGAGGAACAGGGTTGCTAACATGGATACTCTTGTAGCCCTAGGTACTGGGTCAATATACGTTTACAGTGTCGCTGTGACGCTAGGCCTTATAGGGGGGGATGTTTACTATGAGGCTGCGGTGCTCATAATAGCTTTCGTGCTCGCGGGGAGATATATTGAGGCTAGGGTTAAACAGGGGGCCGGGGAGGCTGTCAGGAAACTAGCGGAGATGCAGCCCCAGGAGGCTAGCGTGCTACGGTGGGGGAGGGAGGTTAAAGTTAGAGTTAGCGATGTGAGGGTTGGCGATATTGTAGTGGTTAGGCAGGGTGAGAAGATCCCTGTCGACGGCATAATTGTTAAGGGCAAAGCCTATGTTGATGAGAGCGCTTTCACAGGGGAGCCCATACCTAGGGAGAAGGGGGAGAGGGATCCTGTTTACGCCGGCTCAGTAGTTACGGGGGGGTGGCTTCACGTTATAGCTACGAGGGTTGGGGGCGAGACTACCCTAGCCCAGATAGCGAGGCTAGTATCCCAGGCTCAAGCTGGGAAACTCGGGATACAGAGGGTTGTCGACAGGATAGCTGGGTGGTTCACGTGGATAATGATATTTATTGCCCTAGCGACTTTCACAACATGGTATATCATTGCTGGGGCGGGCCTGGAGACTTCTCTAGTATTCATGGCCTCAGTGCTCCTAGTAGCCTGCCCCTGCGGCCTGGGCCTCGCAACCCCCACAGCTGTGGTTGCTGGGGTTAACGTGGCTGCCCGTGGGGGTGTAATAGTGAGGAATGTTGTGGCCCTAGAGAGGGCTGGGGGCGTTGACGTTATAGCCCTCGATAAGACTGGGACCATAACTGTTGGGAGGCCCAGCGTAGTGTCTATAGTGCCCGCCCCGGGCTTTAGCGAGGCTGAAGTCCTAGAGCTGGCGGCTACTGCTGAGAAGTGGAGCGAGCACCCTATAGCTAAAGCTATAGTTGAAGAATATAGGGCTAGAGCCGGCTCATACCCTGGAGATCCTGAGAGCTTCGAGCCCCTAGTAGGTATGGGGGTCATAGCCACGGTCAAAGGGGAGACTGTTGGGGTGGGGAACGCTAAGCTGATGAAGGGGCTTGAAGTAGAAGACGTTGAACCCCTGAGCGGGGAGGTTTTAAAGCTCATGGGGGAGGGGGTTACAGTGGTATACGTGTCTAGATCATCTAGACTAGCCGGGGTCATAGGTATAGCTGACAAGGTTAAGGAAGGCTCCGTGGAGGCTATAGGGGAGCTTAAAAAGCTGGGGTTGAAAGTGGTCATGCTAACGGGAGATAGGATCGAGACAGCTAAGACAATAGTCGCCAGAGTAGGCGTAGACGAGGTGTACGCGGAACTAGACCCTGAAGCTAAAAGCGACATAATAAGGGAGCTCCAGAAGAGGGGGTTCAAAGTTATGATGGTGGGCGACGGGGTTAACGATGCCCCAAGCATATCTAAGGCAGACGTGGGGGTAGCCGTGGGCACGGGGGCTGATGTGAGCAAAGAAGCCGGGGACATAATACTAGTGCATGGCGACCTGAGGAAGGTGCCCCTAATAATCAGGGTAGCCAGGAGGGTTAAGAGGAGAATATACTTCAACCTATTCTGGGCCTTCATATATAACATAACCCTAGTCCCCATAGCGGCTGGAATACTAGCACCAATAGGGCTAACACTTAGACCTGAGATGGCCGCTGCAGCCATGGCCCTAAGCTCTATAAGCGTAACACTCAGCAGCTACCAGCTAAGCAGGTGGAAGCCTTAACCCAAAATTAGAGGAAGCGACTCTAGCAGGAAAACACTTGAGTAGGAGTATTCCGGTTTCCCACACAGCTTAATATAACATGGTTATTTAAACGCATAATAGGAGGTTTACTCTAAATTTTAATGGTGCCCTCCCATGAGGGCTAGCGAAATCCTAAGAGCCAGAGCTGAGGACTTGTGGGTTAAAGATTTAAACCACCCCTTCGTCGTTGAACTATACTCTGGCACCCTGCCGCTCGAGAAGTTTAAATACTACCTGCTCCAAGATTATAACTATCTCGTAGGCATGGTTAAAACTCTAAGCATACTAGCAGCTAAAGCCCCGAACCTAGACCTGGCGAGGGTCGCCCTGGAGCTAGCATATGGAACGGTGACTGGGGAGCTCGAGAACTATAAAAAGCTACTATCAATGGTGGGGCTCAGCCTCCTAGATGCTGAGAGGATAGAGCCTAACCCCACTAATGTAGCCTACATGAACTTCCTAAAAGCAACAGCCTACCAGGAAGGGTTTTATGAGGGTTTGGCGAGCGTCCTCCCATGCATGTGGACCTACATGGATATAGCGGGGGCGCACGAGAGCAAGCTTGAAAGAAACACTGTTGAAGTTTACAGGAATTGGGCGTCAACATATCTCAGCGAACCATACAGGAATCTAGTCTCGGTTTTAAGAGAGGCTCTCGACTCTTCAGGCAGGAGCCCGGAGAGCCTGTGGCCCTTCTTCAAGCTAGCTTTAAAATACGAGATCCTATTCTGGGAAGCCTCATATAATATGGAGACATGGCCCTTCTAAACATTAAAAGGTTGCCGTGGAAAAGCCCCGGCATGGGTGGAGGCTCATCTTTCCAGCCCCTCTTTCCGCCTCGCTTTAGACTCTTCGAACTCCCTCCAGCCTAATATTAGAGCTATGCCCACCCCAGCTATCAAAGCCCCAATTAACAGCGCTATGGCCGCCGCCGTAAACCTTAATATTAATATTGAAGTTTCCAGGCTAGTATATAGGATGAGGTACGCGTAAACAACTCCCCCCAGGGTCCCGATTATGGTAAGGGCTAGACCCAGCAGCCTCGCTGACACCATAGCCTAACCCTCACGGTTCAAGTCTCCCCCAGGGTTTATTAAAGTAGAGCCCAGAACAGCCCCCAGCTAGCATAAAGTTTAAAACCTGGGCCCCCTTCAACAGCACGCGAGCCCATAAAGCCCTCAAATAGGGGGAAACTAGCGTTATGGGGGTGGTCTTGGCCTGCTCCTTTTAAGCTTCTCCCCCCGTTTTGATGGGCATGTTTTAATAGAGATATTTAAGCTTATTCTGATCCTGAATATCCTGGTGTTTTCCAGTGTCTGAAGCTAGGCAGTATAGGCTGGTGTTAAGGAGTACTGCTAGGGGGCCTTCTCTTCAGTTGAGGGTTTCAACTCCCGAGGCTAGGGAGGCTACTCTGGTTAGGGTTGGAGGGGGCGGCGTTAGAGAGTTGTTTGAGGCTATGGTTGACGTTTTGAGGAGGCACGGCTATGTGGAGGCTGAGGCTAAGACTGCTGTAATGACAGCTTATAGGATCAAGCCTGAAATAGGCCCTGTAGTGGGCGGCTACATAATACTCGTTAGGAGAGCCAGGGATCCCTCAGCCTGGAAGCCCCTGTTCGAGGCTTTCGTGACCGAGAAGTATGTTGGGGCTAAGACTGTGCTAAGCCACCTCCTCAGCCTGAGCGAGGATCTGAGTAAGATAAGCCCTCCCCCCAAGAGGGTTAGGATGAAGCTCAACCCGAAGATACTTGACGGTGTGAGCGCGGGGGTTAAAGTTCTAGCTAGGAAGCTCTGGGGTCTCCGCAAACTCTAAACACTACTCCCACCTTTTTTTATCCACATTTTAGGGTTGAGTAGAGGGCGTCTTCATCCCCTAGTTTCAGCCCGTATCTTTTCATGGGGTGGGCTGGCAGGCCCTTTTCCTCGGGTATTATAGAGTATACTGTTTTTGAGAGGGCGTGGGCCATATCTATCTCGGTCTCAACCCCTACGTGCTGCTCCCCGTACATTGTAGGCTTGTACGCTACTATGATGTCCGCCTGGTTTACGTATGCTAGGTCCCTGCTCTCTATCTGCGTTTCTATGGCTGATTTCAGGGCTTCCATGTAGCCTTTGTTGAGCACTGTCTTATCAACCGGGTATAGTATTTCGTTGAAAGCTTGGGAGGCCAGGTTTATGGGGTACTCGTAGCTGTGGGGCGTGTCTGAGGGGTGGGGCCATCTATCCCCCTTCTCTATAACGGTCTTGAGCTCCTCCTCAGCCCCTGTTATAAGCTCGTCTATTGTAGTGGGGCTGTAGACTATGATGTTCCTACACCTGGCTTCAAGCCTCTCCTTAAACATTTCAATGTCAACACTATCCTGAAACCCCCACAAGCCCTCCCCGGCTTCCAAGGCTCTAGCCCTAACCTTAGTTATAGGGTGGGAGACATAGGCTGACCTGAACCTAGCCACACCCCCATAAGGCTCCCCGAGGGCGTGGGCTAGGAGCCTCTTATGCCCCTCGAGAGTATGCTTTAAACCGTAAACCACAACCCTCACATTACCCCTGTACTCGAGGAGGGAGGCCATGTTAAAGTCTGAAGCCCTCCAGTAAAGGTATCCCAGGGGGTCTAGGGGCTGCCCTGTGAAAGCTCCGGGAGTCCTCCCCCTCCTAACCCTCTCGGCGAGCCTGTGTAGGGCGTGGTAATAGTCTTCAACGTAAAGTATCGCTTGAACCTCGCCGGCGGCGGACACTAGATCCCATATGGCTGGGTTAGGTATTATATGCCTCCTCCTATAATATGTGAGGTGTACCCCTACAACAGCCTTAGTAGCCTCGAGATCCCTAAGCATCCTGTCTAGGGCGGCCTTAAACCTAGCTAGGGCCGTAGACCTTGAAACTAGGAGCATCTCCACAGCCTCGTAAATGGGGGCGTGGAAGGCCTCTTCAAGGAACTCCTCAAACTTTAAAACTGGAACTTTAAACTCCCTCGCTGCAACCTCAAGGAGGCTCCCCACCTCTACCCCAGTAACCCCTGAGAGCACCACTATCCTCCTAAACTTCTCCCTCAAAACACTCCCAATACATAATAATTGAGCATGTTGGAGTTTATATTAATAAACGCACTAAAAACCCTGAAGGCTAAGGTGTGTAGGGTGCCCGCAGCCTACAGGTGTATAGTGTGCGGTAGGAGCATACCTGAAGGTCAAGGAGTCATAGTGAGGCGGGGAGGCCTCACCCTAACATTCCACAGTAGAAGGTGCGCCTACAGGTTCTACAAACTATTATTCGAGAGAGTAAGCCTGGAATGCGTGGAGACACAGTCAAAGGAGCTTGTAAAAGAGCTTGAAACGAGGCTTAAGTCTAGGGAGAGCGTTAAGAAGATATGAGTTTAAAGCTTTAAACCCTAGAGCCCATGATAATCCATCGAGGCGTTGGGGTTTGATCGTGAAAGTAAGACTATACTCCCTCCTCAAAGACTCCATAGGCTCCCAGGAGCTCCTCATAGAGCTCCCAGAAGGCTCCAGAGTCTCGGAGCTCATCAAAGCCCTAGAGAATTATGGCGGGTTTAAGAGAGCCCTCGAAGCTATTGGGGGCTCGCTCCTAATATTGGATGAGGATGGCTCAAGACTCTCCGAAGAAAGCCCCCTCAAGTCGAGCGTAATCCACATAATGCCTCCCCCAGCAGGGGGCTCCCACATAGAAGTGGGCATACTGGAGCCGGGGGAAGACTTCAGCCTGGAAGAGTTGGAAGCTAGGCTCCCAAAGGAGGGGACCATAGCGGTGTTCGTAGGCTACGTTAAAGGCTTAAACGAGGGAGAGAAAGTCTTAGGCTTACAATACGAGCATGCGGGGGAGTTAACGTTAAAAACCCTCAGGAGGATAGCTGAGGAGGAGGCTTCAAAGTGGAGTTTGAAGGGCATAGCAATATACCATTACGTGGGCTCCAGGAAAGTCGGAGAGAAGACTCTTATAATAGCGGTCTCCGGAGAGTCGAGGAAAACAGTGTTCCCAGCACTAGAGGAGACCGTGGAGAGAGTTAAGAGAGAAGCCCCAATATGGAAGGTAGAGCAGAGAGAGAAAGGAAAAGTATACATACTAGGAGATAAGATAATAAAGATAGCCACCTAAAGCAGAGGATTTTCCGGCTAACACGGCTGTTCAGAGATGTTCGAGAACACCATAATATCTGGGGCTATGAAAACTCAAAATCAATATTTAAGGCCCCCCACCAGCTTATTAACACTAAGCCCGCCCAAGTGATGGCATTGCCTGGGGAAAGCGAGGAAAAAGCAAGGTGAGCCCCAGTTTTCCCCTCACTATGGGAGTAAACGGGGAAACAATGCGACAATAAAGGTATACAAGGAGAACGGAGAATTCGTCGCTGAGGGAACGTTTGACTTTGTGATCGGAGGCGACGCGTACAGCCTAGTTCCACCTCAAGGGCCCTAGTATAGCTTGGGGGCTTTTAGGGCCGTGTTCCCCCCCGCTTCAGCCCCGATATTCCAAGCTTCTCGGCCATCCTCCTCGCCTTATCTAGCGCCTCCTCAGCACTCTCAGCCCTCACGTTTAACACGTATTTCGTCCCCCTAACTCTTACTCTCAACCTTCTCGTCCCATGTTGCAAGTAGTCCTCTATTATCTCAAGTTCTAGGCTCACAGTACTACACCTACTATATGGTTGTTACTAAAGGCTTTTAGCGAGAAACTTAAATAGGGGAACCCAAACAAATAATAGTAGTGATTGGGTGGAGGTGGTAAATGTTGAGAGCTAGGAGAGGAGACTTAAGCGGCCCAGTACTAGCAATACTAGTAACACTAATATTGATAGCTATAGGGGCAGCAATAATAGCATACCTAACATTGTTTACAGGAGGGACAACAGCACCAATAATATCGGTAAAAGGACAACCAGTAGCCTATAAAACTGGGACCAACGATGCCACAGTAGAGGTTGTAGTGGTGAACACTGGAAACGCAGCACTAAACGGGGCTACAGCATCACTTCAAATAGTATCCCCCATCTCAGCCAGTCCCGTGTCTGCTCCTAATGTTAATATACCCGTAGGCACTTCTAAAACCTTAACATTCACTTTCACCAATCAGTGGGGCACCTTCAGCCAGTATCCCATGGTGAACGGCATTTTAAAGGTTACAGGCGCTGACGGAAGCACAGTAGCCTTGTACGAGGTCGCTATAAGGGTCGTAGCTGGAAGCTAACCCTAAGAAAGCCTCTACTTTCTTTTTCCCCTTAACCCCCTATCGCTTTTAACGGCTGGTTTCAGTGCTCTGATCATGAATGTTGAGGGTTGCTGTGATCCTTCTCTTAGGGGAGGCTGTACTATTTAAGTTTTCCCGGCTCTTGTTCTATTTGGTGATCTTGTTGGAAGCTCCTGTTATAAAAGTTACGCCTCCCGGGCCTAGGGCTAGGGCTGTTGTTGAGGGTGATTCTGAGCTTCTTATGCAGTCTTTTATTCGCTGGTATCCTTTGGTTATTAAGCGCGGGTTTGGGAGTCTTGTTGAGGATGTTGATGGTAATGTTTACATAGACTTTAACTCTGGTATAGCTGTTCTTAATGTCGGACATTCTAATCCTAGGGTTGTTGAGGCTATTAGGGGGCAGGCTGGGCTTTTCACACACTACTCTCTTACAGATTTCTACTATGAGCTTGCTGTCGAGTATACGCGCGAGCTTCGCGAAATAGTTCCTATAAGCGACTCTAAAGTATTCTATACTAATAGTGGGGCTGAGAGTGTTGAAGGCTCTATTAAGGTGGTTAGGGGATATTTTAAAGGTTCAAGGCCATACATAGTGGCTTTCATAGGGGCTTTCCACGGGAGGACTTATGGGGCTATGAGCCTCACCGCGAGCAAGCCGGTTCATAGAAGGCACTTCCACCCCCTACTGCCTGGAGTGATACATGTGCCATACCCATACCCTTACAGGTGCCCCTTCAACTCTACGAGCCCTGAAGAGTGTGGAGAAGCTGCTCTAGCATACATAGAAGACTGGGTCTTTGAAAGGCTCGTAGACCCCAGCGAGGTTTCATCGATAATATTCGAGCCTATACTCGGCGAGGGCGGCTACGTAGTGCCCCCAGAAAACTTCCTCCCAGGGCTCGAGAAAACAGCTAGAAAACACGGAATACTACTAGTAGCAGACGAGGTGCAGACAGGGTTCGGGAGGAGCGGGAAATGGTTCGCAATACAACACTGGAACATAACCCCCGATGTCATGGCGTTAGCTAAAGCAATAGCCTCAGGCCTACCCCTAGGAGCCATAGTTGGGAGAAAAGAAATAATGAGCCTACCCCCAGGGAGCCACGCCAACACATTCGGGGGAAACCCCATAGCCCTAGCAGCCGCAAAAGCAACCCTAGAAATACTGAGAGAAGGGGTGATAGAGAGAGTAGACAAGCTGGGAAGAGAGGCCATAAAATATCTAGAGGAGAGGCTGAAAGAAACACCAATAGTGGGTGAAGTTAGAGGAAAAGGGTTCATGATAGGAATAGAACTAGTGAAAGACAGGAAAACAAAGAAGCCCGCCAGAGAAGAGCTTAACAGGATCCTAACAGAAACATTCAAGAAAGGAGTCCTAGCAATAGGAGGAGGGATATCAACATTAAGAATAGCGCCACCACTAACAATAGAAGAAGAACTCCTATTCAAAGGACTAGACATAATAATAGAAACTATAAAAGAAGCTTAACACGCAAGAAAAACTTCCTAAGTTATCAACCCTAAGACCCTCAATACCAGAGGCACCAATATTGTCGCTATTAGGGTCGTAAGAATAGCTATAAGAGTCACCCTAACATATTTATTCAAATCGTCCAACCTCTTATCTAAGCCTTCTATCCTCACATTTACAGTTTCAAACCTCCTTTCAACAACATTAAACCTTTCATCCATAGACTCAAACCTTGAATCTATGTAGGCTTTCAAGTCATCTATTCTTTTGTTCAAGCCTTTATCTATCTCATCTATTCTCTTATTTATGCCTTTGTCCACTTCATCTATTCTTTTGTCTATGTATTCTCTTAACCTCCTCTCCAAGTCTCTCATATCTTCTCTTAGCATCTTCTCTAATTCCCTCAAATCTTCCTTTGTAGCTACATCTCCAGCTATAGCTCTTAACAGTGATATTCTTAAGTCCCTGTCCACGGCTATTCTCAACATTACGTCTGGCATAATCTCACTTATAAACTCTTCCCTCAACCTTCTATCCTTACGTAGCTCTTCGAGGAGAGATGATACCGACAAAGGCTATAGCCACCTGGGTATATAGTGTGATGTGAAGTTTAAATACTGGTAGAGTAGGGTTCCGCTCGCTTCTGGATATTCTTTAATGTTGAAATTTTACTTTACCCACAGGCTACCCCGTGGGCGGCTGTTGAGCCCAACATGATAGATAAGGCTGGTTTTAGG